>DKAS01000097.1 GCA_002448875.1 Proteobacteria bacterium UBA6920 | reverse complement strand
TCCTGGTGGGACTGTTCATTTTATCAATGCGGAATTTCCGCGCCGGTGTTCAATCGCAGTTTCTTCGCGCGCAAGACGGCCAACGATACCTTTGGTTTCCGCTGTGCCCGGGACGTGGCGACGGACAAAGCCAAGGGTGAGTGAGTAGCAGCATATGAAGACAGGAAGCGTGGTGGCTGTTTTGGTGTTGGCGGCGGCGGGCGGTTGTCAGCGGCAGGGGCCGGATCCGCGCACTATCGCCAGCGAACTGGTGCTGATTCCCGCCGGCGAGTTCATCATGGGCNNCCCGCAGCACAAGGTGACGCTGCCCGCCTTTGCCATCGAAAAGTGGGAAGTGAGCAACGGCCAGTATAAGCGGTTCGTTGCCGCCACCGGCCGACGTGAACCGTTCGGTTGGACCCAGAACGGGTATAACCTGGTGCGTAAGAAACTGGAAGCCACCGACGTCGACAACCTGCGCTGGATCGCCACCGACTATTTTCGCCTCGACATGGACACACGGGTGATGCCCAAGGAGGCCCTGCTGCAGGCCATGTACAGCAAGCAGGACGCCATGGACAAGCTGCCGGTGAGCGATGTCAGCTTTTTCGACGCCCAGGATTACTGCGCCTGGGTGGGGCGGCGCCTGCCGACCGAGGAAGAATGGGAGAAGGCCGCCCGCGGCNNAACGTCTGGGAGTGGACCGACTCGTGGTATCAACCCTATCCCGGCAACACCTATCAGCATGCGGAGTTTGGCGAAAAGAACCGGGTGATACGCGGTGGCGGCGGCGGTATCGGTCACTACGCCATCAGCGAAGTATTTCGCGCCGCGGCCCGCCAATACGCGGAGCCGGCCATGACCAGCGGCGATGTGGGTTTTCGTTGCGCGGCGGACGCCAAGTAAAACCCGCGTCCCGCCGCGCGCTCGTCGGCGAGTTACCGGGGGTGATTGCGATTACGGGCTTTGACCGGGACTTTTTCCGGCTGTTTCAGGTGCAGTGCGGTGATGGCGCCGAAAATGCCGCCCATTACAAAAGCCAGAACCACGGATTCCATCAGATACCCCATCATATGACTGCCCTCGTAGTGAAAAGTAAACGCTAATTCCTCGGTGACCTGCTCCCTACGATATGTAACGGCCGCCGCCGTCCAGGTGTTAAGCGCCGGCGTGGCCTTACCGGCAAATTTTTGCGAATACCGTGCCAGGTAACTGCTTCGTCGGAGCTATCTTGCTGATTTACCCCGTGTTATTTCCTGAGTCTTAAGTCCAAATCGCGGTCCCGTGTTGTGGTGCCGCCAGGTCCTCGTTACACTTTCCGCCAGATCATTGATTACTGAGGTGATTTATGTCGCTGCAGGTCAGTTTCGAAGTGACCACCCGCGGCAGGGGCAGCTACGATGTGACGCAAAACGTCAACGAAGCCGTCAAGAAAGCGCGGGTGGAGACCGGTCTCTGTCATGTATTCGTGCACCACACCAGCGCCAGCCTGATGTTGTGTGAAAATGCCGATCCCACCGTCCGGGCGGATCTTGAAACCTTCATGGCGGATCTGGTGCCCGATGGCGATCCCCGTTACCGGCACCAGGACGAAGGTCCCGATGACATGCCGGCTCACGTGCGCAGCGTGCTGACCCAGGCCGGCATCAGTATTCCGGTGCAACAGGGCCGCTGTGCGCTGGGCACCTGGCAGGGCGTATATCTGTGGGAGCATCGACAGCAGGGCCAGCGGCGGCGTATCACCATTACCGTGCATGGATTGGGATGAATACCGATTCTGTTGCAGCGGTTGTCGCGCCCCAGGTGGAAGTTCTTGATCTCGAAAAATCCTATCGCGACGGCGAACACCGGCATCCGGTTCTACGGCAGGTGCGGCTGAACATCGCGCCCGGCGAGATGGTGGCCCTGCTGGGACGCAGCGGTTCGGGAAAATCCACGCTGCTGCATTTGCTCAGCGGCATAGACTTGCCTGATGCCGGTGCTATCACCGTCGCCGGCCAGCGTATCGATACCCTGTCGGAACGGCAGCGCACGTTGTTTCGCCGTCGCCACATCGGCCTGGTATTCCAGTTTTTCAACCTGATCCCAGCGCTGACTGTGCTGGAGAACGTGCTGCTGCCGCTGCAGATCAATGGCGCCTTATCCCGCGCCAGTCAGGACTTTGTCCGCGATCTGTTGCATCAGGTTGGATTGTCCACGCTGACGCACCGTTTTCCCGAGCAGCTGTCCGGTGGCGAACAGCAGCGGGTGGCCATCGTGCGCGCCCTGGCACACCGGCCGCAGCTGCTGCTCGCCGATGAGCCTACAGGGAATCTTGATCAGGACACCGGCGACGCGGTGCTGGCGCTGTTCGCGCAATTGCAACGCCAGTTGGCGGTGACCCTGCTGATCGCCACCCACAGTGAGGCGGTGGCCGGCCTGGCCAATCGCTGTGTCGTTCTGGACAAAGGTAGTTTGGCGTGAGCCTGTGGCTACCGCCGCTGGTCACCGCTGCGGCCTGGCGCAGCCTGACCCGGCATCGTCTGCAGGGGATGCTGGTACTGGGCGGCCTGGTGCTGGGTGTAGCGGTGGTGGTGGCGATGGATATCGCCATCGACAGCGCCGACCAGGCCTATCGCACCGCTACCGGTCAGCTCAGTGGTGGGCGTACCCATGTGATTTCCCGACCCGGCCTCACCCTGTCGGAAGATATTCTGTCGCGCCTGCGCCGCGAGCTGGGTCTGTACCGCAGTGCGCCGGTAGTCAGTGGCCGCCTGCGCCTGCGCCTGGACGGGGCGGCGGAGGACTTTGAAGTGCTGGGTGTCGATGCGTTCAGCGAGAGCAGTCTCGGTCGCGATTTGCACCTGACACAGCCGTTGCGCGCGCCCGCCGCCGGCGATCGCGCGGCAATCGCGGTTTATGCCAATGCCGGCGACGCAAAGTCCCTGGGATGGCAGCCCGGTGTATCACGTGGTACGCAGGTCGGCAATCGTACCTATGTGCTGCGCCTGGTGGCGACGATGGAGCAGGATGCCGGCCGCGGCCTGCTGATCATGGATATCGCCGATGCTCAGGACGTGCTGCAAATGCCCGGGCAATTGTCGCGCATCGATCTGGCGATGGCAGACGATGCGCAGGCGTTGGCGGCAGTGCGCGCGCTGTTGCCGGTCGATGCGATGATCACCGGCCAACAGCAACAACTCGATGGATTGCAGCGGCTGACTCGGGCGTTTCGCATCAACCTTGTCGCCATGAGCCTGCTGGCCCTGTTGATCGGCGGCTTTCTCATCTATAACGCCATGCTGGTCGCCGTGCTGCAACGCTATTTTTTGTTTGGCCGGCTGCGCGCCCTGGGGGTCAGCCGCGGGCAACTGCTGGCGCTGGTGCTGCGCGAGGCATTCAGTATCGGCCTGGTGGCCGTGGTGCTCGGCCTGCTGCTGGGTACTCTTCTGGGGCAGGGTCTGCTGCAACTGGTGGTGCGCACGGTCAACGATTTGTACCTGCCGCTGCACAGTGCGCAACTGCGTCTGGCGCCGGCGGTGGTGTACAAGGCGCTGGCCTTCGGTCTGGGCATGACCCTGCTGGCGGCTATGCCGCCGGCGCTGGAGGCGATGGCGGTGCCGCCCGGGGCGCTGCTGGCGGGGTACGGCTGGGAAGCGCGTCTGCGCCGCCGCCTGCCGTGGCTGGCGGCGGTGGGTGGCTTGCTGATCCTTGCCGGCGCCACGGGTCTGCTGCGCGCAGACAGCGGTCTGCTGGAGGATTTTGCCAGTCTGTTTGTCTGTGTCGCAGGTTTCGCCCTGTTATTACCTCCGCTGCTGTCACTGTTGTTGCATCTGTTGTCAGCATTTTTCCGCCGTTTCGGTCGCTTGCCACAGTTGGCGGTGCGCAACAATCAGCGCAATCTGCGCCGCACGGCGGTGGCCACGCTCACTCTGAGCATCGCCGTTGCCACCGTTACCGGCGTGGCGCTGATGGTTGCCAGTTTCCGTCACAGTCTGGAGGATTGGCTGGCGTACCGTCTGCAGGCGGATATCTATGTGCGCGATGACAGTGGCAACGGCATCGATGAACAGTTGCTGGAGGAACTGCGTACCCTGCCCGAGGTGCGGCAAGTGGCGCCGGGTTTGCAGACACAGGTTGCGACCACCTGGGGAACGGTGCAGGCGACCGCCGTGGATGTGGACATCGCCACCTTGCGTGCCTATAAGCTGCTGGCCGGTGACACGGCGGCAGCCGTGGATGCCTTGCGCGCCGGCGCCGCCGTTCTGGTATCCGAGCCCCTGGCTCGGCACCACCGGTTGCGGCCGGACGATCGCCTCAACCTGATCACACCTGCCGGTGAGCAGGGGTTTCTGGTCGCCGGCGTCTTTCGCGACTATGGTTCAGAGCAGGGGCGCTTGCTGCTGGATCGTCAGGTCTATGGCCGGCGTTGGGGCGACTGGCGGGTGAGCAATGTGGCGATCAGCGTCAGCGAGACGGCGCCGCTGGGACCGCTGTTGGCGCAACTGCAGCCGCGCCTGCAATCCCGAGGGCTGCAGGCGCGGGCCAGCGGCGAGATACGCCGCATCTCCCTGGCGATCTTCGACCGCACTTTTACCGTGACCGATGTGGTGCGCCAGCTGGCGGTGTTGGTTTCGGCTCTGGGCATACTCGCGGCATTTATCACTTTGCAGCTGGAACGCAGGCGGGAACTGGCGATCCTGCGCGCTCTGGGCCTGACCCCAGGGCAGTTGTGGCGGCTGCTGGTATTGGAGTCGACGATGCTGGGCGCCCTGGGCGGAGCGCTCGCCCTGCCGCTGGGCGTCGGCCTGGCCTACGCCCTGGTGCACATCATTAATATCAAATCGTTCGGCTGGAGCATGGATCTGCTGGTGTCGCCAGGCCTGCTCATGCAATCCTGGCTGCTGGCCACAGGTGCGGCCATGCTGGCGGCCTTGTATCCGGCAGCGCGTGGGGCGCTGGCGCCGCCGGCGGCGCAATTACAGGGTGAGTGAGTCAGTCAGCGTTGCTATTTCCATGGGTAAAAGAAAAACAAGTTCAATGCCGGGCCTTCATCCCCCACCGCCAGATCCGCCCGATAGATGCTGCCGGAGGTCGTTACCAGGCGCAGGCCGGAACCCAGAACGAGGCGGGCGTCATCCCAAAGATCGTTTCGAGTCTCCGCGACGGTGGCGTATTCGCCGAAAAATGCCAGCTGTACTCCGCTGTGCGTGTCTTTCCAGATGAAATAGTCGAAGGGCGTGGCATCGTGTACGAAATTCCAGCGGTACTCGGCGCCAAGGAATTGTACGTGGGCGCCGTCGAATCGGCCCTGGGGGTAGGCGCGAAAGCGATTGTCTCCGCCCAGGGATGATGCCGTACCGTAGCGTCGCTGGGCAACGAACTTATCCACCAGCTTTGCCTCCGTATCCTGGCATTGGCTATCGGCGGGCGGGCAATGAAAGCCCAGTTCGCTGCTGATCGCCGCGGGATCGGTGTTGCCTCTTTTGCGTATATTGGCATCGGACTGGTAATAATTTATTACCAGGGTGTTATTTCTCAATGCGGGCAAAAACAGGCTGGCGTTGATCTCGGTCACGAAATAGTCGGGATCGTTTGTTGCTGACGGCGGCACATCCTGATACCTGAAATCCACGCGCAGTCCTTTGCGGGCATCCAGGTAATCATCCGTCATGTCCAGTTGCAAGCCCCAGCGGGTGAACTGGTTTTTGTAGACGAAGGGGTCCTTGCTGAAATCATTGATTACAACCCCTTTGGCGTCGCGGATGGTGTTGAGGCTGCCCTTTTCCCGGGACTGGTCCAGCGAAAAATTCAGCTGTCGTTGCCAGAATGTCAGATCCAGTCCCAGCGTGTCGCTGCCGTATTTCGCGAACTCCAGCAGGGAATAGTCATTCTTGCGCGTGCGCATGCCGCGATTGTCATAGTTGTTGACCGCAACGGTGCTGATATTCATCTTTTTCGCCCGCAGGAACAGGTGTTGCGGAAGCAGCGGAAGTTCCTCTACCAATACCGCGCGGCCGCGCGCATCGCCGGTGATTTCGATGATGGACGGGTCAGCGGTGGTGGCAAAGGCATTGGAAAAGTTCGCCAGCAGAAACAATCCCTCGCCAATGGCGGGGATGGAGTAGGGCAGCGGCGCGAGCAGGTGCCCGGAATCAGTGGGAAACTGGTTTTTCCGACGTTCCGGCAGCAGCGAGTCCGCATTGCTCGTGCTGGAGAGGGTGAGCAGCAGAATCCCGGACAGCAGCAACCACCCCTTGCCGCCTGCCGGGGCAACAGAGTCAAAAAAGTATTTGCGGTCTTTGTACAGCAGATAGATCACCAGCGCGGTCAGCAGCGCGGTCTGGATGACCTTGCTGTCGGGATGGGTCGCGAATATTTCGTTGAAGACATTGGCGTTGAGATGGAACACGACGGCTACCAGCACATTGCGATCGGTCTTGTAGTACAGCCAATTCATCAGCAAGGCAAACGGGAAGATGCTTACCAGAAAATTGATGCTGTGAACCATGCCCTGGTTCACCAGGTTGCTGTGATAGTAACCCTGAATCAAGGCTAGCGGCACATGCCACAAGGCCCAGTAAATCGCGAAAATGCAGGACGTCGTAAACAGGCTGTATTTCTGCCGCAGGCAGTCGGTGCCATAGGTATGCCACGCCAGCTCTTCCAGAATCGGCGCGCTGATCAGCATGAACCACACCGGAAAGACGCCGGAAGTGAACGTGGCATGGCCGGTGATAACGAACTGCCGGACGTCATAGCCGAGCAGCAGCGATATCGCCATAGCCAACAGGATGCTGGCGGGCATCAATACCACGGCGATCACCACATAGCGATTGATGGTTGGGCTGAAATTGAAGAAACGCCGCGTCACATCCGCGCGTACCGAGCGATCTTTGGCTATGTAGTAATAGGCCACCAGCAGCGGCATGCTGAGGCCGACCAGGCCGGCGGTACTGACGAGCAGCCTGGAATAGGAAATCTCAGGATGGTGGCTGAACCAGGCCGCTGCCAGCCAGAACAGCCAGGCCAGGACGGCGCTGAGGAAATAGAAGCGAAACGGATAGCGGTACCTCTTGATCATGACCTGTCTCCCTACGGGTTGCAGAGTAAGTTGGAAACCATTCCATGAGTGAGAGAAATAAAAAATATTTAGTCTACTAAAAGAATAGTCGCGCCAGCCGTGCTTGTCAATAAACATTTAGCTGACTATAATAATTATCGAATAGCTAATACATACATAATGTTATAGAGCCACTTTCTGGTCATGATGGAATTTGGTAAACGAGCGTTGAATAAGGCCCAGACCCGCTTGGATATCCTGGCGGCGGTCTATCGCTTGAGTAATGAGGCTAATTTCAGGGATATCACGGTCAAGAACATTGCCCGGGAGATAGGCATCACGGAAATGACCTTTTTCAATTATCTGGCGAAAAAGGAAGACATCCTGATTTACATGACGGGGATCTGGGCCCTGGATCTGCTGGTGCTGCAGCACAAATACCCGCTGCGCGGAGAAGCGGCCATTCGACGCATCTTCCGCCATACGGCGGAGCGGGTGCAGCAGCACTCCCGTCTCATGGTGAATTACATCGCCTACCTGGCCACCAACGAAATCGACAACGCCGCCTATGACGTTGAAGCCGCTGACCGCTATTTGCTTTACCCGGATTTGCCCGAACTGTTCACGGAAAAAATACCCAGTGGTAACGAGCTATTGCTGAAGCACCTGGTGGAGATCGATCCCGCCCGCGATCCCATGCCCACCCTGCTGCATCTGGCCTCCTGTTTCTACGGGGATATCCTGATCGCGCATACCGCTGGCCTGGATATTCAGAAGCTCTATGATGACAGCCTGGACCTGATCTTCGGCGCCGCCGGGCAATCTGCTGGCCCTGGTCCGGGCTGAAGCCTAGCGTGACTTTTCCGCGCGGGTGTTGTGTTCCTGGCTTGCTGGAACGCCGAATAAGGGACGTGCTGCCCCGGTTGATAGGACAACGGATCGTGACATGGGAGTGCCGGCGAGCGGCCATGCGGGTGGACAGGAATTTTCTAACAGCCGGTCAGCGCCGTTATCCAGGCATCGATGAGCCCGACGCCCGCCTCATCCACCAGGTGACGACCCAGGGGCGGCATGCGGTCGTCGCCGACGCTGTGCATGCGCACCGACAGCAGCGAAGTCTGCGGCTGGCCGGGGGCGATCAGGCGCGCGTTGGCAATGCCCAGGTCGCCCTCGGTGGGAGCGACATCGCAGGCGCCGCTGCGGGCCAGCGGCGTGTCATAACGCAGATCCATGCTGCCGGGCGCGCTGCCCTCGGGGCGATGACAATTGGCGCAATTGGCATGCAGATAGGCGCGGGCGCGGTCGGTGAGGTCGGCGCCGGCGTTCGCCGGATCGGCCAGGGTGGGAGCGCCGCCGAAACTGGTATGCGCGGCGAACAAGCCGATGTCTTGCAGGGTGACCAGTTGATTGGCGCGGCGGCCGGTGCGCTCGTAGGTATAGTCGCCGTTGAGTTGCGCGGTCTGTGGCCCCAGGGCACGCGCCGCCGCGCTGCCATGGCAGCGCAGGCAGTCGCCGGCGGCGGGGTAGGTCCAGGTCTGGCCGTCGATCACTTTACTTTTGCCCGCGCTCAGCAGGTTGGCGTCGTGCTGGGCATCGTCCCATTCATAGCTGTAGCCGGCCCATTCGCCGTCCGTGTGCCGGGCCAGCAGGCGGGTTTCGATGATGCGCCCGCCCAGATAAAAATCTTTGCGCAGCACGCTGCCAGTGGGAAACAGCCAGCGGCCGTCACCGGCTACTGTGATGCGGCTGCCGTCGGGGATGGCCAGCCAGCGCTTTTTTTCCGCGCCGTCGGACCACAGGGGGGAATTGACGTCGTAAGGTATCTGTCCAGCGCTGACCATCCTGGGGTCGGCGGCGTCGGCACAGCCGCTGGTCGACAGCAGGCTGCTGAACCCGGTAGCCAGCGGCGCCGTTGCCGCAGCGGCGACGATTTTCTTGATGCGACCGTCACTGTACGACAGCAGATACAACTCTCCCTGCTTGCTCTCGCCAAAGGCGCTGATATACAAACCGGTGCTGGCCTGTTCGCGGTTCTGCGCTTTACCGTAGGGATCGAACAGCGCCCACAGGCGGCCGCTGCCGAAGTCGGCGAATACATAGGCGCCGGTCAGTGCCGGGATCTCCGCGCCGTGGTAGACATAACCCCCGGTGACCGAATAGCCCTGGCTGCGGTCATAGTCCAGCACCGGCGGTTGATAGGTGTTGCCGCACTGGGCGTCGCTCTTGGCGTTGCCGTCACTATAGCGGTTGTTGCCCTCATAGCAGCTCCAACCGTAATTTTTTCCGGCTTCGACGATATCGATTTCCTCGTACCGCCCCTGACCCACGTCGCCGGCCCACAGTTTGCCGGTCTGGCGGTCCAGGCTCCAGCGCCAGGGATTGCGCAGGCCNNTGGCACCCAGCAGCGTGCCGGTGTTCTGCCCATTGTTGTGCGGATCGCCGCCGTCGCCGCCGTCGCCCAGACCGATCAACAGATAGCCGTCGCGGTCGAAGGCGATGTTGCCGCCGTTGTGATTTCCGTAAGGCTGACGAACGGTGAGCACCACGGACTCGGAGGCCGGGTCCAGGGTCAGTGTTTGCGGGTTCATGGTGAAGCGAGAGATCACCGAATGCAGGCCCAGGCTGGCGTTGCTGGCGGTGAATGACAAATAGACATAGCCGTTGTCGCGGTAATCCGGGTGGAAGGCGATGCCCAGCAAACCGGCCTCGGAGCTGAAGTCGCCGCCCAGGGCGTCGACCCGGGTGCCACTGAGGTCGATGACGGAGATCAGCTGCGCGCTTTGCACGTCGCCATGGTTGGGAAACGCCATGACCCGGCCGCGTTTTTCCACCACGAACCAGTAAGCGTCGTCATTGGGTGCCTGCGCCAGCGCCACCGGGTAAGTAAACTGCAGGTTGGGATAAGCATCGGCCAGCTCCAGCACCCGGTCCGCCGGCAGCGGACGTTCGCCGGCCAGGCACTGCTTGTTCGACGGGCGACTGTCGAGGCCGGAAACGATAGGGGGTGAGCGGTGATCGCCGATCAAGTCACAGGCGGTGACGGACAACAGCAGCAACGGCAGGTACAGACGGCGGGACCTCGAACCCATGCAAAACTCCCTCCCTGGGGTGACGGCAAACACGGCTAGACTCCGGCAAGCAGCGGTCGAGGTCAAGCCCGGAAGGCCGCGGGCCGCGCTTCCCTGCGCGGCGGCAAGGCTATTTGAACTGGTAACGCACGCTCAGAGCGACGTTGTCATTGTCGAAGAAATTGATGTACGGATCTTCATCGTAGTGTTCGCCGGAGGCGCGGATGAACAGATCACGGGTGACTTCCCAGAGGGCTTCCATGGAGAAGGCGAAGATGCCGTCGAAGTTGGTATGGTAGATCACGGCCGCGGCGATTTCCGCCTGTGGCATGAAACGCTTGCGCATCTTCACCCCCGCATAGGCGCCGCCCTCACTGTCCGATGATGAACCGAAGGGTGTATCTACCACCGTTTTGGTGGACTCGACACCCGCCACGGGATTCACATCCAGCTCCTTAACCAGGAAATGGCTGCGCTTGGGATTGGTGAAATCCCATTTGAAGTGATAGCCCACGCCGAGGGCGAAATTGCTGACCTTGAAGTCGTTGCCCGCGACGGAGCCCGAGGTGTTGCTGTAGGCGGCGGTCAGATTGTAGTTCTTGGTAACGCCGTAGGAGCCGTCGATGAAAATGCCGTCCCGTTCCTGTTCGTCATAGATCACGTAGCCGCCTTCGATATAGTTGTAGCTGAAGACGCTGGGCTTGGTTTTGCTCAAGTCCAGATCATAGGCCTGGGCGGTGCCGCTCAACAGTAAAGCCGACAGCAAAAGGACGCGACGGGTGTGCATGCTGGAGTCTCCTGTAGTCATGGATATCTGCGGGTCGAACACGGGCGTATTGTAGCCGTCTCTGCGCCGCTGCGTTAATACTTTCGACGATAAAAAAATGCCCTTTCCAGAGGAAAGGGCGAGAGGGAGAGGGTAGTAATTGTAAACAACATATTGATTATCGGCAGGCTCAGGTGCGACTTTAGCTTTCGCGTATAAAAATATAAGCGGGGAAAAATACCCGCTCAGCGCAGGGTCCAGCGCAGGCCCAGGCGGCCTTCCACCTGCGATTGCAGATACACCGTGCCCGCCTGCCAGCCGGCGGTTTTACCGGCGATTTCCACGTAGGGCGCCAGGTCGCGCCCCAGCGGCAACGCCAGGCGCAGGCGTGCATGCCCACCGACGCTGCCGCGATCAGTGGTGAAGCTCTGCGCCTCGGGTTGCTGCCAGAGGCCGGCGCCCAGTCCCACGGGGACGGCGTGCCCGAGCAGGTTCACCGGGGTGTCCACCAGTTCCAGATCGAATCCGGGGAAGTAATGTTGTTTATTGAAGTAGTTGTGAACGGTGAACAGCAGATTGTCGCCGGCCTGGCGCCAGAACAGATTGGCGTCCACGGTATAGCCAAAGGACGTCAGGTGATGGCGCAGGGTCAGGTTCCAGGCGGCGGCACGACCGCTCCAGGGATTGCTGGCGGCGAAATGGCGAAACTCCAGCAGGAAGGGATTGGCCAGATTGAGGTAGGACAGCAGATACTGTCGGTGCAAATAGTTTTTTTCCTGGCGGGTCAGGTCGCTGTGTTGAATGTAGCGATCGATGCCCACGCCGGAGGGGTGCACACCGCGGGCAGCATAGGGCTCGTCGGGGCGAAACAGGTCATAGACCCAGCCATCACAGTCCAGTCCGGTGAAGTCGCGCTTGCTGATGTGCGTATCCTCGCTGGCGAGAAATTCCTGGGTGGTGGTGTCGGCCTCGGCAGAGTCGCACAACTGCAGATAACCGATGGCATTGATATAGTTGTCCCAGCGCACCACGCCACCCCAGGCGGGGGTGTCGCGGAAGAACATGTCCTTTTCCAGGGCGAAGCTCAGCTCCAGCTGGGCTTCGCTGCCGGCGATGTGCATGCGCACCATGTCTGCCGGGTGCTGGCTTTTCAGGCGGATCAGGTCTTCGTCACGCACCTTGCTGACGGAGATGCTGTCGGCGAACAGATTGAAGCGATAAACTTCGTCATAGCTGTCTATGCCGTAGCGGCCCATCACCGCGCGATGCCATTCCTCATGGGTCCAGGCGCTGCCTGGCGGCAGCCAGATGGCGAGCACGTCGAAGGCGGTGGTGGTGATGATGCGCCAGGCGGGGCGGCGGGCAAACAACTGGTGCAGTCGATCATGTCCGTACAGGTAAAAATCCTTGCTCAGCTCCAGCGACTGCTGCATGCTGGGGGCGCGATAGCCGTAGTCCCAGTTGTAGGGGTAGTCGGCCAGCGGCAGTTCCAGCACCGGTGCGCCAGGTGCGCCGCGAGCCAGGCCGGTGGCGCAGAGCAGAACGGAAGACAGAACCGCGGATGCCACTGTCAGGTTTTTCATGGTCGAATCGCCGTTGCCAAAATGGAAGCGTTATGCGCAAATCAGGTCGGCCGTGATAGTTGCCGGGAACCGCGCCAGATTGATCGCAGATTTACAGCGCGTTTCCGCGGCGGGCACTGACCACTGCTTTGCCATCCGTTCTGCCACTGACCGGACGCCGGGACCGCGACAATGACAGGTTCGACAACACTACCATGAGTCTGCGCTGGATTGCACTGTGGCTTGCGGCCCTGGCTCTGTTGCTGCTGCTGGCCCTGACCGGTTCCGCACCGCCGGACCGCGATCCCCAGGCCATGGCGCAGCTCGCCATCGGTGACCTGCTGGCGGCTGACGACGCCGCAGGCACAGCGTTTACCGCCGTGCAGGCCGCGCGGCCACTGCGCTTCCCCGTCGATCATGGCGCGCACCCGGATTATCGCCACGAGTGGTGGTATGTCACCGGCAATCTGGCGACGGCCGACGGTCGTCGTTTCGGTTATCAACTGACCCTGTTTCGCTTTGCCGATGGTGTCGGTCGTGTCGCCGGTGTTTCCGCATGGCGCAGCGGTCAATATTACCTGGCGCATCTGGCGCTGACCGATACCCAGAACGGGCGCTTTGTCAGTGCCGAACGCCGCAATCGCGGCGTGCTGCAACTGGCCGGCGCCACGGCACAGCCGTTCGCCTTCTGGCTGGATGACTGGTCGCTGCGCCAGGAACGGGACGAGGCGCTGTTCCCCCTGCGTCTGCGGGCGCATCACGAGAATCTGCGGCTGGACCTGTTGCTGTCCGCGGGCAAGCCGCTGCTGTTGCAGGGCGATCATGGTTACAGCCGCAAGGCACCGCAGGCCGGCAATGCATCGTACTACTATTCTTATACGCGCCTGCCTACCCGCGGTCAGATCACGCTGGACGGTGCCGACTACACGGTCGAAGGCGCTTCCTGGCTGGACCATGAATGGGGCAGCGGCGTGCTGCCGGCCGGCAGCGTCGGCTGGGACTGGTTCGGTTTGCAGCTGGATAACGGCTGGGATCTGATGTATTTCCGCCTGCGCGATCCACAGGCGGCGACTTTGTACAGCGTGGGTGTGCAGGTGTCGCCGGCGGGCCTGGCCAGCCCACTGGCAACGGCGGCGGTGCAATGGAGCGTCACCGATCACTGGCACAGCGCCGCCAGCGGCGCGGATTATCCGGCCGGGTGGCACTGGCAGCAGCCGACGGCGGGCGTGGATCTGCGCGTGCAGCCGGTGCTGGCGCAGCAGGAGCTGCGCCACTGGCTCACGTATTGGGAAGGCGCGGTGACGGTGAGCGGTACCTGGCAGGGACAGGCGGTGAGCGGTCGCGGCTACGGTGAACTGGTGGGCTATGCGCCGTCGTCGCCGACACCGGCCGCTAGTGCAGCAAGTCAGGAATAAAAAGACCCTTGTTCAGGCGGCGCTCGCCGGTCAGCAGATCGATGCTCTCAAAGCGGCCGAAGGCGCCGGCAAACAGGCGATAGAGCACCGCGTTGCCGCTGTCCACGGCAATGCCCGCGGTGGGCGCATCCTCCGTCGCTACCATGCTCAGACCGCCGTCGGCGCGGCGCAGCAGCAGATAGCGGGCAGGGTCGATGTTGGGATCACCGGGTCCGGTGGTGGGGGCGACGGCCTGTCCGCGGCTATCAAACCCCACGCAGAACACCAGCAGATGCTCCGTGCCCGCGGGCAAGGCGCCGAATGGCAGCCGACAGCCGGTGCTGTATGGGCCGGCGGTGGTGGCATAGCCGCCGGTATCGTAGTTCACCAGGGTCAAAGGACCCTCGCTCTGGGTCACCGCCAGTTGCCCCGGTTCATAGACGGTAATGCGGCTGACGGCGGTGGTGTTGGCCAGAGCCAGGACGGGTGGGTTCTGCCAGTCCACGCAGGCGGCCAGCGGATCGACGGCGTAAATCCTGCCGTGAATGTCCCCCAGGTAGAAGACCCGGCGGTCTTCGTCCCACTCCAGGCTGCGAAAATAGGCTTGCTCGGGGTTGCCCAGACCGTTGCCCGCGCAGGCTTTGCCGGTGAAATTCAGCGTACTGCCGGTATCGGCCGCCTGGTAGACGGCATAGCGTCCGTCGGCGGGGGCGAAGACGACCAGGAGCGTGGCGCTGGCGTCGAAGACGCTGGCCAGCAGCACCGGCTGATTGACCGGCAGCGAGCCGACGACGGCCAGACTATCGGCCCAGGGCACGCTCAGGGTTTCCTGCTGCCACTGACCCGCGCCGAGAAAACGCAGCAGCATGAAATGCGCGCCATCGTCGGCCGCCAGACTGTAGGCCACCGCCTGCGCGGCGCTGGCCACGTGGGCATAGGCCAGGGGCAGGGTGAAGTCACGGCGACCCTGGCGATCGTCGACCACGCTGACCCGCCCGGGGGCAAACACACTGGCGCCGTGCAGATCGGGGTGCGCCACCGCGAAGTCATAACCGGGCAGTGAGGCGCCCCAGACTTCCGCCGGCTGTAGCGGATCCACCAGGCTCAGACGCCCGGTTTGGCGGCTGTAACCGAGCAGCCGCGAGTCCGATTGCAGAATGCCGCCGGTAAAGGCCAGTCGCGCCAAGGGGTCGTCCGTGCCTGTGGCCTGGTCCAGACCGCCACGCGCGCCTTGCTCGGCATTGAGGCCGCAGGCCGCAAGAAACAGGATCTCCAGCAGTGTAAGGAGGCGCATCGGTAGGTTCATCGCAGACTCCGGGCGTGCCAGCCGAAACGATATTCCACGCCCAGCCCCAGCCAGCGGCGCTGGCCGTCGAGCGCACCCAGTTCGTCCAGGCGCCAGGTGTTCCGACGGACACCAGCATCCAGCAGCAGGGACACATCAACGCCCAGTTCATAGATTGCGGCCAGCTCCAGGCCCCGCGCCCAGGCGCGGTCGCGAAAATGCAGCCGGTCGGTGCCGGTGGTATCGATCAGGGAAATGCTGACCTGCTCCTGCCCCGTCGCCAGCGTCGCCGCCAGCGCCAGCCGCGGCAGGGCGTAGCGGTAGCCCAGGCGCAGCAGCAGGGAGCGCACCGCGACCTCGGTATCAATAAAGGGTGCTATGTCATTCTTCTGTGGCCGGGTCCACTCATTGCTGATGCCCAGATTCCACATGCCGATGCCGTAGGCGGCCGCCATCATGGTGGCGTCGGCGTGGTCGCTGCCGCTCAGACGCCGCCAGGCAGCGTCACGCCACCACTGATAGCGCTGACGCACAGTGAATTCCAGGGGCCGCTCGGTCATCACCTGACGCAGGGTGAGGGTGTCGCCGGCGGCGGCGGACACGTGGTAGCGCGCCAGCGGCTGGTCGTCTCCCGGCGCGTACAAGGCAATCTCGCTGCCGCCGCCGTCGCTCAGGGGAAACGCGAACGGCAGCACCCCCTTGGCCTGGCCGTTGACCTGCAGGGCGAATCCGGCCAGCCGTTCATCATAGGCTTCGAGCACCGGCAGCCCGTCGCGTTGTTTGCGGCCGGCCAGGGCGATATCGGCATCGCCGATGAAGCGCGCATGGGCGGTGGGTCGCTGCCGCCCCTGGGTGTAAGTCCAGGTTTTTTCCTTGGCGTAATCGTGGGCCTCGAGCGCGCTGACCACGCCGTCGCGGTTGCGGTCATAGGTGCTGAGCGCTTCCACCAGATAGTAGGTATAGATGTCTCCCTGCAGCTAGTCGTCCTCGTGGGCCGCCTCGCCCTGGGCCGCCGCCGCCAGAATCAGTGTGCCCTCGGAGGCGTCGGCCAGCGGCGCCAGCCTGCCCTTGCGGCTGTTGATCAGACGTTTTACCTCCGGCGGCAGCTGCGATTTGCCTTCACCGGAATGGCAGGTGGCGAAGATCAGCAGTTTCCTGCGCGCCGGCAGCTGGTCCAGCCACTGCTGCAGGCTGCGATGCGACAGGCCGGTGGTCAGCAGCTGTTCGCTTTGCGTGTCATGCACCACGGTCACCGGTTGCAGTTCACCGTTACTGCCGGGCGCCAGGGTGCCGTGGGAGGATACATAGAAGATCACCGTGTCATCGGCGTGCGCCATGCCGGCGACTTCGTTCAATACCCGGTTGATGTTGCTGAAACTGGCCTGTTCGTCCACCAGCAGGTATTTGTGAATCGGCGCGGTGGTATCGCGACCGAGATGCGCGGCGACCTTGCCGGCGTCGCTGGCCGGCCATTGCAGCGCGGGCCAGAAGGGATCGCGATAGGTGTTGACGCCGATGCTGATGATGTAATAGTCGGCGCCGCCGACGTCGGGTTGCTGCACGCCGGAAAGCAGCAGGTCGGCAGCATCCACTGTGTGGTGCAGGCACAGCCATGCCGCCAGCAGCAGAAGCCTGGTCGGGAGAATCAGCGGGAAAGTACCGGCGCGTGACATCCGCGGATCCACATCCTTACCCGCCGGCGTTAATTACGGCGCAGGCGCTGGCCGGCAGATAAGGCCAGAGATCGGCGAGGGCGGAAGACCGTTGTTGCAGATCTCCACTGGTATCCGCGCCGATCAGGCAAAAGCGCAGTGTGCTATCGCCGGCTTCAATGCGATAGCCGTAGGCCTGGCCATCGCGTTGCAGTCGCTGCCATACGCCGGGGTGGTGATTGTCGGCGCTGAAACGTATGCCGGGCACGCTATCGCCGCCGGCCATGGCCAGGGCCACGCTGCCGGGGCGGCTGACTTTACTGCTGAACACCAGGGTGTCGCCGGGATGCAATGCCGGCCCCAGGGGCAGGGTTTGACCGTCGGCGCCCAGCACCTGCACCTGGAGAAAAACCACTTGCTCGGTCGCGGCGTCGCCTTTGCGCCGCAAATCTCCGTCCTGTTCCGATTGCAGCAGGGGCGCCAGCGCCAGCACCAGCACAGCGGCGGCCGCCGCGGGCAGCCAGGCGCGCCAGCGGCGCCAGGCGGCACGGGTCTGGATGCGCCGCCAGATGCGCTCACGCTGCAGGTGATCACCGGCGTCCGCCGCCTGCCGCGCGTATTCCGCCTGCATCAATTGGGCGAAGGCGGCGTCGTCCAGCAGTGGCTGTCTGGTTTCGTCTTCGTCATTCACGGTGCTCATGCTTTGCGCTTCCACTCAGGGCAGGTCATCGCGCAGCTGCTGCAGATGACCGGCGAAAAATTCGTGAAACCGCCGGCGCGCCCGCGACAGGCGATTGGTCACAGTACTCACGGGCGCGTTCCACAGGTCGGCGATCTGCTGCGCCGAACGGCCTTCGATATAGAACAGCACCAGTACGTCGTCGCCGCTGGCGGCCGCCAGCTGGCGGATCAGATTGCCCACCAGCGCCACTTCCAGTTCGCGCACATAGGACGCCGGTGCCAAACCATCGTCGACCGGGGTGCTTGCTGCCAGCGCCTCGTTTTTACTGCGGGTCGTTTGCCGGCGACGCAATATGTCCATCGCCTGGTTGCGCGCCGTACTGATCAGCCAGCTTTTGATCGCGGTCGCATCACGCAGGGTGCCGGCTTTTTGCAGCAGTTTGAGGAAAGTGTCCTGGAGAATGTCTTCGGCCTCCATGCCATCCATGCCGCAGCGGCGTGCTACATAGAGGATCAGGCCGTAATATCGGTCGTACAGACAACGGAATGCCCGGGTATCGCCAGCCTGCAGTCTGGGCAGCAACTCGTCGTCGGAAAGGGTGGTGTAGTCCATGGGGTCAAGTTGCGGATCGGGCGTCGCGGCGCGGTTTGCCACCGAAAAAAATTCTAACAGAGGGCCGCCGGGGAAACCACAGACAAGATGTTGCTCCAGCGTCGCGCTAGTGGCCGGTTCCAGCGCAACCGAGGCCGGGCCGTGCCGGCGGG
>DKAS01000130.1 GCA_002448875.1 Proteobacteria bacterium UBA6920 | reverse complement strand
CTGGGCAATGGCGGCGCGGACATCCATGCCGACAGCCAGGGCTGGATGCAGCGGCCGTATTCCATCAGCCTCACGTTGCCGCCCCTGGCGGCCATTGTATTGCGGCGCCAGCCGGCCTGAGGGCGGTACGGCGGGCCTGGCCCTGGGGTGAAACAATTTTTTACCGGTTCCACCTCGGGGTAGCGCCCTAACCTCATGTTTTAACAGAAGTTATGCGCGGGTTTTGCTTAAGGCCTCGGGAATTCGCTCCGATACAGTCAGGGGGCGGAGTCGCTTGCGAAACAGGTGACTTTGATTAACTTAGTTGGTAGCGATTCCCGGTGGGTGCTGGCAATGAACACGGCTATAGACATAGTTGATGATGCCGCTACTGGTGGTTCGGCAGACCAGCGGCTACTGGTCTGCAAGACCGATCCGCAAGGCGTGCTGGTCTATGTCAACAAGGCGTATCTTGACCGCCAGGCGCTGAGCGAGGATGCGGTGCTTGGTCGGCCGCTGGCCCTGCAGTTTCATCCCACCATGCCCCGGGCCATGGTGGATTTCATGTGGCAGGAACTGCTAAGCAAGCGCGAAGTCTTCGTCTATTTCAAATGTCGCAGCCGGCGCCGGGAATGTTACTGGGTGTTCGCCAATATCACGCCGGGTCGTGATCCGCAGGGCGTGCTCAAGGAGTATTTCATCGTGCAGCGCCATCCCAATGAGCAAGCGCTGCAAATTATCGGTCCGATCTATGAAGAGATGTGGGAGATAGAACAGCAAGCCGGCGCTACTGCTGACGCCCTGCAACGGTCCCTCGGGGTCCTGCAGCAGGCCATTTCACAGCTTGGGGGAAATTATGAAGAGTTTCTCCTGGCTCTATAGCAATCGCGTTTCCAGCCTTGTCGCCTTTGCCATCATGCTGGCCATGGTGGGGACGGTATTTCTGCGCTATGGTCTGGATCCCCTGTTCACGGCCCTGACCGCGGCGGGGGTACTGCTGATGGTGCTGCGCATACTGACTATCGGCCACGATGAGAAACTGCTGGCGAATATCGAGAAACTGGCCGAGGAGTTCAGCCAGGGGCGCTTCGACTACCGCATCACCCGGGTGCCCACCCTGTCGCGCATGGCCCGCATCGCCAATTTGCTCAATGATGGGTGTGACCTCACGGAAATATATTTCAAGGAAACCGAAACCAGTTTTCACAAGGTGCGCGATCAGTTGTACTACCGGCATACGCAAAGCGTCGGCCAGCGCGGTCTGTTCGTCGGCGGCATGGAGCGCATCAACGAGTCGCTGGATATCATCGCCGAACACCACAAACAGAAAGGCCGGGAAAATCTCCGCGCCGAACTCGGCTATCTCAAGACCTCCAACCTGCTGCACAACCTCAACCGCACCCAGGACGACCTGACCGAGGTCAACGAGCAGCTGCATCTGGTGGAGGAAATCTCTGAGCGCGCGGTGCAGGTGGCCGGCGAGGGTCAGACGGCGGTGTCGCGGGTAGTCAGTGAACTGGGCGGTATGGCTGACAAGATCGGCGTGATCAAACGCTCGGCGGCGGAACTGCGGCAGCGCACCCTGCAGGTGTCGGAGATCCTGGGTTTGATCAAGGAAATATCGGAAAACATCAATCTACTGGCGCTCAATGCCACCATTGAAGCGGCGCGCGCCGGCGAACACGGGCGCGGCTTTTCCGTGGTGGCCGACGAAGTCAAGCGCCTGGCCAATTCCACCCGCGATGCCACCGTCAACATCAATGGCATACTCGCCGATTTCGTGCAGTCTTCGGTGGCCATGGAGCAGGATGCAAAGAGCATGAACGAGCTGGCGGAAGCGACCAAGGGTACGATCCATCATTTCAAGGCCAATTTCGGCGAATTCTCCCGCATCGCTGAACAGGTCTATCAGCGGGTTTCCTATGCCCAGATCGTTGGCTACGCCTCTCTGACCAAGGTGGATCTGATGATCTTCATCCAGAACGGTTACCGGGCACTGAACGACGGGCCCGACAGCGAAGCCTGGCGTCTGGTAACCGGCGACTATGCACAGAACAAGTTCGTGCTGTGGTACCGGTCGGGCATAGGTTTCAAGCATTTCAGCCACCTGCCCACCTATTCCAGGTTGCTGGCGCCCCACCAGGCGATTTATCGCCACATCAACGATGCCCTGGCCATCGCCAGCCCCGGTTGGGATTACGACCGGGAACTGCAAAAACTGGTGCTGAGCGAGTTCGGCGATCTGGAAAAGCAGGCGGGCCTGCTGGTGGACTTGATCGACGAGATCGAAAAGGACAAGTTCAAGTTCGAAGTCCTGGGCGATGTGTCGAGCATGGATGTCACCCTGTTCTGAACCGGTTGGGAAGGGGGGGCGGCCCCGCGTGCGGGGTCGAGCGCCAAACTCATCGCCGGTTGCCGCTTGGAGTCAACTACGGGCTTGCGGGCGGTGTGGCCCCGGCCGTTTCCCTATAGTTGTGATTCATGCCTGCCTTGGTGCCTGGTGGTCGCGCTGCGGCCGCGACGATGTTAGTCGCCTAATACTGGTTTATTAACCTGATCAGTTGCGGAATAATGTGCGTGCCGGCCACCGGCGCGGAGGCGGGAAGCGCATTCGCAGGCGATCGCGTCGAATGTTCGGACAGCGCAGGGTCGGCGACGGCTCGCTGGAGCCGGGATGAAGCGAATCAAGGACGGAGAGCAAGATGTTTCAGGTGCACGGTCTGAGCAAAACCTATGGCAAGCCGCCGCTGGTTGCGTTGGATGCCGTCGATCTGACCATTCCCACAGGCAGTTTATTCGGCCTGCTGGGACCCAACGGCGCCGGCAAAACCACTTTGCTGTCCATCCTAGTAGGTCTGGTCGGTAAAACCGCCGGTGAGGTCCATTTCGATGGACAGGCCGTTGCCGGCAGGTTGGCGGCGATGCGGCGGCAGATCGGTTTCGTTCCCCAGGATTTCGCCTTCTATCCGTCGCTGAGCGGGCGCGAGAACCTGCGCTTCTTCGCCGCCGCCGCCGGCGTGCCCCGCGCGCAACGGAACACACGTATCGACGCTTGCGCCCAGATCACCGGTCTGAACGAACATCTGGACAAACCGGCAGCCAGGTATTCCGGCGGGATGAAACGCCGCTTGAATCTGGCCATCGGTTTGTTGCACCAGCCCCGTGTGCTTTGTCTGGACGAGCCCACCGTCGGTATCGACGCGCATTCGCGCCGCTTCATTCTCGACCGCATCGTCGAACTCAATCGCCAGGGAATTACTGTGATTTACACCTCCCACTACCTGGAGGAGGTGGAGCAGATCTGCGATCATCTGGCCGTGATCGATGGTGGCAGAATCGTGTTGCAGGGGCCGATGCAACAACTGCTGCAGCGGATGCACAGTGGCAAGCTGCAGGTTCGCTTCGCCGCCGCACCGCCCGCCAGCAGCCTGGCGCAGCTGCAACAGCAGGGTTTTGTCGCCACGGACGCCGGCGGTCGCAACCTGGCGCTGCATACCCCCGACGCACCGGCAGCGCTGGCCGCTCTGGGCAGCATAGCCGGGTTGGCCGGGCTGCATATCGAACGCTGCCACTACGGCGCTGGCAATCTGGAGGAGGCATATCTGCAGCTGTTGCGCGGGAATGCGTCGACGGTCGAGCATGAGTAAAATCACGGCGCTGGTCAGCAAGGAATTGCGACTGTTGTCCCGGGACTGGCAGGGGCTGGCGGTGCTCTTTATTCTACCGGCGATTTTTATTCTCATCATGTCCATCGCCATGCAGGAAGCATTCGGCGAGCGCCAGGCGGTGCGGATCGACTACCTGCTCATCGTCCCAACCACCACCGAGGTAAGTGGCGAGTTCGTGCGGGCCTTGCGCGAGCATCCGGTATTTCGGCCGCAGCTGGTCACGGCCGCGGAGCTGCCGGCATCGACTTCTTCCGACGAGCAGGCTTACGCCATCACGGTCAGGCTGGCGGATGATTTCGCACGGCGCTTGCCGCTCAGCGATCGCGGCGCGGGTGAGCCGCCATTGCTTACGGTGGTGCTGGCGCCCACCGTCAAGCCCTATGTCAGGGAGCTGCTTTATGCCACCCTGCGGCAGGCCGCGGTCAAAGCACGGGTACAGCAGCTGTTCGGTACCGCCTTGCCGCCGGGAATGCAGGATCTCGACGCCATTGGCGCAGTCAGCGTGCAAACCCGTTATGGCATCGCCGCGCCCGGTGCCACCTTGACCGCGGGCAGGCCTGAAGACACCATCGCGCCGCCCACGGCGGTGCAGCAGAATGTGCCGGCATGGCTTATTTTCGCCATGTTTTTCGTGATCGTGCCCCTGTCCACCACCTTTCTGAGTGAAAAACAGCAGGGCACTTTCTTACGCCTGCAATTGCTGAATATTTCTCCGCTGCAGTCCTTGCTGGCTAAATTAGTGCCGTACTACGCCATTAATCTTTTACAGCTGCTGCTGATGGTGGCGGTCGGCCGCTATCTGGTGCCCCTGCTGGGTGGTGACCGGCTGAATTGGCCGTCTTCCTTCGTCGGCCTGTTTCTAATCGCCAGCGCCGTGAGTTTTGCCGCCATCGGCTTCGCCCTGCTGATCGCCACCCTGGCGCGCACCAGTACCCAGGCGACGACGCTCGGCGGTGTTTTCAATATCATCTTCGGTGCCGTTGGCGGCATTATGGTGCCCAAGTTTGTCATGCCCCCCGTGATGCAGCGGATCGCCGACGTGTCTCCCATGTCCTGGGCTCTGGAGGGATACCTGGACGTGTTTCTACGGCACGCTCCCTGGTCGGCGGTGGTGCCGGAATCACTGGCCTTACTGGGGTTTGGCGGCGCGATGTTGTTGCTGGCGTTGCTGCTGTTCACCCGCGCTTACTAAGACCTGCAATAATATAGGCACAAGTTCGCGTCGCGTTCCCGTCCCCTGCCAGGGGGCGGGACAGGGTGGGGGTGGTCATACTGGCGCGGCGGAATCTCGTGTATACTGTGGATGTCGTAAAAATAGTCAAATGCAGTCATGAAGGGATCATTGGATACGGCGTTGAAGGCCCAGCTCAAACGCATGATCGTGGAGGAGTCGGACAAGGACGTGGCGCCGGAGACTATCGGCGACGACGATCCGCTGTTCGGCATGGAGTCCGGTGTGCAACTGGATTCGCTTGATGCCATTCAATTGTCCATGGCCATCCAGCTGCGCTATGGCATCAAGATCACCGACAGCAAGGAAGCCAGGCGCGCGTTTGAGACGGTCAACCGCCTGGCGGACCTGGTAAAACCGGAATAACGGCGCGGGTCATGGCGGCAGGAAGCAGGCGCAGGGTTTATGTCCGGGGCAGCGGTATCCGCTGCGCCCTCGGCGATGGCCGCGAACAGGTGAGCGCCGCCTGCCGTGACGGCGGGCGGGCGCCGTCCCTGCGAGACTCGGTGCATACGGCGTCGGCCGGCGCGCCTTACTGCGGTTTCGCATCCACGGAAATTCAGGGCGCCGAGTCGTCGCTCTATGACCACCTCCAATTCAGCGTCACCCAGGCTCTGGCCGATGCGCAGCTGAGCGCAGCGGAGCGATCGGCCACCGCCGTTTTCTGCGGCAGCACCGCCTGCGATATTTCCGATTTTGAACGGCGCTACCGCGCTGATCTGCTCGTTGATGGCACCTGCCTGCCCCAGTACAGCGTCGGTTTCGGCGTGCTCGCCGGTCATGTCAAAGATCACTTTGTCCTTGGTGGCGAAGAGTTTTCCTTCAACACCGCCTGTACCTCCAGCGCCAATGCGCTGCTGGTGGCGGCGCGCATGATCGCCGCCGGTGTATATGAACACGCGGTGGTCCTGGGCGTGGAAATATTCAACCGCCTGTCCTTCGAAGGCTTCCACGCCATGATGCTGCTCAGCCCAGATGCCTGCCGGCCTTTCGACGCCGCCCGCAACGGCACGGTGCTGGGCGAGGCAGTGGGCGCGGTGGTGCTGAGCTGCCGGCCGGGCCCGGCGGCCGACGGCGGCCAGCCGTTCCGGGTGCTGGGCGGCGCCAATACCTGCGATACCGGCAGCATCACCTCGGCCAATGCGACGGCGATACGCCGGGTGCTGGAACAGGCCCTGGCGGACGCGGGTCTGGACCGGCGCGCGGTGACCCTGATCAAAGCCCATGGCACCGGCACCGACAACAATGACCAGGCCGAAGGCGCCGCCATGCGCGCCTTGTACGCCGATGCGCCGCTGCCGCCGTTTACTTCGCTCAAGCCTTACCTGGGGCACACCCTGGGCGCCTGCGGGGTGGTCGAATTGATCACCCTGCTGGCCTGTATCCGCAGCGGGTTTGTGCCCGGAGTGCCGACCTTCGCCAGCATGGACGCCGACATCATGCTGGCGCCATTGCGTGAACACCTGGCCTTCGGCGATGGTATTCTCATGCTCAATTATTTCGGATTCGGCGGCAACAACAGCAGTATTCTGCTGGGTAACGGCAACTGACGGTGAACAGCTTGCGGCATCCTCTGTATATCTACGCCGCCAGCCGGCAAACCTGGCCGGTGACCGATCAGGCGCCCGATCTGAAGCCGCTGATTGCCGAATTGTGGGGCGGCAAGTTGCGACGCTTGAATCATTTCATCCACCTGGCCCTCGCCGGTGCCGGCCATTGCGCGCGCAGCGTCGATGCGCGCATTGCGCCGCAGTGCGAACTGTTGTTTGTGTCGCCGGGGAATATCGCCCAGGTCATCAGTGTCAGCCAGCGCATACTGCGTGACCGGCAGCCGCCGATGCCGTTTGATTTCATGAACATCACCAACAATATGGCGCCGTTTTATGTCGCCCAGGCACTGGGTTTGGCCGGCGGCGGCCTGACGCTGGCGCACCGCACGCTGCCGTTCGAAACGGCATTGCATCTGGCGATGTTTCAAGCTTCGCAAGCCGGGGCGGCGGCGCAGTACCTGCTGGGGGCGGTGGAGGAATGCGTCTTTCCCCTGCAGCATCACCGCCGGCAACTGGGACTGCCGGCGCAAACGCCGATGGCGGAAGCCAGCCACTGGCTGTGGACCGGCAACGCGCCGGCCAATGCCCGCGCTCGTTTCACTTACTGCGCATTTGCCGACAGTGACGCAGCGCTGGCTCAGTGTCTGGCGGAATTGCCGCCGGCGCGGAATCTACGGCTGGCGTTCGGCTTTGGCGTCGAGGCGCAAGCGCAGGCGCAGATCATGCAGCACTTCGCTGCTGGCACCTTGAACGATTACCGGGGTGACACGGGCTATCATGCCACGGCGCCCGCCGGCGTGGCGGCGGCATTCAGCGGCGGCGCCCTGCTGCACATCAACCGCACGCCGCAGGGGCGCTATGCCCTGTTCGTTATCGAAAGCTGCGACTGAGGGATCAGGTTTTTATGGCGGCCAACTGGCGAAATACAGCGTGTTCGCGCTGGTAACATTCCAGCATCGCGGTGGCCAGCTGGTCCAGACCGACTCCCGCTTTCTGCTGGCAGAAACGCGCCCCCGCCAGCGCAAACTGCCGCCAGGCGTCACCGGCCGCGGTCATGGCGACAGCGGCTGATTCCAGTTCACTGCGCCCGAGCAGTTGCCCGGCTTCCTGCAGAAACGACGCGTACACAAAACGAAAACCGCCACCACCGGTGCCGATTTCCTCCTGCATGCGCACGATGAAGCTGACGAACAGGCGGGCATAGCGGGGATCCTGCGCCGGATCCGCCAGTCGGCGCACGCTTTCCGCCAGACGGCGTATGGCGCCGACACCGATCAGGGACCAGGGGGTGCGCAGCATCAGAAAACAGGTTTTACGCAGGGCCTGGCGCACGGCGTTTTCCAGATGCACTTGCCGCGGCATGGCTTGCGGATAGTAAAGCAGGCCGCGGGGGGCGAAGATGCCCCTGGCGAAGCGCGCCTTGTCCAGGTGCTCGCGCGCGCAGCGCACCGTATGTTCCGCTACCGGGTCGCTGATCAGGTAGTCATCGCCTGTACGGCCGTAGATGAGCAGATTGTGAGCGTTGAAATGAAAACGCATGTCCGGCGGGAAATAGGGCAGCCAGTATACCGAGGCCTGTGCGCCGACCACCTGACCCTGATCGAGCAGCGTATCCAGGCGGCGGCCGGCGGCCTGCGGGTCGCGAAAGCGCTCGCTGCGCATGCGCACGCCCAGCGTTTTCTGCAGACCGCGGATGATCGCGCCCGGCGCGGCCCGATAGGCGGTCAGGGGAAAGCCCTCGACCCGGACGAACGGCAGATGCACGAACAGCGGCGCGGATGCCAGGCCAAAGGCCATGGCTTCGGAAATGTCCAGGCCGTGATGGCGCAACAGGGAAGACATGACACCGCTTTCGCAGTGCGCGGCGTGCCGGTGTTCGAAGTCCTGCTGGGAACGGGAAGCGGTACGTTGAATCAGGGTTGTCATCGCGGGTCTATTTCTCCACCGGCAGGACTTGCAGTTGCTGGATGCTCATCCCCAGGGCGTCGGCGTAGCGCGCCAGAACTTTTTTGTTCAATTGGGCGAACACCCGCGGCCGGCAATGTCTACGCACCTGCCATTGGAAAAAACCCGTAGCCTGGGCCAGGGTCACCACTTGATAGCGTCGCGCGTGCAGGTGGTACGCCAGCGGCGCCAGCTCGCCATGCATGACCGCGGAACGGGCGTTTTGCGCCAGCTCCCGATAGTGATCGACGGCCAGGCTGGTGACGGTTTCTTCTACTTCCCAGCCGCTGGAGGCGATCACCCGGTAGCGGCCCTGTTCGTCCACCGCATAAACGGCCTTGCGTTCCCCCTGCAGGGTTAAGTTACGATCCTGCGGCACATCGGATATTTTCATCGCTGTCGGTACTCCTTTCAGACTACGGTTAACAGCATAAAGGCGGCGGAAAAACGCCCGCTTTCCGGCACGAAACACAACAGCCGCTGCCCGGTGTGCAAGCGGTCGCTGTGCAGCAGCTCCTCCAGCATCAGATAGATGGCGGCGGCGCCGGTATTGCCGCGGCTGGCCAGGTTGGTAAACCATTTTTCCTGGGGGATGCGCACGCCGATGTTGTCCAGCCCTTGCTGCAGTTTGGGGCGAAAATATTCCGACGACAAATGGGGCAGGAAATAGTCCAGCTCCGCGGGCAAAGGCCCGCGCCGCTGACGCAGGGCGGTAAAGCCCGCCTCCACGGTCAGCGGCACGATCAGGCGATCCAGCAGCTTCACATCCTGCTGCACGCTGAGCAGCGAATGCTCGATGACGTCGCCCAGACCGGAAAATTCCCGCCAGCCCATGAGGCGGCCGTCGGCCTGTTGCTGCGCCCCCGCGAACATGCATGCCGGCGCCAGGTTGGCGAAGGAAAAGAGCTCGATCCAGTCGATGCGCAGGCTGCGGCCGCGGGCGGCAGGGCGGTTCTGCAACAGCGCGGCACCGGCGCCGTCGGACAGCATCCAGCGCAGAAAGTCCTTTTCGAAGGCGATTTCCGGGGCGCGGCTCAGGGCTTCCACCCGCGCCGCCGATTCCACGCCGAAATTTCTTGCCAGCATATAAGTGGATGCCAGCTCCGATCCGGTGGCCACAGCATGACTGCAGCTGCCGGCGAGCACGGACAGATAGGCATACTTCAGCGCCGCCATGCCGGAGGTACAGATGCCGGCGCTGGCCACGACTTCGCAGGGAGGAATCCCCAGTTCACCGTGCACCATGACGGCGTGATTGGGCAGTTGTTGATCGGGCGAGCTGGTGCCGCAGGCCAGAAGCTGACAGTGGTCAATGGAAAATGCGTCGCTATCGAGTTTGCGCACCGCCGCCGCCGTGAGCTGCGCGTTGTTGTGGGTAAGGCGGCCGCTGTGTTTGTCGATGGCGTAATGGCGCTGGCGGATACCGTTACGTTGCAGCACCAGGTGCCGGGCGCGTGAGGCCTGGCCGCCGATGCGACCGAGGATGGCCTCCATTTCATCGTTGCTCACCGGCGCATTGGGCAGTTCGGCCGCCATGGCGGTGATGTAGACCGCGGACATTACGGCCGTTCCTGCATGCGGAAGGTAGCGGAACCGGACGGTTGTTCATAGTGTGTTTGCAAACGCCGTACCCTGCTGGCGGTAAACGGTGAAAGTAACTTTCGCAGCAACATGTTCACGGGGACCACGCTGACAATCATCAGCACCAGAAACACCAGGTAGACCAGCAGCAGGGGTTTGCGGCGTCCACTGCCGGCGGGGCCGGCGGCGCGCAGCAGTCTGCCCCACAGGAGAAAACTGCGGTGGCCGATACGTTCACTGGCGATCAGATCCGGATTGACCTTGACCGCTCCCAGACCCTGGAGTAGCGGTCCATGCAGCGGACCGGTGGCGGCCAGCAGGGCAGCGGCGATGGCGTGGCCAAAACGGCCGGCGGCGCTGATATCCGCGGCGGCAATACCAGCGGCCGGCAGCCAGCCGCCGGTCGACTCGCGCTTGCCGGTCAGCAGCCAGCGTGGCGTGGTGATGAAGGTGACCAGACTGGGCGCGCTATCCACCAGCGCGATATTGTCCAGCAAGCGTGCCTGCGCCGCGGTCAACAGGTTCACCACCTTGGTTTGCGCGGTCAGCCACATATTGCGACTGGCGCTGAGGGTGATGACCGGTTTGCCGCGCAGCAGCCGCCGGCCGGCGTCGGACTGCAGAAAAGCGCTGATCGGCAGCGACGGGGACAGGAACCAGACCGTATAGGCGATGATGATCAAATCGAAATCCGTACTGGGATCCACCTGCAGAGGCTGCAATGGCGGCGCATCCAGATAGACGCATTCGGGGAACACATCGAGAAATTTCCACAGGGGCCAGGGAAAAGGGTAAGCCTTCATCGGACGCAACGCTTCGTAGCTGATGTCGATGTGATCAGCGGCAAGGGTACGGCAGAGGGAGTGAACGATTGAAGTGAGCTGCCCAGTCTGGGAATAATAAACTACAAGCACCTTTTTACGCATAATCCATGGTCTACAGCATGTTCCTGGCAGGCGTATTCTAGCAACAGTGACTGCGTTTGACATTAAGGATCCGCTGCCGGCCGGCCATGACGGATTGCAGGTAAGCGATTGATATTTAGTCGGCCCAGCGGTGGGCTGCGCGCGGGTCACACAGAATACTTAACATAAATAGAATGTGTTTCTGATCGGCACTTATTGCGTCGCCGCGCCTTATGTTGTCACTGGCAGCACCAGGCTGATCGGCTGTCGCGGCCAGCCGCCGCGGCATTTGAGCAGGGTGACGCACAAGGCGTCGCTGTTCATCTCCAGGCGCAGGCGCAGCGCCGCCGGCGAGGCCTGACGCGCGCAGCTCAAGGGCCGGAACAGCAGTCCCCAGCAGCGTCCCGCTTCCGCCGCCAGTTGCAGCCGGCGCAGGCGGCGGTTATCGCCGCTGCGTGGCCAGGCCAGGACGGCGCCGCAGGTCCCGGCGCGCAAGGCCTGTTCCACCGCCCAGCCGTGATCGCTGTCGGCCTTGGGTCGCACCAGCATGACCCGGCTGATATCGATGCCGTGCTTGACCAGGGCCGGCGCATAAGGGATGTAGGGTGGGGAGATCCAGGCCAGCCAGCGGCCTTCCGTGCTGAGCCGGGCCAGGGCAGGCATCACCAGGCGCAGCTCGCCTATGCCTTCGCGGTCGATCAGGATTTCAGTCAGCGCGCCCAGCGGCCAGCCGCCGTGGGGCAGAACGGCGTCAAGCTCCGGCAGGCCGGTGGGCAGTGCCGGTACGGCCGCCGGCGGCCGATCGCGACCACGCCAGAGACCGGCAAAAAGAGGCAATTGTCCCGGCAAACGTTCCATGCATAATCCGCATCAGGACAGTCCGCCATTGCGGATGACGCCTACCGCCAGACCTTCGATGATCAGTTGCTGGCGCTCGAGATCGACGACGATGGGTGCGAAATCCGCATTTGCCGGCAACAAGCGCACCTGGTTGCGTTTGCGCTCGAAGCGCTTGACCGTGACCTCGTCATCCAGCCGCGCCACCACGATCTGACCGCTGCGCGCCTCCCGGCTGCGGTGCACCGCCAGCAGGTCGCCGTCGAGTATGCCCGCGTCACGCATGCTCATGCCCTGGACCTTGAGCAGGTAGTGGGCGCGCGGACGGAACAGGCGTGGATCCAGGGCGTAGCGCTGGCTGATGTTCTGTTCGGCCAGCAGCGGGGCGCCGGCCGCCACCCGGCCGATGAGCGGCAGGCCGGTGTCTTCGCGCAGCACGATGCCGCGTGAGGTTCCCGGCAGCATGTCGATATAGCCCTTGCGCGCCAGGGTGCGCAGATGGTCTTCCGCCGCATTGGGGGAGCGAAATCCCAGCCGGTCACAGATTTCCAGCCGGGTGGGGGGCATACCGGTTTGCGCGATATGTTCCCGTATCAGATGCAGGATTTCCTCCTGCCGGGGAGTCAGGGGTTCTTTCATGGTGCCGGCACGCGATTACGATAACTGTAATTATATACAGTCAGGCGCGCCTGGCAAGCAGGCCGGAGAAAAATCCACGCCGATGCTGATTAGTGGGCCAGGCGAAAAATACGCTTGCCTGGCCAGGTGGCAAGCACGGCGTACCGTGGAACGCCTGTCCGCGCCACGCGCTGGCAGCGGTCGGGAAGTAGATCACTAGCGGCGGTGGTGGCTGGCCAGATACTGGCTGGCTTCCACATGGCCGGGCACTCTTTCCAGCACGTCCAGCCAGGCTTTTTCCGCGCCTCTGGCATTGCCGAGTTTTTCATAGGCCCGCGCCAGGTAGACGATGATGGTGGCGTCGCTGGGGTAACGCAGGTAGACCTGCAGCGCATGGTCGGCCAGGGTGTTCCATTGTTCCAGCGCCTCTTCGCAGCGCAGCATGCGCACATGGGCGTAATAGTTCCAGGGCGCCAGTTCGTCGATCTGGCGGCCGTAAACCATGGCTTCCCGCCATTTGTTCTGCGCCATCAGCGGCAGCATCATGCCCAGGCGCGCTTCCAGTGATTTATCGTTGAGGCTGAGAGCTTTCTGGTAGTCCTTGATGGACTCATTGTGCTTGCCCTGCAGGTAATACAGCCAGCCCCGCCGCATGATGGAAAATTCATGATTGGGATGCAGGTGCAGCCAGTTGTTCATGACTTCCATGGCCGCCTGGTACTTGCCCAGGGCTTCCTGACGGTAGCTTTCGTTCCAGAAGTCATCGAGGTTTTCCTCGGCGAACGCCGGGGCCGCCAGAATCAAGAACAACAAAGTGAGCAGCCTGAGGTGCATAAGCGTATTCTCCTTACCAGAGCGCTGAAATGTTCATATACAGTGTTTTAGCCGTGTAGTTGTCAATGGTCTGCGCGGCTTCGAAATTCTCCCGGCCGGCATACAGCATCGCCCGCAGGTACTGGTTGAGCTTCCATTCGGCGGCGACCGACCAGGCGCGGGTAAGCATGGCCGGCGCGGTATAAACGGCGGCGGCGTCCAGGTCCACCGGCATCAGGGCCTGGCCGGTGCGCAGACCCAGTTGCAGATTGCTGGGGTAGTAGTAGGCTGCGCGCAGCCAGTGGGTGACCTTGAGCTGGAAGCCGTTGCTGTGGCGTTTGCGCTGCAGGCGGTTGCTGGCGTCGTGATCGATGAGGATGGCGCGGAACAGGGCCCAGTCCTGGTTCTGGTTGAAATCGGTGCCGATGCCAGGCGCGATCTGCCGCAGGGCGAGATCATCGATATCGCTGCGGTTCGCCTGCAGCCGGGTCTGCGCATAGGAGGTTTCCAGGTATAAATCCCCGGCGTAGCTCAGGTAGGACAGCTGTAAGGCGCGGCTGTCGATAGCGTCGCGATAATCGTATTGACCGGTGCTGCCGTCAAAATAGGTGAAGCCCACGACATTACGATCCAGCACCTGGTAGCTGTCGTAGCGCATACTCAACTTGCCGGCCAGCTTATCCGGATTGAGATTGACGCTGGCGCTGTAGACGGAACATGCTTCCCGCACGTACAGGCTGTCGTCGGGCGCGTTCAGAACTTTTTCGCCGTTGCCAAGAATCAAGCCACCGCGGTCCAGGTAATCCAGGTACAGGAAGGTGCCACGGCCCTGCGCCTGCCGGTATCTGGCGCTGGACTGGTAAGCAGTGGTGTTCTGTTCGTAGAGCAGTTTGAAATACAGTTGTTCGTCACCGGCGTCGGCGAGCAGCGGACATGCCGCCAGCACGGTGGCGGCGCACAGCCAGTGGAGGCGCCGGTGCTCAACCATGGCGTGACCTCATCCGCGCCTCTTGCTCCGGGTCGGGCGCCGGTGGCTGGCGATTGACATACAGACTCCAGCCGGGAATGCCCTCGTCCTCGCGCAGTCCCTTCTGTTTCAGGCTGGCGTGAAGGCTGCGCTTGCCCCAGGTCAGGGAAAAATTCGAGAACCCGACTTCAGGCACCAGGATGGATTCGCTCTGGACCGTGTAGCCGAACATGCCGAAATGCAGACGATGCACGCCGGTTTGCCGCCAGTGGCCGGCGTCGCCGTCCCAGACGCGTTGATAGGAACTGTTGATGCCGGTGCCCAGCGGATACCATAGCTGTACGGCCAGGCGCTGCCAGGGCGCCAGCGGCAGCAACAGACCGCTGGGCTGATCCTGCCAGCTGTTGGCCTTGTCCGACAGCGGCGTCAGCCCGTTGGCCAGCAGCCACATGTCCAGAATCCGGTCCTTCCCGCCGCGGCGGTCATAGAAACCCAGCACGCCATTAATTTCCTCAAAAGCGCTGCTGCCGCCACCGGAGCTGACAAACCGGTACTGGTTCTGCAGGGACAATTCCACGTAGAATTCCACTTCTCCCATGTCATCGCCGCGCTCATTGCGGATTTCATAGGTAAGAGTGCGGCCCACCGGCAAATGCAGGTCCAGGGCCAGCGGCGTATTCTGTTCGATCGCCAACACGCTGTCACCGGTCTGCGGTACGCAGGTCAGGCGGTAGAGGTGGTCCTGCTCCACGGTGGCGGTGATGACGCTGGACAGGTGAAAGGGGTAGGTGGCGCTGCCCAGACGGGCATCGGTCTGGATGTGCATGTGCAGATGCGGCTGCGGCGAACGGCCGGAATTGCCGCAGCGGGCGAGCAGGCTGCCGGGCTTGACCCGGTCGTTTTCTGCCACCTTGATGCTGTTCTGTTTCAGATGGGCCAGCAGCAGATGCAGCCCGCTGTCCAGGCGAATGAGAATGAAGTTGCCCCAGTTGTTGCCCAGGTCGACATCGCCCGGTGTGTTGTCCGGCAACTTGTCGAGGATGCGCGCCACGCTGCCGTGCACCGGCGAAACCACCGGCAGGTTGTAGCAGTGATAGTCTTCCACCGCCCGCCCGGAATTCTGATAGCTGCGGTTTTGTTTGAGGACATAAAAATCCAGGGCGTGCTGCCAGGGTTTCTTATGGGTATGGCGACCTTCCATGCCCTGGTAGACCGTCCATTCGCCGAAGAAGGGTGGCAGTACAGAGATGCTGTCCATTCTGCCGTTGCGCACCGCCGCCAGGCGCGCCCGCTCGAAGTTGTGTTCCGGTATGCCTGGCTGGTCGGTGAGATTGGGCGGGGCCATAGTTTGCCGGTTCTTCAGTACCAGCAGCAGGCTGGTAGTGATGACGACAAAGGGCAGAACCATGATGGGAATCTGGTAGGTGAGGACGATTTTCTGCGCCACCAGTATCAGGGGGGCGGTGAGCACCGCCGCCAGGGTGGCGAACACCAGACTTGCCCGGCCCGGCACGGTAAAGATTCCACCCAGGGCCATGGTAGTGAGGATGAAATTGAAGCCGGTCCAGACCAGCAGTTCGTTGGACAGCGGAATGGCCAGGATGCGAAAGCCGAAAACGCCGGCGGCATAACCGACGATGGCCAGAATGGCCAGATACCGCGACGCAAACAGCAGGGCGGCAAAGATGAGCAGGCCGGCCAGCGGGTGCGGAGTGAAATAGACGGCGCCCAGGGTGCTGAGAAAGGTGTCCACCAGCGGCGACAGCAGCGGTGGCAACTGGGTGTTGAATTGCAGCGCCGGATGCGCGCCCGGCAGGGAATAGGCCGCGGTGGTGCTCAGACTGGCGACGATGAGAAAGGGCAGACTCAGGGGCGGCAGATTGTCCAGGCGGTACATCACATTCTTTACCGCCACCGTCACCAGGGTGGCCAGCACAGCGGAAAAAAACAGCATCACCGCCAGAAATTCGTTGAGCGGGAAAAACGCCCCCAGTGACAGGCCGACCAGGGTACTGTTGTAGACATAGATCTCGCTTTTCGCCTGGGGAAAGCGCAGCACCACGGCGGTGATATAGCTGACGCCCACCGAGGTCAGCCCCGACAGACCGATGTGCGGATACCAGAAGGTGGCGGCCAGCAGCAGCAGGCCCGACCAGGGAGACTCCAGGAACAGGATGGAGGCGTATCCCTTGAGGATGGTACGCACCGGTTCCAGGATCATGGCGAGCGGTTTTTTCATGACAATCTGGGCCGGTTTTTGCCGAAGGCGACCGCCAGGTGCGGTGGCAGCTCTTCCTGCGCGGTGACGCTGGCCAGATCCTCCTTGCGGCGAATCAGATGGGTGCTGCCATCGGCGGCGATCATCACGACATTGGGGCGGTATTCGATGAACTGCTGCCACTGGGTATTGTTATAGGCGCCCACTGGATGAAACAACAGGGGTTCGCCCACATTCAGCGGCGGCAGCATGACCTGCGAGCGCAGCACATCGATATTCATGCACAGGGGGCCGTAAATCACCGTTTCCTCGGGTTTGCCTTCCAGCGGCGCCGTCGGCGTCACCGCATGGTTGTACCAGTAGGCGGTAAACAGCAGATTGACACCGGCGTCCATCACCAGGGCGCGGCGTCCGTCCGGCAGGCGTTTATTGGCGACCACGGTTGCCGCCAGGGTACCGGCATCGTCCACCAGGGCGCGTCCGCTTTCGATTATCAGCAACGGCCGGGCCAGACCCTGCGCCTCACGCTCATGGGTCATTTCCAGCACCACGTCGCAGATGGCGTCGGCGTACTGGTCGAGGCTGGGAACCACCTGATCCGGCGGCAGATATACTCCCTGCAGGGAATTCATCGAAGCGAAGCCGCCACCGAAATCGAGGTAGTCGATGCGGCATTCGGTTTTTTCCTCGGCCAGGCGCATGAATTCGCACATCAGTTTGGCCTGCGCGGCATAGGCCTTGGTTTCGAGTACGAAGGTGCCGATGTGGCTGTGCAGGCCACGCAGCCGCAATTGCCGGCTGGACTGGATGCGCCAGACGGCATCCATCGCCTGCCCCGATTCCACATTGAAACCGAAGCGGCTCCACGGCTCGGTGTAGCCGGTATCGAAATTCAAGCGTATACCCACTGCCACCTTGCGCCCGGCTTCCTGCGCCAGTTCTTCCAGCATGAACAGCTCGTCGAGGTTGTCCAGGTGCAGGCAGGCGTTGTCGGCGATGGCCTGGCGCAGAATTTCGCGGGACTTGTAAGGGCCGTTGAAAATGATGCTGTCGCCGGGCACGCCGAGACTGCGGGCTTTTTCATACTCGAAGCCGGATACCACTTCCGCCAGCGCGCCCTGCTGGTGAAAGGTGTTGCAGATGGCGCTCAGATAATTGGTCTTGTACGACCAGGCCAGTTGCACGCGCGGATAGCGCGCGCTGAAGGCGCGCAGGCAGTTGTCATAGTTGTGGCGCAGCGTGTGTTCGGAATAGATGAACAACGGCGAGCCCCAGGCGGCCAGCAGATCGCTGATTGTCACCCCGTCGATTTCGCCGCGCCAGACGGCCTTGCCGGTGCCGCCGAACTTGTTGATGCCGCCCATGCGAAACGGCGTCATCGTCGGTTTGTGCCACTTTTTTCTTGATTGTTTGCTCATGGTATCACGTCAAGTGGGCACCGTTGCTGGACTTGCCGCCGTCGACCACCAGGGCTTCGAAATCGGCGATGCTGGCAATGGTTTCCATTGCATAGCGAATATACAGCATGCCCGGCCGCGGCGTGACCGTTGTCACGCTCTCCCCGTGCATCAGCTTCAACAGATCCATGGGCAGATTACCGCCACTGCCGACAGAAAGGTAGATCCAGGCGGGGAAACGCGGGTTGATCTCAATGATATAGTAGACGCCTTCCTGGTCGCGCATGACCTCCACTTCCAGGGGGCCGCGCCAGTTGAGCGCCGCCGCCAGGTTGCGACTGGCCGCCAGCAGGGTTTCGTCTTCTATCGTTACGCCGGCCCAGGCCTTGCCTTTGTCCGTGGTTGCCAGTTTTTTCATCATCACCGGGTTGTACAGCCGGCCTTGGCCGTCACCCACGGCGGTGAGATTGTACTCCTGGCCTTTGATCATTTCCTGGACGATGACGGGAAAGCCCCAGTGGGCGGCAATGTCCTGGAACACCTGTTCCGCGTCGTGCCGGTTATCGACGATGCGGGCATCGTAGTAGATGCCTTTGACCACCAGCGGGTAGCGCCAGCCGTCGCGTTCGCAGTGCTGAAAAAAATCGCGCCGTGTCACCACCGCCGTGCGCGGGGTGCGAATGCCGGCCAGCTGTCCCAGCTGTTCCAGATTGTCTTTGTTGCGCATACGCAGCTGTTCATGGGTAGGCAGAAAGGTATGCACGCCCATGGCCGCCAGTTCGCCGCTGGCGCGGGAAAATCCCGGCAGTTCGACGTCAAGACAGGGGATCAGATAGGTGAACTTTTCCAGAGTCTGCAGCTGCTGCAAACGGTTGAGATAGTCGCTGGAGCGGATGGAAGGATAGGGCATGAGGTACACCGCGTCGCAGTAGTCGCGCAGATACATGCCGGGATCCAGGGCGTCGTAGGACAGGCCGATGATGCGGCCGCGGAACTCCGGTGCCTCGCGCAGGCAGCGCGCCACCGCCAGACCCGGACCCGGGTTATCCGGCCGCGCGTTCAGGCCGGTAACGGCGACCGTCGAGGTAAAAACCAAGGTCTTATACTCCCAGGTGTTCGCGCAGGGAGCCGACGAACTCCAGAAGATCGCGCTCCAGGGCGCGCGGCGTCACCGCATAGTCGTGCAACAGGGATTCGATCAGCGCCGCGGGTTCGGGCGCCTGCTGCAGGCGGTGCAGCAAATCCAGTCCGGTCTCATTGAGCATATAGCTTTGTCCAGTCGACGGATCGAAGACAAAACCATTGGCGCTGACCGCCAGGCGCTGCAGCGTTTTCAGCGGCAAACGCAGCAGAGTATGCAGCTTGGCGTCAAAAACTTCATTACCGGACGTGGGTTCTGGTTTTGTCATACGGCAACCTGGTAGCAATGTCTACGTTTTTGATTTTACGGATATAACGGCGGAAATACACTTTCCTTGAAGAAAAAAGCGCTATAAAATAATAATATATATACGGAATAGGCAAAACGAATATAACGAAAGTCCGGTAGCGGCGGGCGATGCTTATTATTTCGCCGGATCGACCTGGCTGGTCAGNNTTGTAAACCTGGATATTGGGTTCGTTGCTGCCGATGTTGTACTGATCGGACAGGTTCTGGCGAATGTTCTGGTAGCCTTCGTCATTGTGGATGCGGGCGATTTCCAGTTCATTGCGCCGGTC
>DKAS01000049.1 GCA_002448875.1 Proteobacteria bacterium UBA6920 | reverse complement strand
CGGCAACAGGTGGCTCAGGTAGTTGCAGGCGGGAATCACGGGCCGTTTCCTTCTATCGGCCTGGGCGCAGGCATAGGGATCGACCACCAGATCGTTGATCCAAGTCACCGTATTGGTTTGACCGACCAGGGTTTCCACCGTGTAGGCCGGATAGTTGAACTGCGAATTCAAGGCCGGTGCGACACCCTTGCCGCCACCCGCACCGCTGGAATCCGGCAAGGCATCGCTGGCCGGACCGTAACTCCATATCGTAGTCGGTGGAAATGCATCACTGCGACCATTGAATGCGTTCCAGCTGCCGCCCGGCAAAATCTGCTGCTGAAACTGACGTTCGGCGATCACGTAGCTCGTATCGGAGTTCGTATGTTTCATCACTGGTGGAATCACCAGCGGAATGACGTACTTCGGTATGGTCAACGGATCGAGCGAGCCGCCCGGCACCGGAGCAGCAAACGTCGATGCGCTAAACAGGAAACCCCCCGTTAACACAGCACAGCAGTACTCCCTCCTTACTGACAAAACTATCATTGTAATCCTCCCTCTGTAGCAAACACCCAGATGGCGGACAACAACCGAGCCCCCTTCAAAGCCCTTTTTTTATTACTGCGTAACTGCGAACCCCACACCGACACGGAAGCTACCCACCGCTTACGTGACTGTCGTGTCACCGGCACATGGTAACCAGAGTCGTGTAATGAGCAAACGAAAAATCGATTAAGAATTGATTATTGCCGATGGCTTACACATGGTAATAGCGCAGAATTTGTTTGAAGTTGAATTTTTGACGCGCATGATTTTTTGAATTGTCTACTGTTGAGTTTGCGCAATTGGTGTCCGACGCAAATATTTATCGGCAATACTTCTTTCGCATTTCAACTCAGCGGGATGTCGTGACCCCCTCTTCATCCCGCCGCTCGGCGATCAAGGCCAGGACAGTCCAGCCTTTCTGCGGTCGGATATCCGCATCCGTGGCATAGACGTGTAATTGATCGCGAAGGTCGATGGCAAACAACGGCAGTAAAGTCTTGGCGTATTGTTTACGATAACTCTCATAATCGAAATCATCGGTCAGCGTGGTACGGTGCAGTTTCGCATCCTGCGCTACCAGCGAAGCCAGTTTGCTGAAACTAGCTTCACCACCAAAGGCGATGCGTCCGCGGTACAGAGCCGAGATTCTTTTTTTCTCGGCGCTCTCGCCTTCCAGCGATACCGGCAGCTCGAACACCGCGGCATGCCCGAATTCCGCCCGGTAACGCAGACAGGCCAGGGAGTTCAATTCGCGCTGCGGCGTTAAAGCCAGCACCCGGCCGATGCCTACCAGATCCAGCTGCCGGTCCGCGTGTTCCGACACGGGATTACCGTAGTAAACCGGCAAGCCTTCCATGCGGGCGGCGCGGATGTTTTCCCAGTTCATGTCCGCCAGCAGAACACGAAATCCACTGTCCGCCAGACCGTGCGCGATGAGGCGCGCCACCCGATTGGCACCTATGATCAGGACGCCGCGCGGCTCCGGCTCCGCCACTCCCAGCCAGCGCGCCAGCAGACCGGCGGTGGCGCTCTGCAGCACCACCGTACCGATGATGACAGCAAAGACCAGCGGTACCAGCAGATGGGCATCGGTGAATTGCTGTTCCTCCAGGCGCAAGGCAAACAAGGCAATCACCGCCGCCGCGACGATACCGCGCGGCGCGATCCAGCTGAGCAGCACTTTTTCCTGCCAGCTCAGGGGCGCGCCCCGTGTCGACACCAACACCTTCAACGGCCGGGCGACGAATTGAATCACGAGAAAAACCGCCAGCACATTGCCACCCAGCTGGCGGAACAAAGTGAAATCCAAACGCGCGGCCAGCACGATAAACAGAATCGAAATGAATAAAACACTGAGACTTTCCTTGAAATCCAGGATGTCATCGGTATCCACACCGCGCATATTGGCCAGCCACAGGCCCATGACCGTTACCGCCAGCAGACCGGATTCGCTCTGCATGCCGTCGGCGAACGCGAACAACGCGCATACCGTGCCCAGCGTCGCGACATTGTGCAGAAATTCCGGCAGCCAGCGATTGCGCAGCACGATGCCGAAGAGATATCCGGCGACGGCGCCCGACAAGACGCCCGTACCCACCACGGCAAGAAAAGTCAGCACGGTATGCGCCAGCGCTCCGCCACCACGACCGGAAACGATGAACTCGAACACCAGTACCGCCAACAGAGCGCCGATGGGATCGATGATGATACCTTCCCAGCGCAGTATATTGGCGATACGCGCATTGGGACGCACGGTGCGCAGAATCGGCACGACGACCGTGGGGCCGGTCACCACCATCACCGCGCCGAACAGCAGCGACAGCTGCCAGGAAAAATCCAGCAGGAGAAACGTGGCGCCGGACACCACCGCCCAGGTGACCAGCACACCGTTGGTGACGAAATTACGCACCACGGATTCCAGGCCGGCGATTTCACTGAACTTCAGCGTGAGGCTGCCTTCGAACAGAATCACGGCCACACCCAGCGACACCAGGGGAAACAGCAGGTCGCCGAACAGCACATCCGGATTCAGCCAGCCGCTGACCGGCCCGGCAATGATCCCCACCAGCAACAGAAAAAGAATGGCCGGCAGCTTTACCCACCAGGCGAACCACTGACACAGCACGCTGGCCATGCCGATGGCGGCCAATGCAAGGATGATATATTCGTTGCTCACGATGAACTCCACCGCATCCCGTTCATTGTGAGCTTAAGCCTGGTAGGAGGCAAGAGCGCGCAAACTGCAGGCGGCACCGATCCAGCGGGTAATGCCGATCAACGGGCAGCACCGATGCGGGTGCAACACAGCAACACTCGCAGCGGAACCAAGCAATCAAATCACCTTCCCGCCCGCGGCAGCGGTGGCGGTCCGCTTTGCCGGGACGTCCAGCGCCAGGGANNCCGGCAAAGCGGACCGCCGCCGCTTCATAAAGCAGGCGGGAACTCCTTATTACGGGGCTTTTTCCGTGGTGATGAAGATATAGTCCGCCGACACATCGCCGGCCGGCAGGCCTTTGATGCCGGTTTTGATACGCTGCAGGTAATCCGCCGCCTGTTCGCTATCGCTCACCTGGGCGGCGGGAAACAGCGGAGTCTTGGCGCTGATCGCCACGATCATTTCGCGGCCGAAGGGCGGCGAAATGGTCCACTTCTGGCCACCCTGGGCCGTGTCGCCAATGACAAAACGGGTGGCCGCGGTAAAACTGTTATCGGGCTTCACCGCATTGGGGTACAGATGCACCACGCTGCCGTCCTGGGGATAGTAGTCGACATAGACATAGGAATCATAGGCAGCGGTCTGCACGTTGAGCACCAGATCCTGGCCTTCGCGGAAATTGAACGATTCGCCGGCGGGCAGCACGCTGACCCCGCCGGGCGTGCCGTTGATATTGCGCACATTGGACGACAGCACCTGCAGCAATTCACAATACGGCCAGATATAAGTTTGAACGCTGACACCGACATCGGCCAGCTGCGCGTCCATGGCCAGAGACTGTTTCAGATGCGCCACATCCTGCTCCCGCGACACATAGCCCATCACCTGTGTCGCACCGGCGGCATCCTTCGTCGTCCACAGACTGGCGCACTCGTACTGATGCAGCATCTGTTCGATGCGTGCCACCCGCGTCTGGTCCGCCAGCTCGCTCAACGCCGCTCTGTCCACAGGCGCGCTTTCCGGCGCGGCAGCGCCCGGTGTCGGCGTATCGTCGGAGGAAGCCAGCCACCATGTCAGGATCGCCAGCAGGATGACCGTTATCGCGCCACCACCCGCCAGCAGCAGCGTGCGCCGGGAAGCCGGCACCGACACCGCGGGCGCCGCAACACTCATGGTGGCCGCTGGCGTCACCGCGGTCTCCAACACCGTACCCGCATCGTCCAGGCGCGCCTGCCGGGTGCCGTGCTCCCGCGTCGGCAGCACTCGATCGATGGCGGCCAGAAACTCATCGGCGCCGGCGTAGCGATCTTCCGGTTTCTTCTCCAGCGCCTTGCTCACCAGGGCGTCGATATCGGCAGGCAAACCGGACACCAGGCTGGACGGTTTCTTGGGTTCGGAAGACGTGACCGCGTGATAGGCGGTGATGAGATCGCCGCCTTCGAAGGGACGCTGGCCGGTGAGCAGTTGATAGAACACCACGCCAGCGGAAAAAATATCGGTGCGATGATCCACATTGACCCCGGTGAACTGCTCCGGCGACATATAGCTGGGTGAACCGATGATATTGCCGGTCTGGGTCAAATGGGAGGTATCGATGCGGGCGATGCCGAAATCCGTGACCTTGACCTGGCCGTCATCCATGATCAGCAGATTGGCGGGTTTGATATCACGGTGCACCACGCCGTTGCGATGGGAGTAGCTCAGCGCCGCCAGCAGCTGGCGCATGATCTCGGCTGCTTCCGCCATGGAAAAACGCCGGCGCTCGTCAAACATCTCCTTGAGTGAACGGCCGCGCACATACTCCAGGACGATGTAGCGGAAATCCCCCGCTTCTTCGTAGGCGTAGCAGGTGACGATGTTAGGATGCATCAGGCGGCCATAGGCGCGTGCCTCGCCGCGGAACCGGCTCACCAGGTTGTCGGCGCCGTCCTCCACCAGCAGATTGGCATGCAGGGTCTTGATCGCCACCAGCCGGTCCATGTCCGGATCATAAGCCTGGTACACCACGCCCATGCCGCCGCGGCCTAGCACCTGGCGAACCTGATATTTTCCTATGGTTTTTACATCGCTCATGACGACGGCAACATTATCCATTACATTTCGAGCGGGCTGAACAGCCGAGACACTCATACTATATATATAAGAAGGCCGGGCCCGCAAACCGGACCCGGCCCCTGGCCGACGGGAAGGTTGGGGAGACCTAGATCACCGGCACCAGGAAGAAATCCCCCGACTCGTGGCCGGCATGTTTGATCGGCGCGTATTCCGGCACCTGCTCGATATTGTAGCGATCCGCCGCCTGCGCCACGGCCGCGGAAACTTCGCGGTACAGACGCTGGCCGTCCATCACTTCGCTGTTCTGGCGCAGGGCGCTGATCAGTGACTGGGCGAACACCGAATGACCGCCACCGCCTTCATCCATCACCGGTGCCACGCCGCCGGAGGTGAGCACGGTGCGCGAGCGCTTTTCCAGCATCTTGCTGATCCAGTTGTTCTTGGCATCGGCCGATTTGCCACCCTCGATATTGGCCATCACCGAACGGGTCATGATGCCGGAATAACAGGAATCGGCCACCACCAGCACATGCTTGGCGGGTATGGCGTTGATCAATTCGGTCAGGGAGCTGTTGGAAATCCAGTTGGCGGTGCTTTCCTGCTCCGCGTCCACCGGCAACCACTGGCCTTTCATGTTGATCCGGTCCAATTCGCCATGGCCGGCATAATAGATCAGCAGGTTGTCTTTTTCGGTCAGATCCTTGCGCAGCTGGTTCAGGGCGGTGATCATCTGATAACGGTTGGCGTTATACAGCGTGCGCACCTCCTTGAAACCGTATTTTTCCTTGAGGATGGCGGCGATTTCCTTCGCATCGTTCACCGGTGTCTTCAGCTTGGGCAGATTGGTGTATTCGTTGTTGCCGATCACCAGAGCATAGTAATTGCCGAAATTCACGCCCGGCATTTTGCTGGCCGGGGAACGCGAGGCGATCACGCCCTGCGCCTGCTGGCCGGCCGCCACCCGCGTCTGTTCCTGGCGCGCCAGCACGAACTGTTTCTGGGTACGATTGCCCACCGCATCCACCGCCACCACGTCTATCATCGCGCCGTTGCTTGGCACTTCCATGGCGGTATTGAACAAGCCGTTCTTGTCGACCGAAACCTTGCGGTCGTTGACCGTCAGCAGCAACAGACCCTTGGGTGAAATCACCTTGCCGACGATATCGCGTTCTACCACGTTGCTGGCCATGTACAGCACCGGCGGCCGCTCATCCAGCGCCGCGGCTACGGCGCCGCCCGCCTTGATGCCGCGGGTCACCGGCAGCGTCGGGTCGATAAGCTCGATACGCGGCGCCAGCATCGCCAGCTGGCTGTTATCCTGCGACTGCTGCAGATCCGCCAGACGGTTCTCGTTGGTCTTCTTCTGTTTCTCCAGCTGCGCGATCACTTCCTGCTGGCGGCGTAAATCGGCGATGCGGGTTTCCCGCTCCGCCTGCCACTTCTGCTGCAAGGCCACCCGTTCCTTGTCCATGGCCGCCTGCTGAGACGCCAGTTGCGCCCGGCCCTGCTCCACCTGCTTGAGCTCCGCCTGCAGACCGCTTTTGGCCTGTTCCACGTCGCGCAACAGACGGTTCAACTGGTCGCCTTTGGACTGCGCCAGTGCCTTCTGCGTATCCAGTGCCTTACCCACCGCTGCCAGCTCGCTGCGGCCATTCTCCCACTGTTCCAGCACCCACTGCAGATTGCTCTCCAGATCGGCTTTTTCCTGCGGACTGAGGCTGGCGGTCTGCCTGGTCTTTTCCAGCTCCGCCTTGTCCTGTTCCAGTTTGGCCACTTCCTGCTGCAAGGCGTCACGTCGCTGTACCACCTCTTTGCTCAGCTGATCCGCCTGTTGCGTCTGTTTGGCCAGTGCCGCGTTCACCATGGCAAGGCGTTTTTCCTTGCTGGCCAATTCCGCCTCGACGATGGATGAACGCTGCCGCAACTGGCTGATCCGGCCGTTGAGCTTGCTTTCCTCGCGCTGCTGCGCTTCGGCGTTCTGCGCCAGCTCCGGCGCCCTGCTGGCGGCGACGGTTTCCAGACTCTTCTTCTTCGCCGCCAGATCGCCGTTGATCTTGTCCAACTGCGAACGACTGGAACTGATTTCATCCTTGATGCGCGCCAGACTGGCTTCCTCCGCCTTGCGTGCGTCCTCCAGCAGCTTGCGTTCTTCGTCGCTCATGGTCACCTGCGTGACCTGCAGCTGGTCGTCCTTGAACCCGGAAGCCAGGCGATACCAGCGGAACGACTCCTGCGGATTCTTTTCTACTCCCAGACCCAGTTCATAGAAATAACCTAACGCGTACTGGGCGCGACTGAAGCCCTGATCGGCGGCCTTGCGGTAC
>DKAS01000170.1 GCA_002448875.1 Proteobacteria bacterium UBA6920 | reverse complement strand
CACCTGGCTGCTGGATGACGGCAAACGGCCGGAAATGCAGGCGCTGGCCCAGCAGTACGGCTGTCGTTACCTGGCGCGAGCCGACAACCAGCACGCCAAGGCGGGCAATCTCAACAACGCCCTGCGCTATGCCACCGGGGACTTTGTCGCGGTATTCGATGCCGACCATGTTCCCAGTCGCTCGTTTCTGAGCAAGACCCTGGGCTTTTTCACCGATCAGCGGCTGGCATTCGTGCAGACGCCGCAGGATTTCTACAATCTGGATTCCTTCCAGCATCGCAAGCACAAGCGCTTGAATTTCATCTGGACCGAGCAGTCGTTGTTTTTCCGGGTGATCCAGCGGGGGAAGGACTACTGGAACGCGGCGTTTTTCTGCGGCAGTTGCGCGGTGATTCGACGCACCGCCCTCGACAAGATCGGCGGTTTCGCCACCGGTACCATTACCGAAGACCTGCACACTTCCATCCGCCTGCACAAGCAGGGTTATAAATCGGTGTACTATCCGGAAAGTCTGGCGTTTGGTGTGGCGCCGGATTCCATTCGCCAGTTTCTCGTGCAGCGGCGGCGCTGGGGGCAGGGTGCGATGCAGGTGTGGCGCAAGGAAGGTTTTCTGTTCAGCCGCGGCCTGACGTTGGCGCAGCGGCTGAACTACCTGGCATCGGTATCCACCTATTTCGACGGTTGGCAGAAATTGGTGTTTTACGTAGCGCCCATCGTGGTGCTGGTTACCGGCATCCTGCCGATCAATGTGATGGGGCTGGACTACCTGCTGCACTTCTTGCCGTATTATCTGCTGTGTTTCTGGGCCTACGAGGAAGTTGGGCGCGGTTACGGCCGCACCGTCTTTACCGAGGAATTCAACATGGCGCGCTTCGCCACGTTTGCCGCGGCGACCCTCGGTTGGTTCGGCGGCAGCGGCCGGTTTCGGGTGACCGATAAGAGCCACAACGGCGGCGATGATCGCCGGCAGATCGTGCCCCAGCTGGGTATCCTGTTCGGCAGCGTATTCGCCATCATCGTCGGAATCACGCTGTGGCAGCTGTATCAGCATCTGACTCCGATGGCTTTGTGGGTGAACGTGATCTGGGCCAGTATCAATCTCGGGCTGGCGGGTTTTGTCACCCGTTTTACCCTCCGACGCCGGCATCGCCGCAGCGAATACCGCTTCGCCCTGCCGCTCACCGGTCATTTGGTTGACGGTCTGGGACAGAAGATTCCCGGCGTTATCACCAATATTTCTTCCCATGGCATGGGATTTATCTGTGCTGGCGAGTTGGGTGCGCAGCAGGAAGTGAGCGGCGAGATCGTTCTCCCCGGTCGGCGCATCTACCTGCAGGCTTCGGTGCGCCATCGTGGGCAGCCGTCACTGCGCAGTGAAGTGCGTGATCAGGAGGGTGACGGCCACTACCAATTGCAGGGTGGTCTACATGAATACGGCATGCGTCTGCGCTGGCAGACCAGGCAGGACGAAGAAGAGGTGGAAAAGTTTCTGTTCGGTACCGATGCCCAATGGCGTTTGCTCGAATGGCGCGAGCAATCCTATACGCCGATCAGCAGGGCGCGCCAGATGATGGCGCGTTTTTCCGCCGGTGCGCCCGTCGGTGTGTTTCACCACAACTGGCTGCCGGTGGTGTATGCTGCGGGCGATGCCGGCGGCGAACAACGCATGGGGGTCTTGTTTCAGGGCGAAGGTGGTCAGATCGCCCGCCTGCTGGCGATGGAGCAACCAGTGGTCAATGGCGATTTCCTTTGCTACCCGCTGGGCAGCGCCCAGGAAATCATGCGCGGTTCCCTGCGCAATCTGCGCGCGGTGGAAACGGATTACGGTGAGTTTTACGCGGCGGATTTCTTTCGCTATCCACCCCTGCCCACGGCGCTGCCCCAGCCGGCCACCGCGGTCAGTCAGTAACACAAGGAGCGCAGTCATGTATTTTGCCAGGCGAATGGTCGTAGCGGTCGTGTTGGCGGCCGGTACGCAGGTGGCGGCGGCAAGGGACTTCGTGGCGTTGACCGGTCTGGAAGCCGGCAGTCAGGGGGACAGCTACGTGTTCGCCGGTGCCATTACTCCGCTGGGGGGCGCCAATCTCGGTCAGGGCTGGCAGGCCAGGCTGTGGCTGGATCGCCTGCAATACGATTACAAAGCCAATGACAGCAATATCACCGCCCGTGCTCCGGGGGTGCAACTGGCAGCCGGTTTCAAAGCATCCAGCGCCGTTGATTCCTGGGGCGCCTATGCCGGTATCAGCCAGCGTAACACTCACTTGTCGCCGGATCAGCCCGCGGCCGACAATCGCGGCAGCCAGACCGGTGTAGTGGTGCTGGTGGAAGCCGGACAAACTTGGCACGACGGCTGGCGCAGCGACCAGAACGCCAGTTACGAGTTTGCCGCCAATGGCTATTGGCTGCGATTCAAGGGCAGCCGGGAAATGGACCAGTTGCGTCACGGAGTTGCCTGGGTCATCAGTGGTGGTTCGGACTACCATACGGACAAATTGGGCTATACTTTGGACGGGTTGCCGCTGACGCCGGATTTGCGCATGAATCTGGGTGTCGGTGCCAGCAAAACCCGGGGCTTGGACACCGGGGTGTATCTGACCGCGGAACTGGTGTACGTCAGTCTGCATTGATCGGTCAGGTGCCGCTGTTCGGCGTACCTTTCCTATTCCACAGGAGCGACGTGATGAAAAACGGTGTTTTTCTGTTGTCGTTGTTGTTCGCCTGCCTGAGCGGTTGCGGCGGCAGTTCCCAGGACGCCGAGAAGCAGCAGTCCGGCGACCATCCCTGGAAGGCCCAGACCGATGTCTTGCAGCAGGCTAAAGACGCGGCCGCCGCCGCGGATGAGAACGCGGAACAAAAACGCGAAACCCTGCAGCGCGATGCCGGCCGATAAGGTCCGCGCCGTAGTTGCCGATTCCTGAATCCATGGCTCAGGTGTCAGCGCTGCAGTTACCTGTTGCTGACTCTTTCGGCTTTGGGGTTGTATTCCCCTCCTACCAATGTTGCCATGCCGCGGTCCCGCGGCCGGTGGCTTGCGCCGCATAAAACTGAAAATTAGGCCGATATTCCTGGTATAGACGTGCCGGGCGTTGCTTTCTTCCGCTCGAGGTCAGGCCTCATTTATTTACAGTAGCAATGCAAAAGAAATCTCCGCAGATGAAATCAGGTATCTCTGATAACGCCACTCTGGTGGGGCAAAAACCGGTGGAACCGCTCAGCTGGGGTGGGCGGCTTGTGGTCGCTGGGTTTCTGCTTTTTGCGCCCTATTATCTCTATTGGCGCCTGGGAACCTTCAACCCGGATGCCCTGTTTTTCTCCTGGCTGTTGTGGGGTGCCGAGGCTTTCGGTTTTCTGACCGCGATGTTGCATATTTTTATGGTCCTGCGCCTGACCAAGCCGCTGCCCCTGGTGCCACCTCCGGGTTTGACGGTGGATGTCTTCATTCCTACCTACAACGAAAGTGTGGAGCTGGTGCGGCACACGCTGGCGGCCGCCTGTCGCATGGATTATCCCCATACCACCTGGCTGCTGGATGACGGCAAGCGGCCGGAAATGGAGGCGTTGGCCCGCCAGTATGGCTGTCGTTACCTGGCGCGTAACGACAATACGCACGCCAAGGCGGGTAATCTTAATCATGCGCTGGGATACGCGACCGGGGAGTTTATCGCGGTTTTCGATGCCGATCACGTGCCCGGCCGTTCGTTTCTGGAAAAAACCCTGGGCTTCTTCGCCGATCCACGCCTGGCATTCGTGCAGACGCCGCAGGACTTCTACAATCTGGATTCCTTTCAGCATCGCAAACATAAGCGTCTGAATGTGATCTGGACCGAGCAATCGCTGTTTTTCCGCGTGATCCAGCGCGGCAAGGACTACTGGAACGCGGCGTTTTTCTGTGGCAGCTGCGCGGTGATTCGCCGTGCGGCGCTGGATAAAATCGGCGGCTTTGCCACCGGTACCGTCACCGAAGATCTGCATACCTCCATTCGTTTGCATAAGCAGGGCTACCAGTCGGTGTATTATCCGGAGAGTCTGGCCTTTGGCGTGGCGCCGGAGACTCTACGCCAGTTTCTCGTGCAACGGCGGCGCTGGGGGCAGGGCGCGATGCAGGTGTGGCGCGAGGAAGGGTTTCTGTTCGCCCGTGGCTTGACCCTGGCGCAACGCTTGAACTATTTCGCTTCGGTATCCACCTACTTCGATGGCTGGCAGAAGCTGATCTTCTACAGCGCACCCATCTTCGTGCTGTTCACGGGTATTCTGCCGATCAATGTGCTTGGCCAGGACTACCTCCTGCACTTCGTGCCGTACTATCTACTGTGCTTCTGGGCCTACGAGGAGACGGGGCGTGGTTACGGGCGCACGGTATTCACCGAAGAATATAATATGGCGCGATTCGCGACCTTCGCCGCGGCGACCCTGGGCTGGTTCGGCGGCAGCCGGCGGTTTCGCGTCACCGACAAGAGTTATGATCTTGCCGATGACCGCCGGCATCTTCTGCCACAGCTGCTGGTGCTGTATGGCAACTTGCTGGCTATTGTCGGTGGCGTTGCACTATGGGGTTTGTTTCAGCACCTGACGCCGCTGGCGCTGGGAGCAAATATTCTCTGGGCCGGGATCAATCTCGGGCTGGCCGGTTTCGTATCCCGGTTTTCCCTCTACCGGCGGCACCGGCGCCACGAATATCGCTTTACCCTGCCGCTCACTGCCCGTGTGTTCGATGCGGCCGGGCACGCTCTTCATGGCGTGGTGAGCAACATTTCCTTTCATGGCATGAGTTTCGTCTGCGCCGGAGACTGGCAGCCGGGCCAGGAGTTGCACGGCGAAATCATACTTCCCGCCTACCGCATTCAGCTGCGCGCGACGGTGTGCCATCGCGCGTCCTGGCTGGCGCATCATCCTGCGAGCAAGGAGAGGCACGGAGAAAACGCCTGGCCGGTCGGTGAGTTGCGCGAATACGGCATGCGCCTGCAGTGGCAGACCGAACGTGACGAGGAGGAAATGGAGAAATTTTTGTTTGGCAGCGATGCGCAGTGGCGCATGCTGGAGTGGCATGAGCAGTCGACCACGCCTATTGTGCGGGCGCGCCATTTGCTCGCGCGCCTGGCCTCCGGCCGGACTGAGGATGGTCTGTTCAGTCACGATTGGCTGCCGGTGACGTATTTCGCTGGCGAGGAGAAGGTTGGCGTGTTGTTTCCCGGGGAAGATGCCCAGACGGCGCGCCTGTTGACAGTGGAGCCGATCTCCAGTGTCGAGGATTTTCACTGTCGCTCGCTGGACGCCGGGCAGGAGGGCATGGACGGCAGTTTGCGCAATCTGCACCCGCTGGTGACGGATTGTGGTACCTTTCATGTGGCGGACTTCCAGCGCCGTTCGCGGCTGGCGGCGGCGGGGTGCCCGGCAAAAGTGGTCAACCGCTAGAGCGGCTCAGGCAGTTGCGGCTGCTCAGCGCCCGAGGCGTGCCGAGCTTGCATGGTCAGACCGCAGTTGCCTGCGCTTCAATTGTCATACACCTTGGCAGCCCCGGGCGGCAGATGCTTGAAACGCCGGTGTACCCATAGATACTGCTCCGGCGCCTCGCGTATGTGTTTTTCCAGCAGCTGGTGACAGCGGCTGATGTCGGCGACCACGTCATCGCTGGGAAAGTTTTCCAGCGCCGGATAGATGGTGATGGTGTAACCGCGCAGATCCGTGTCGCGCTTGACATAGTACGGCACCACCGCGGCGCCGGTCAGACGGGCCAGCCGGCTGGTGGCGGTGTGGGTGGAGACGGGGATGGAAAAGAACGGGACAAATTCCGCCATTTTGCCGCGATAGCCCTGGTCGGGAGCGTACCACATTAATTCGCCGCTTTTCAGTGTCCGCACCATGCTGCGCACATCATTGAAATCGGCGGCGCCCAGGCCGTATTTTACCCGGTTGGCGGTGATCAGCCGGTCCAGCATCGGATCGTTGTGCGGCCGGTAGGTCATATGAATCGGCGGGTGCAGGTGGGCGATGACCAGTCGCACCCCGATATCCATGGTGGTAAAGTGGCTGCCGAGAAAAATCACGCCCTTGCCCCGCGCCAGCGCCTGCTGCAGATGGTCCGCGCCGACAAAGCGCACCGGGATCTTGCAGATGCGCTTGTCCGCCGACCACCAGGTGAGAGCCATTTCGAACAAGCCTATGCCCAGGGACTGAAAGTGCCGGGTCACCAGTTGCGCCTGCGCCTGTGCGTCGAGTTCAGGAAATACCGCGCGGATATTGGCGCGGGCGATGCGCCGCCGCCGGCGGTTGATATACATCATGCCATGGCCCAGCAAGCGGCCGGCGCGAAACAGCAAGGGATAGGGCAGCAGGCTCAACAGACGCAGCACGCTGAAAGCCAGCAGCATGGGCCAGTAGCGGGGATTGAAATAGGCGACTCTGGATATAAGCTTAAGCGTGGCCACGATGATGCATCAGTCTATCTGGCCGACGATTTTACCCGCAATCCCGGTGCTAACGCTACCCACCCGGGGTGCATCAACTGGCCTTGGGCAGCCAGGGGCGCGGCGGTTCCAGCGGTGGCTGTGTATGGCGCAGTAAGTAGGCATAGATCAGGTCGTCCAGGCGGATGCCCTGCTGCCGCAGGGATTGGGTGCCAAAGCGCACATTGAACTCGAACAGGCGATACTCGCCGTCGATTTCCGCCACGTCGAACCCGGCGTGATTGATCTCCAGGCTGCGGGCAACCCGGCCTACCAGCTCCAGGGCGGCGGCGGGGATATCGGTGAAATCCGCGCTGGCGCCCTGGGCGATGTTGTTGCGGTAATCTCCCTCGCGTCCCACTCGCCAGTAAGCGCTGACCACCTGGTCCCCCACCCACACCACGCGCAGATCGCGCTTGATCGGCAGATATTCCTGCAGATACAGCACTTCATGCTGCGCCGCATAGCGTCGCAGATCAGCGGGGCTTTCCAGCAGAAACACGCCCAGACCCATGGAGGAGCGCACGCTCTTGGCGATCATCGGGTAGCTGAAAGTATCCTGGATCTGCTCCAGCGCCGCCGGGGTGCTGGCCAGAATCAGCGTGGCCGGCATGGTGTGGCTGCCCAGCGCCTGCATGGCCCGGGTCATCTCGATTTTGTCGTGCCCCAGATGGTAACTGCTGATGCTGGGAAAGATACGTTTACGCCAGGCGTAGACCAGGGCATTGACCTGCCAGTACTCCGGGAACAACACCCAATCCGCCTGCAGTACCTCGTGTTTTCGGGCAAACCAATGCTCGGGTTTGACAGCCACCGTGTTGGGCAGGTGCAGGGTGCGTAGGGGGTCGAAACTGAGCAGGTTCATAGGCGGCAAAGGGAGGTTGCTACCTGGGCTAATTGGTCGGAAATGCGCCGCCTATTCTGCCATACGTGGCCTGGTCGATACCACTGGGCGGCTTCCCGGGCGCGAACGAGTTCGCTTGCCGTCCGCAGGCGCAGCCTGGTGCAGCGAACCGGCCGTTGTTGGCTCGGGGTCGAGGCGGATTGATTGCTGGTCAGGGGTAAACTACACTGGATAGTAGGGTTTTGGGCGGAGCGCCAAGGAGGCGGCCATGATAAAACATAGTAATAGTAAGTTAATGGCAGTGCCGATACTGTTTTTAATCCTGTGGCAGACCCTGGGCTGGGCCGACCCCCTGGAGCGGCGCCGCGGCCAGTTCGGCGAGGACTTCGGTTACTTTGTCTATCCCATTGCCGGTGATATTCCCGGTCTGGGAACCGCCGCGGGATTCGGCGGCACGGTGTTGAATATGTGGGACAGCGATATGGATATCACCGGCTTCAAGATTGAAGGCGATTTCAGCGCGTCCGGTGTCGCGCTGCTGGATGTACCGCTGCTCAAGCGACAGTTGATTTTCGACGTCGGGCGCTATGACTTCGACGTAGCGCCCCTGGTATTTAAGCGCGGTATGACCTCCAGCGCTGAGGACACCATCCAACCCAAGGTCAAAGGCGACTACCTGCTCGGACAGGTAACCTATTCAGCGTGGCAACGCATGCTGGAAGCCTATATGCGTTATGGCCAGGGGGGAACCCGCCTGCTGGAGGTGCTGGACAAGGATGGCAACCATTTCCCCGTCATTGACACCGCCCGTCATGAAGTGCGCTTTCATGACCTGGGCGTCAACTTCGACTACACCGATGATCGCCTGGACCCGCGGCGCGGGGTGCGCCTGGAAGTCGCCCGCAAGCAATTTTTCAGCGAGGACAAGCTGCAAAGTCGCTTCTATGTCATGGATTACAACTTGAGCGCCTATCTACCCGTGCGTTCCTGGGACACCCTGGCGTTCAATGTCTTTCTGTCGCAAGCGCATATTACTCACCAGGGTGAAATTGATTATGCGACTTTGCAGGCGCAAACCGGCCTGAACTGTGACAGCCAGCCGCCGGGCGCCGCCCAGGACCAGTGCCGGGCCACAGAAAACCGGCGGATCAACGAGTTGATCGCCTACAATCGATTTGGCATCGCTTCCGCCTTGGGCGGAACCCAGCGACTGCGATCTTTCGCCGGCAGCCGTTATTATGCCGGCCAGAGCATGTTTTATGGCGCGGAATACCGCTGGAACCTCACCGAGGAGCGCGTACCGTTCAATATCTATATGGCGCGCGGTATCCGCACCAATTTGCAACTGGCGGTGTTTGCCGAGCAGGGCAGTGTCGCCGATCATTTCTCTGATTTGTGGGAGCATGCGCGGTCCAGTGTCGGTCTGGGATTCCGCGTGCTCCTGTCCGGTATCATTATTCGCGCCGATCTTGCCCAGGGCGCCGAAGGCAAGGAGTTCGTGCTGTTCATCACCTATCCCTGGAGCATGTTTTCCGTCGACAACCCAGGGTGAGCCGACGATTGCTCACCACGGGTCGCGCGGCGGTGCGGGTGGCCGCTGCGGTGACTGCTGGCCCGGGGTCGATTGCGGCACGTCGCCGCCGCCGGTGGTGGCGTGGGCAAAGTTCAAATTGATGATTTTGTTGGCGAGGGCGCCATAGCTGCCCACCGCCAGCAGGGCGCGTGCTTTGCCGTCACAGGTCGGGTGAAATTCCAGGCTGGCGGTGCCCAGGCGGGGCCAGTCCGCCGGTGCACCGGTGCTGACTTCCAGTTCATTGATCAGGGCGTAGCCCTGGCGTGGATTGAGTACGCAGCCGGCATTCATGGTCATGCCCAGAGCTCCCAATTGATAAACATAGGCTTGTTGATCCCCCACGCCCAGAAACTGAGCGCCGCCGCTGAGCGTATAGCTGTCGTCGCCGAAATCCAGCGGCGTATGGTTGAAGTCCACGTTGACCACCCAGGCGTCCAGGGCGGCGGCAAGTTCCAGGTCGTTGCCGGGATCCAGGCTCAGTCTGTCCGCTTCCGCCTGTTGCTGGGCACTGCTGAGACTAACGCTGTCATCGGGATCGGTGGCGATATTGATGTCGGTGCTGGCATACACCAGGGTGAGACCCGCGGCGGTGCGCATGACCGGAATGGTGGATATCTTGTTGACCGGGTAACTGCGGCTGCCGGCGGTGCTGCCGAGAAACACCACGGTGACCAGCGCCTGCTCCGCCGACTGCCACAATCCAGCCACATACACATCGCCATAGCTTTGCAGCGTGGCCGGGATACTGCCGTCGGCCAGGTTGAATGTCGCCGATGCCAGGCAAGGATAGGTGTTGCAGACGGTGCTGGTGGTGACGCCGTTCACGGCATTGCCACTGATCGCCGCCTGCGCGACCGCCACGGCATAGGCCAGGGGAACGGTGGTGCTGACCGCGGCAGCGAGGGGTTCGAGCGTCGGTCCCTGCATTTGATCTTTTTCGTCGGCGCACCCGGTCAACCCCAGGGCGAAAAACCCGGCCAGGCAAAGCGTAAGTACAGAGTGGGGATGGGGCATGAGGACGACTCCTGGCGCCGGTGACCTGGGGTCAGTATGCAGCGCCAGGCAGGGAAAGAACAGGCGAGCATTTTCTGCATGCCGGTTGTCGCTGGCGTCCATTCCCTGCCTGGGGTGGGGGGCTTGGCGACGGTGGCGTTGCGGCAACGGGCCCTGGGCGCCGATATAGTCGGCAACGGAATTACCGGTGGTGTCTTCGCGGGAATTCAGTGTCGATAGTCAGGAAATAGCCTTTTTGATGAATTAATACGATTCTATCTCTATAATTGCCAGCATTAGCCGTGTCTATGCTGGGAAATTAAGCGACAGGAGTATGCCATGAAATCAGTGTTTATTGCGTTGAGCGCCGTTTTGCTCGCCTCTTGTGTGCACCACCATGCGCCGGTCGTACCGGTGCCGCGGGTGCCGGCGGTACCCGTCCCCGTGGCGCCGGCTGTTTCCGCCCCGGCGGTACCGGATCCCACCAAGGTGGTTACCGATGTTGCCAAGAAAGCGCCCAAGGTGGACCCCAGCGGTGCGTTGAAGGCGCTGGAAAAACTACCCGCCTTGCCCTTGCCTGGTGACCTGCTGAAGTAAACGGAACTATCACGGTCGCGCCTTTACCCCGGCCGATCGCCATCCGCGAGGGAGGATGATGGATAGACCACCGCACATCGATACCGTCCGCCCGGCTGCAACGGGGGTGGCGTCGCCGGTGACAGTAGAGCAACTGCTGCAAACCCGGCTATTCGCCGGCGAGGATGCCGCGGCCATAGAATGGCTGCTCGACACCTGCCCGCAACGCTGGCTGGCTGCCGGCGAAACCCTGTTCGCCCCCGGGCAGAAAAACGATGTGTTATACCTGTTGCTGCAGGGGCGGCTGGTGGTGAAACTGGAAGGGGAGCATCAGGAAACCCTGGACTATATCGATGCCGGAGCGTGCGTGGGCGAAATGTCGGCGCTGGAAGGGGTGCCGGCATCGGCCTACGTCTATGCCGCCAGTCCCTGCCTGCTGTTCGCCATCAAGGACGTCTATATCTGGTCCTTGATCAACCGTTCCCACGTGGTGGCGCGCAATCTGTTGATTCTGCTTTCGGGGCGTATCCGCAAAGGCCAGCGCATCCTGTCGGACAGCTATCATCAGCAGCGCGCGTACGAACAGGATGCCAAGGTGGATTTTCTGACCGGTCTGTACAACCGGCGCTGGCTGATGGAGAATTTGCCGCGTCTGGTGCAGCGCAGCCACCAGCTCAGCGTGCTGATGCTGGACATTGATCACTTCAAACAGTTTAACGATCGGCACGGTCACTTGGCCGGCGACAGCGTCCTGCATGGCGTGGCGAAAGTGGTGATCAAGCAGCTGCGTCCGACGGATCTGCCGGCACGATACGGTGGCGAGGAATTCGTTGTCCTGCTGCCGGAAACCACCATTGATGAGGCTCGCGACGTCGCTGAACGCGTGCGTAACGCGGTCCAGATGCGCAGTGCCCGCGGTCCGGACAAGGAGCCGCTGCCGTCGGTGACCGTCTCCATCGGTCTGACCCAGCTGGCCGCCGGCCAGGAGGCCGACGCCCTGCTGGCGGCGGCCGACGACGCCCTGTATCGCGCCAAGCACGGGGGCCGCAATCGGGTCAGTATCTGAGGCGCCGCTGTTACAGCGGTTCGTTGGGGATAAAGATGATCGGTCCGTGCAGGTAATTGTCGAAGTGCGCGCTGCGTACATGACTGACGGAAAACATCAGCGTTGCCGGCGATGTCGTTCCCAGTGCGAAAACATTGCCTGTCAAATCGATGCCTGTGGCGTGTAACTCACTGTCGGTTACCTGTAACGCCTTGTCACCACTGCTCTCAATGCCATTGAGCTCCGCGACGGAATCGCTCAGCACCATGCCGTAACCCTGGCCGCTTATCCGGCTTTGTTCGATGTTGATGCGGGACTCCTGCGCCAGCAGGCCGATGACGCTGCCGGTCAAGCGGCTGCGCTGCACGTTGACGATGGAGTTGTGGACTACCAGGCCCCAGGGGTCGCCGGCGGTGGTGACGTTTTCCAGAGTCGCCGTCGAGTTATGGATGATGACTTGCTCGCTGATCACGTCGCGCAGTACCGCCTGCGCGCAGTGGTCTATCACCACGACGCCGTATTCGCCGCTGATGGTGACCGGTTCCTCCTGGTAAAGGCAGTAGGCCGGTTCGGGATTGGTCGAGTCGCGGGCGACGGGAAACAGCGGTTCCGACCGGCTCGGTGGCGAGGCGAACGCGGTGAGCACCAGATGGTTGAACAGTTCCGGCTGGGTCAGCATGGGCGCATGCCCGGCAGCATGGATGGTTTTCAGCACCGAACCCTTGATCTTGTATTCCAGCAGCTTGCCGGTGCGCAATGGGGCGACGTTATCGTTGTCGCCCCAGACGATCAGGGTGGGTTTGTCGATTTTGTCCAGGTCAGCGCTGAAATTGCTTAGTACCAGGCCCAAGGCAGCGATGATTCTGCTGCCACGAAAGTACGTCGCGCGCAGGTCGGGGTCGTGGAGAATGCTGTACAGCCGGTTCTGTACCCGCGCTACGCCGAATCCGCCGGTGATGGTGCGCAGCAGTATGTTTACGCCTTTGACCAGGGGTTTGAACAGCTTGGCGATCGGATCCTTGAAGTTAGGATCGAGTTGGGTGATGTATTCAGTGACCGTGGTGCGGTAGAGAATGCCGGCAACATCGGCGATCACCAAAGAGTGCACCCGCTGCGGGTATTTCGCCGTATAGCGCAGGGCCACGGCGCCGCCCAGGGAATGGCCGACGATGCGCAAGGGTCCGCTGCTGTAGGTGTCCACCAGCCATTTTATAACCTCGGCGTAATGGTCAATGTCGTACTCGGCGTTCTTGGCTTCTGAAGCGCCAAAACCCGGCAAATCCAGTGCCAGCACATAGTAGTTGGCGGCCAGTTCCGGTACCAGATAGCGCCAGTCGCTCATGCCCCTGTCCCCCATGCCATGGATGAGCACCACGGCGGGTTTGTCGGGGGAGCCGGCGCGCAGGATTTGCATGCGGCTGGCAAACACCGGTTCAGTGACGAATTCGATTTTACTGTTCGGTAACGCGGCGTACTCCGCGACGGGGCCGGAGACGTGGGTGCAGGCCGACAGCAGGGTGCTGACATATGCCGCCAGACAAAATGCCAGGCTGGCGCTGCTGGTCGTTACAACGGATTTTCTGTGCATGGGCGGCGGTTCCGGGGTTATCGCTGGCCGGTGCCGGCCTGCCTGGCACTAGTATAGGCGAATCGCCGTAGTGCGAGTAGGGTACAGGCGCTGAGGGTGGTGGCGATCCGATGCGGCAGCGGTACGGGATTCACCCGCGGCTTGATGGTGATATCATGCTGACGAACAATCCAGACAGAGGGCGCGCGATGAAAATACGGGAATTCTCCATCTGGCTGCTGCTCGTCGGGGGCGGCTTGCTTTCCCCCGCCGGGGCCGCATTGCCGGAACAATGTCAGTCCGATTGCGTGAGCGCTTACGGACAGGTGCTGGGTAAGTCTCCGTCGGGGGTGGAGGCTTATTCAAACTGTAACGCCGCTTGCGTCGTCTTCGAACCGTCCAAAGTCAATGGCACCTATACCGGGATCAAATGGCAGTGCGTGGAATATGCTCGCCGCTGGCTGCTGGTCCATGACGGCGTGGTCTACGGTGACGTGGATGTGGCGGCTGATCTGTGGAACAAAGTCGACCATGTAAGCTCCGTGCCCGCGGGCAAGGAGTCCAGGCTGGAAACATTTGTCAACGGCTCCGCGTCCGCGCCCCAGGCGGGCGATCTGCTGATCTATGGTCGTGAATACCTCGGTACCGGACACGTGGCCGTGATCACCTCGGTCGATCTCAAGGAGGGCGCGGTTAAGGTGGCGGAGCAGAACTTTCGTAACGAGAAATGGCCCGGTGACTATGCGCGTAAGATTCCGCTGCTGCAGCGTGATGGCAGTTACTGGCTGCTCGACGCCTATCTGTTGGGGTGGAAACGTGTCGCCAGGTAGATCGGACGGCGGCGCGTAAGACTGAAAAACGTTGCCAATTCCGTGATTTGACTTTGCGTACTTCTACGGATCCCGTTCCGTGTATCGATCTTTTATATTGATATCAATGATAACAACTGTGGTGCCGGATGGGGTGGGCTATCCGGCGGATAGTGTGTAGCTGGAATATCAGAGTTTTCTGAAGGAGGTTGTCATGGGCAAAACGGCTAAAATTCATGACATCACCAAAAAAGAACTCGCGAAAGAACCGGTAGCGCGGGAGTATTTCTCGCCCTTCGCGGAAATGGAGCGGATGATGGAGAATATTTTCTCGCGTAACGCGTTCTGGCCGAGTTTGTTTGAATTCCCACAGTTCCGGAGATTAGGTTGGGATTTTGCGGAACGGTTGCCCGCCATCGATATCATCGATCAGGATGAAGTATTGCTGGTCAAGGCGGAATTGCCCGGTGTGCAGAAGGATCAACTGGAGGTCACGCTAACGGACAATACCTTGACGATCAAGGCGAGCGTAAAGCAGGAGAAGAAGGAGGAAAAGAAAGATTACTATCGCTCTGAAATCAGCAGCAATGCTTTCAGGCGGACGGTGACCTTACCGTGTGCGGTTGCTGCGGACAAGATCAAGGCCAGTTTTAACAACGGCCTGCTTGAACTGTCCATCCCCAAGCTGGAAAAAGCCAATAAGCACTCGATAAAGATCGATTGACGGGACAAGCCGCAAATACGCCCGGTGCCGGTCCGTTGCAATGGACCGCCGCCGGGCGCGGTTTGTTGAGCGCCGGTCTTTTAGTCACTTTTGGTCATATGGGTAGAGTTATTTAGTCTTTTACTTTGTTATTTACGCACCCGTATAGTCGGCCTATTCCTGGTTTACCCATACCACCACCCAAAGTGACGGCCATGTGCTTCCTGCGCATGGCCTTTCACTTTTTCTTCGTGTGGCCTTGTTAGCCGATCCCATGTGACATAATCCAAGGTGTTGCCATCGTGTCCCTGTGGACCGGCGAGCGGAATGTGAATTTCGCACAAATCACTTATGTCCTTTCTAACTTTCTTGTCCATGTTAGCTATTTATAGTCTTTCCCATGAGGGACACGGCTGAATTGTCCGTCTTAAAGAATAAGTACCTATCGTTCCTCAGGCAGGCAAAGAATCACGGTTAAAACGTGGTGGTGTGGGGTGCGCGATCAGGGAGGCGTGAAACACTCGCCGTCGTTACACGAGAAGCCGTTGTGGAGGTGGGAATGCAACTTACTTTATATACAGATTATGCACTGCGCGTGCTGGTACACCTGGCGAGTCGGGAGAGCGAGGTGGTGACAGTACAGGATGTGGCCAATGCCCTGGGGGTATCACGCAACCACCTGGTGAAGGTGGTGCACCATCTGGGACTGATGGGATTGATCCATTCCGTGCGTGGCAAAGGTGGTGGCATCGCACTGGCAAGGCCGGCCGAAGAAATCAGCATGGCCGAGGTGGTCAGGTTGATGGAAAAAAACCTGGACCTGCTGGAATGTTTCCACAATGAAGACTACAACTGCCGGGCCAACGGTGCCTGCAATCTGAAATCGGCGCTGCGTATCGCCCAGGACAGTTTTTTCGCCGCTTTGGGGCGGTTTACCCTGCGCGATCTGCTACGACCTGCCGCCTACTGGCACGAAATGTCTCACAGCGAGCCGGGGTTGGCGCCGGTGGCTGCGCCTTTACTGCCGGAAAGCATTGTGTTTTTCCCCAGACGCAATTCGCTGGGTGGGAATTAACGGGCGCGTCTTGCACCCGGCCTGCCGCGAGGCAGATCACCCATTGTATTCGCGGAAGGTATAGGTAAAATACCGCCAATACTAAGGGATGGGATGTATGCGGGCAGGTTGGCGGGCAGGGGTGACGGGGCTGGGGTTGGCATGTTGTCTGTCTGCCCAGGGCGCACTTATCGATATCACGACGACGACCGGGAATATTCAGAAGAAGATCGACGAGGCGGGCGCCAATGATGAAATTTACTTTCATGCGGGCACCTACAACGTCAATCTCACACTGAAAAGCAATCTGACCGTCAGTGGCGAAGAAGCCGCGCGCACCATCCTCCAGGGGAGCAGTGCCAATGCTCCGGTGTTTACCTTAAACGGTGCCAAGGTGGTGACTGTGCAGCGGCTGACCCTGGTCGGTGCGGCGCCCGGCATTGCGATACAGAACGCTAGCAGCGATATCAAGATCCGTAATGGGATTTTCGCCCTCAATGCCAATGTAAATGCTGTTACCGTAAGCGCGGATTCCACCGCGGCGATTGAAAACAATACGTTTTTTGCCAATGGCACCGCCCTCCAGCTGGCAGCCGACGGTTCGACCGCCAAATACAATATTTTCAGCGAAAACAGCACGGCCATCAGCGCGGTCAGTGACAACGGCATCGATTATAACTGTTTTGCCGGCAATACGACCGATGGCCGCCAGGGTGGCCACGCAACCACCGGCGGCAAGTCCTTGCGTTTCGTCGATACGACCCATCGGGATTTCCATCTGCGTACCGATTCTCTATGCATAGACAGTGCGGGTTCGGGCACGGACATCATCGACGGCAGCAGTCTGCTGGACGCGGGCGCCTACGGCGGTCAATACGCCGATCCCCTGCCTTACCCAGTGGGTGATCTAAAAGCGACGGTTACCGAGGACAGCAACGGCACCTATCAGATCGCGCTGTCCTGGAACGGCAATGCCAGCTACCTGGTGGATAACGCTGCCAATCCTGGGAAATACACCCTGTTTTATGACAGTAAGGCCGGGCCGCCCTATGAAGGCGGTGATGCCCTGGATGCTCAGGGCAGCCTGATCGCGTCCGGGGTGAAAACGGTCGATCATCCCCTTACCGAATTTACCCTGTTCGGTCTCACCGGTGCGGCCAGCGTACCGGCGGCGCCCGAAGGTTTGACCGCCGCTCCCAGCGACCGCAAGCTCACCGTCAACTGGTCATCGGTGCCGGGTGCCACTGGTTATATATTGTATTATGGCGTGGACAACGTCACGGAAAACGAGGTCGATACCAGAGATACCAGTGTGTCGCTTACCGGTCTGGTGAATGGAGTCAGCTATCACCTGGCGGTGCAGGCGCAGATCGACAAGAAATACTACCTGGCGGTGAAGGTCGGGGACAATACCGGCAGAGACCATGAGAGCGACTTTACGCAAACCCAGGCAACTGTCGGTGATCCGCAGCTGAGCAGCTTGTCGGAGCCGATAGCTGCGGTACCGGAGAAACTGCAGGCCTATCCCGATCTGCCCAACGAAGGCTGTTTCATCGCCACCGCCGCTTTCGGTTATTACGAAGCACGTGAGATCCGGCCGTTGCGCCAGTTTCGCGATCGCTATCTGCTGGCATCATCGCCGGGGCGGGCATTCGTCGCCTGGTATTATCGGCACGGTCCGCGGGCGGCGCAGTGGTTGCAGCAGCATCCGGATTACAAACCCACGGTTCGGATATTGCTCGCGCCCTTGATAGGTTTCGCCTGGTTGATGGTTAACTATCCGCTGTCGGCATTGGTCTTTATGCTGTTGTCTGTATTGCTGCCGATCGCATGGCGTCGGTGGCGCGCCGGGGAGGTGACCTGATGAAGCGCTGGTTGTTAGTGCCTGCGTTGTTATTGTCGCAGCTGCCGGTACAGGCCGGTGGCTGGTCGGGGGAAGTGCAGTACGGGCGCTACTATCCCGAGGCGGAACGCTGGAGCGATTACTATGGCAGTGACCGGGCACCGTACCTGGCGCTGAATTTTTCCTACCGCTTGCTGCCTTTCGTGGAATTAGGCGTGGATGCGGGCCGCATGCACGATCACGGGCGGGCCGTTCTGCCCAGCAGCGGCAGTCAGACAGGCTCGGTGGACACGAATATTTACCCGTTGATGGCGCAGGCGCAGGTCAGCGCCCGGTTTGCTCCCGGGCAGTGGCTGGTGCCCTATGCCGCGGTTGGCGCTGGACGTATTTACTACCGGCAGGTGATTGCCGGCCAGGACGCGGCGGAGGGTAATACCGCCGGCCGTCTGACACGCGCCGGCCTGGCGCTGAATATGAATATACTCGACAGTAAAGCCGCTGCGCATATGCGTTCCGGCTATGATATCAGTCACACATTTCTCTTGCTCGAGCGGCAGCGTATCAGCGGTAAAATCAATGGCGCCGAACTGGGCGGTGACGCGACCGTGCTGGGGCTGCGCTTCGAATTCTAAGCGCGTTCAGTCGTTGTTTTCGTCCGCGCCCGCACTTTCCAGCAGGCGCGTGCCGTCTTCCTGCTCCAGGTAAATATCCAGTAATTTTCCGTCGAACACGGTAGCGTACCCGCGTCGCCGTTCCACCCCGGCAATGCTGTATTCGAACAGGTAATGACGCTGCAGCGCCAGATTGCCGCGCTGGGTACGGCGCGGGCGCAGGCGGTGGATGGCGACGGTGGCATCGAGCAGCTGGTAATTGTAGCGATTACAATACCGCCGGCAATGCTCGAGGACGATTTCCCGTGCGCGCATACTATCGCGCCAGAACCAGAGGCCCGCCAGCAGAATCAATAAAGTCAGTATTTTGCCCATGCCGCCGCCCTATTGCTGTGCCCGGCCATAAAGGCGGGTATAAAGTCCATTGGCCGCCAGCAATTCCTGGTGGGCGCCGGACTCGATGATCTGGCCATTTTCAAATACGTACACCTTGTCCGCCTGTTTTACCGCGCTGAGTCGGTGGGCGATGATGATGGTGGTGCGGCCTTCGAGAAAGCGACGCAAACCCTGGTGAACCAGCGCCTCGGTTTCGCTGTCCAGCGCCGACGTGGATTCATCGAGAATCACGACCTGCGGATCGGTCAGCACCATACGAGCTATTGCCAGACGCTGGCGCTGGCCGCCCGACAAGCGTATGCCCTGGTTGCCGACGATGGTGTCCAGGCCTTGCGGCAGGGAGCGTACCGTGGATTCCAATTGCGCCACCGCCAGCGCCTGCCACAGCCGGTCCTCGGCCACCGCCAGTCCCAGGGTGAGGTTATGGCGCACGCTGTCATTGAACAGGGCCGGTTGCTGCAGTACGGTGGCTACATGGCTGCGCACCACATCCAGGCCGATGCGGGTAACTGGCACGCCATCGAAGTAAATCATGCCCGAATTGGCCGGATACAGGCCGAGCAGGACCTGCACCAAGGTGGATTTGCCGCCACCGCTGGCGCCGACCAGTGCGATTTTTTCCCCGGCGGCGATGTCCAGGCTGACGTTGTGCAGCACGGCGGCACCGTCGCCGTAGGCGAAGGAAAGGTTGTCGATGCGAACGCCGACCGTGGTTTTACCCGCGAACGGATTGACAGCATGGGGATATACGGGTTCTTCCTCAAGGCGCAGCAGGTTGTTGATGCGCCCCAGCGCCGCCTTGGCGGCGAAGTAGGCGTATTGTACATTCAGCGCATCCTGTACCGGTGTCATCATGAACCAGAGATAGCCAAAGACCGCCAGCATTTCCCCCACCGACAGATCAGAGAACACCACCATCAGCATGCTGATGGCGCGGAAAGTGTCGAAACCGAAGAGAAACACGCCGAAGGAAAAACGGTTGGCGGCATCGCTTTTCCAGGAAAAGGCGGCGGAATGCTGGCGGATCGCGCCGGCGCGCTCGATCACGTTTCCCAGATAATGCTGTTCACGGTTGCTGACGCGGATTTGCTGGATGGCCTCCAGGGTTTCCTGCAAGGCCTGTTGAAATGCTTCGAATGCACGGTTTTCATTGCGCTTCAGGGTCTTCACTTTCTTGCCCAGCCGGGTGGTGAAGTAGATAACCAGCGGATTCATGAAAATGATGAACAGCGCCAGTTGCCAGTGCACGACCAGCAGTACCGCGGAAATCCCCAGCAGGCTGAATACCGCGATCAGGGTTTTGGCGATGGAAGAACCGATGAATTCGTCCAGGGCATTCATGTCGGTAACGAAATGTGAGCTGACCGCTCCGCCACCCAGTGCCTCGTACTGGCTCATGGAGATGCGCTGCAGTTTGCGCAGCAAAGCGGAACGCAACTGGTAGGTGATGTCCTTGGCCACCAGGGTGAATTGCCGGGTCTGCCAGACGCTCATGACGATGAACAGCATGCGCAGAGCGATGGTGGTTGCCAGTACCGCAATAATATACAGGGCGGGGCCCTGCCATGACGCGGGGAACAGGCCATTGAGGGTGTGCACCAGCGGGCCGGGTTTGGCCAGCAGGACTTCGTCCACCAGCAGCGGCAGCAGCAGGGGAATGGGCACGCTGGCGGCGACGGCCACCAGGGCTACGAGATTGGCCTGGACCAGCGCGCCCCGGTGCCGGCCGGCGATGGCGAGCAGGGTCTTGCGGGTAAACGGCGCGGTGGTCTGGCTGGGCATGGCTGTCGGGGTCCGCGAACGACGCGATCGGTCTATTTTAACACAGCCGGACCGGCGCCCGCGCTAACCGAGAAACGCCCCTTTGGAGCGCAAATAAGCAAGTTCTTCCGGCGTGCTGTCGCGGCGCAGGATTTTATTGCGATGGGGAAAACGGCCGAAACGCTGAATGAGATCACGATGGTGCAGGGCATATTTCAGGTTGTCCATCAACTGCGCGTCTTCGAATAATTTGACGGAATAGTTCTGGTCGTCCAGGGATTCGCTGTGCATGAAGGGCAGGTAAATGAAAATCTTCTGATCATCGTTCAGGATCTTGTCGAAACCCGCCTTGATCGCCTGTCGTGCCACCTGGCGCGCTTGTTCCTCGGTGGCGAAACTCCGTGCTTCGCCGCGAAACATGTTGAGTGGAAATTGATCGAACAGAATGGCCAGCGCCAGGCTGCCCTCGGCGCCGCGGGTCCAGTCCTGCAGCTGCCCGTTGCACGCGGCTTCGTAGGCATTGAGATAGTTGATGCGCAGCATGCGGTCAAAGGCGGGGTTGGCATTGAACCAAAGGCGCTTGACGGTCTCGGAGAACCAGAAATTGATGATTTCGTCGGGGGTGATTTTGTGCGTCATGAAATCTTTATAGCACGATGCGTGCCCACAGGCCATGGGAGCGGCGCCTGCCGGAGCAGCGCGGAACGGGATCGGGGTTACGTATTGGCTGCGCACCGGGGGGCGGCGCCATCCTGGCATCGCCCCGGGGTGCGCAGAGGGGGGGTTATTTGCTGCTGTTGTAAAACGCGGCCAGATTGGCGATATCCGCGTCGCTCAAGGCGCCAACCATGCCCTGCATCATGGCGTCTTTACGCGCGCCGGTCTTGTAGTCTTTGATGGCTTTTTCCAGGTAAGCCGCCTGTTGTCCCGCCAGGTTGGGGTACATGGGGTTGCTGGACACGCCCGTGGCGCCATGGCAACCGGCACAGCTGGAGGACTTGGCTTTGCCGGCAGCCGCATCACCAGCGGCCTGCGCCGCGGAAACTGCGGCAAAGGCGAGGGCAAGGGAAACAACGATAGATTTAATCATGGCTCGATCTCCTGTTGTGTTTAAGGTTATTCTCAGGACACTACACCGCCGCAGTCCTGCAGCTCTTTGGGAATCTTGTACAACCAGATCTGGTACAGCGATGTCAGGATCATGATGGCGAAGGCCAGTCCCATGAAAGCGCCACTGATCATGACCACCCAGGCAAAGCCTTCGAAGATCTTTGTCAGGTACCAGGAAAAGATGTCGGCGAGGATGGCAAAGAACGGTGTGATCAGGATGATGCACTTCAGCCACAGCGGCCGCACATAGGCGTGGCAGAAAATCGAACCCACTATGAAGAAAATGAAGGTAATGCCGAACAGATGAATGTGTGACACGCGTACCAGGGTGAACACGTCCATGCCGTGATCCATCTGCGTCATCTTGTTCATCTGCGAGAATTCCGTCAGGGTTGGAATATGCGGGTTGCTGCCGCCGTGACAGGTGGCGCAACGCTGCTGTACCAGCGGCAGAATCTTGCTCTTATATTCGTCCTCGGAAGCGCCGGCGCGCACCCAGGCAATGATGACATTGCGCTCTTCGGCCGGCAGCATACCGGCCATGGGACCCTTGAGGGCGGTTTCCAGCCGGGTATCGGCTTTGCTGCCGCTGTAGGCAATGATCAGGTCACGAACAGAAAGCATGGGATCGCCGTCACGCCCGGCATGAGATTCGAATATGTACACCATGGCGAAAAGATAGCCGGTACCCAGGACAATAAGCGCGCCGGTATACAAGGTGCGTACCCCCATGGGCAGGTATTTAAAATGCAGGCAATTGCTGTCTTTCATGCAGGATCCTTGTGTGAATCGGTTACTATCGCCGGCTGCGTTTTCAGGCACCTTACCGGAAGGGGTGGCGGGCCTTAATCCGTAGTTCTACCAATGACGGTATTACGCAATTTACCAACAAAGAAGTCAAGACCCCGTCTCGGGATAGGAAGTATGACCTTGCCTGGGACAGGGGAGGGCGTCAAGTATCAGCGGCGAGTTTGTAGTTTCGTATGGTTTTTCTGATGGTGGCGAGCAGGTCGGGAGTGGAGTTGGCGCCTTTGCGCAGGATTTGCTGGGCGCCGGTGGACAGACGCTGCCGGTCTTCGGCGTTCAGTTCCATGGCGGTCAGGACGATGACCGGAATATCCTGCCACTGCGCGTGCAGGCGCATCTCCGCGAGGAATTCGAATCCATCCATTTCCGGCATCATCAAGTCCAGCAGGACCAGCGACGGTGCTGTCTGATGTATCGCCTGCAATGCTTCCTTGCCGTTGCAGGCGGCGGTGGTGGGCCAGCCTTCCTTGCTGAGGATACGCAGCACCATAGACCGCAGGTCGGCGTCATCTTCAACCACCAGAATAGGGGCCGCGGGGTTCTGTTGCAGAACCCGCTGTATTACCGCCAGCAACTGGCTTTTTTCCACCGGTTTGGTGATATATTCGCTGGCGCCCAGAGCGAAGCCGGTATGACGTTCATCCAGCATCGATACCAGAATGACCGGTATATTGCGCAGGCGCTCGTCTTTTTTGAAATGGCCGAGGATAACCCAGCCATCAGCGCCCGGCATCAGGATGTCCAGCAGCACCGCGTCCGGTTGCAGATCGCGGGCCATTTCCAGGCCTTTGGAGCCGCAGTGGGCGCTGAAGATTTCAAATCCCTCTTTCGCCAGCTGGCGGCAAAGCAATTCACGGATAGCGGTGTCGTCGTCTATCACCAGCAGGCGTGTGCGCGACGGCGGCAGGAGTGTCTCACTGTTGTCCGTAGCTTCCGCCAGCAAAGGCATGTGGCCCAGATCGCGCCACACGGGCGGTGGTTCGGGTTGCGTATGTTCGCCGGTTTGCGGCATAACCTTGGTCGGAATGAAAACAGTGAAGGTCGAGCCCTCGCCCGCGGTGCTGTTGACCGCGATATCGCCGCCCATCATCCGGCAGAAATGCCGGCTCAATACCAGGCCAAGGCCGGTGCCGCCGTATTTGCGTGTCGTGGAGGTG
>DKAS01000055.1 GCA_002448875.1 Proteobacteria bacterium UBA6920 | reverse complement strand
AACAAGCACTTCACCGCTGGATATTGATTCGGGAGGATCGAACAATGAGAACGAAACTGATCTGCTCGCTGGCGGCCGCTGCACTGCTGGCAGCTTGCGCCAAGGAATCCGCGCCACCGGCGACACAGGCCGCGCCCGCCGCTGCGCCGCAGGGTATGGTGCTGGTGCCCGCGGGGAAATTCGTAATGGGCAGTGATAAGCGCGAAGAAAGCAAGACGGTGGCGGAATTCGGCAATACCAAGCCCTGGTATCTGGACGAACATCCCATGCGTAAGGTCGAACTGCCGGCTTATTATCTCGATCAGCTGGAAGTTAGCAATGCGCAGTACCGGGAATTCGTCGCTAAAACCCGGCGTAACCCGCCCGCCTACTGGCTGGAAAGCGGGTATATGCTGGCGCTGGGCCGCGCCAAGCTGCAGGCCCAGGATGCGGACAAGCTGGCGAAGCTGGCGACCAAGGTGTTCAAACTGGATGTGGATACCGGCAAAATGAACCGCGAGCAACTGCTGGCGGCGATCGACAAGCGATTGATCTATATGGATTCCCTGCCGGTGGTCGAGGTCAGCTGGCACGACGCCGATGCTTTCTGCCGGTGGGCGGAAAAACGCCTGCCCAGTGAGGCGGAATGGGAAAAGGCGGCGCGTGGCGCCAATGGCAGCGAATTTCCCTGGGGTGACACCTGGCAGGCCGGGATGAGCAATTCCGGCGATGAATCCTGGGACGATGGCGTGGCGCCGGTGGGTTCCTATAAATCGGACACCTCACCCTATCAGGTGATGGATATGGCGGGTAATGTCTCGGAATGGGTCAGTGACTGGTACCAGCCCTATCCGGGTTCGGATTTCACCAGCAAGGATTTCGGCAAGACCTATCGCGTGTTGCGCGGCGCGGCCTGGGGCCGGGAAGGCCACTATGCCATCAGTTTGTTCCAGCGCGGCGCCTACCGTTTCTACCTGGCGCCGGAGGATACCCATGCCGACCTGGGTTTCCGCTGCGCACGTGATGTGCAGGTGGTGAACAAGGCGGCCAAGAATATGCATTGAAGCGCGGCGGGGCGCGGCGCGGCGTGGACTGAAGTTGGACACAAGGATTTGAAGATGGAAAAGGAAATTGCCTATCCTGCGCCGAACTTGGCGGACAGGCTTCCCGGTCTGGTCATGCCCGATTACGCCGGCGGCAGCATAGTCAATCTTGCCGCCTCGCTGGCTCTGGGCATGGGGGGGCGGGCGCCAGAGGTGGCGCCGCTGCCGGCGCTGGATCCCGCGCATGTGGCCGGCTTTCGTAATGTCATTCTGCTGGTGATCGATGGCCTCGGGCAGCAGTTTCTAGCCGAACGCGCCACCACCAGTTTTCTCGCCAGCAAGCAGCACGCGGTTATTTCCTCGGTGTTTCCCTCCACCACCGCCACCGCTATCACTTCACTGGCCACGGCGCTGTCACCGCAACGCCATGCGATAACCGGCTGGTTCATGTATTTGCGCGATATCGACAGCGTTACCGCCATTTTGCCCTTTCGGCCGCGCCAGAACGGTGAATTCCCCGATCAGCCGCAGTATGAGCCGGCGCATCACTACCGCTTTTCCTCCATGCTCGGCGGGCTCGGTCGCGGCAAATACGTGGTCAACGATGCGCGCATCGTCGACTCCGCTTATTCGCTGGCGACCAGCGATGATGCGGTGCGCGTGCCTTACCACGATCTGTCGGGCATGATGCATTGCATACGCTCCATCGTCAGCAAGGATGAAGCCGAGAAATATCTGTATGTCTACTGGCCGGAATTTGACGCTACCTGTCATCTGAGCGGTGCAGGCAGCGACGCCGCGCTGCGGCACTTTCACGAGGTTGACAGCGCGGTGCGCGCTCTGGCGCAGTCATTGGCAGGGAGCGATACCCTGTTGATCGTCACCGCGGATCACGGGTTCGTCGACACCGCCCCCGATCGCCTGCTGCGGCTGGAGGATCATCCGCGGCTGCAAGACATGCTGCGTCTACCGTTGTGCGGCGAGCCGCGTGCCGCCTACTGTTACCTGCAGCCGGGAACCGGGCCGGCGTTTGTCGAATACGTGCAAAGCCATCTGGCCGAGGTCTGCGCCTGCGTCTCCCGCGAGGAGTTGCTGGCCGCGGGCATGTTCGGCGGCGGCGAAATCGTGCATCGTGACCTGCGGGATCGGGTGGGCGACTATGTCCTGCTGGCCAAGGACAACTGGGTGATCAAGGACCGCATGGACGGCGAAAAAGCATTCTCCCAGGTGGGCGTGCACGGCGGTGTTTCGGCGGCGGAAATGTTCGTCCCCCTGGTGCTGGTCGATTGCCGCATCCCGGCCTCAGCCGGGTAGGCCATCACCGTCCGTGTCATCGTCCGCGTAACCGTCGAAGTCCAGATCATTATCATGGAAGCAATCGCGGTTGGCATCATCGTCATAGACAAACCCGGCGGGATTCTTCCCGTTGCTGCAACCGGCGACGTGATCGGCCGCCAGGTCGCGCAGCAGACTGCCATAGGCCGGGTCACCTGCACTGCCGGTAAACGGCGCGAAATCCGTGGTGCTGATACCCGCTGCCAGTAAACGTCGGGCGAAGTGGTAGGCAAACACCTGCTTGCCCCGGTCCAGCCGCGCTTGATCAATGGTGAAATCGCAATTGGCGGCAGCGCAGGTGGCCAGCCGGTCGGCGGCGGCCGCAGCGCTGTTGCGCAGGACAAAGTCCGTCAGTTCCGAAATGGTCACGTCGCCGGCGCTACCCAGTGCCAGGCTGGCCAGGTTGCGACCATCGCCAAGATGGGCTTGCAGCAGCAGAGGCGGGGTCAGGCCGCTGGTGCTCAGGTAGTAGGTGCCGGTCTCGTCGGTCTGCGTCGTTACCTGCTTACCCCGGCTGTCGGTGACGGTAATGACCACGGCTTGAGTGGTATCGGCGTTGATCAGCCGGCCCTGCAGGTTGGTGGGGTCGGCAGACAGCCTGGCGGTGGTCAGCAGGGCGTAGAGATAGTCGGCAATCGCTTTCAGTTGATCATTGGAGAATTTCAGGTTTTGCAGGAATTTCATTGCTTCGACCGGTTCCTTGATTACGGTACCGTCCGCCTGCTGGATGCCGTAGATGGCGTTCTTGATGTCCTGTTCCGACTTGCCCTGTATCGAAACTGAAGTTTCCTGGCCGACGCTGGTGCCGCCGTTGCCATCGGATCCATGGCAGCGTGCACAGTTGTTCGTGTACAGGGTTTCGCCATTTTCTTTCGGTTGTTTGTCGCAACCGGCGATTGTCAAGGCAACAATTCCCCCCACCAGGCACAGTACGGCTCCACGCATGTTATAAAACTCTCATTTTGATTGTAGTATTTTTGATTATACGTTCTTTGCGACAGTGAACCAACGAGTGCAGTCGCCGCAGCCAAGAAAAAAATCCGCATGGCGCGCTATGTGCAGCGGATTTTATTGATAATATACATAACAATACCTTGAAGCATTCAGCCAGGTGCTGAGAAATGTCGCGTAACCAGATGATTTGGCCACACGATAATCAATACGCCGACCCTTTGCGTCGGCGTATTTGTGAGGCTTATCTGGACGATGAAACCGCGGTGGTGACGGCGCTGCTGGAACAGGCGCGGCTCGATGACGTCAGCCAGAGACGGGTGCGCGATCTGGCGGCCTACCTGGTGGAGCAGGTGCGTTCGCGGGACGCCCAGTCGGGTGTCATGGAGGCCTTCGTCCAGGAGTACGATTTGTCTACTCCCGAAGGGGTGGTGCTGATGTGCCTGGCGGAAGCGCTGTTGCGCATCCCCGATGCCGCCACGGCCGATCAGCTGATTCAGGACAAGCTCGGCGGCGGTAACTGGGCGGCGCATCTGGGGCACAGTGATTCCCTGCTGGTCAATGCGTCCACCTGGGGTTTGATGCTCAGCGGGCGTTTGTTACGCCAGGAGGAGCTGCCGCTGGCCAATGCCGGGGCGATTTTAGCTGGTCTGCTGGCACGCAGCAGCGAACCGGTGATTCGCTCGGCAATCAAGCAGGCCATGCATATCATGGCGCATCAGTTCGTCATGGGGCGCAATATCGCCGAGGGCTGGCGGCGTGCTGGACAGCAAGCGCACAAACTATTGCTGCATTCCTTCGACATGCTGGGAGAGGCGGCCCATACCGCGGAAGACGCCGCCCGGTATTTGCGGGCTTATCATGATGCCATCGAATTTCTACAGCGCTCCCTCGGGCGCGCACCCGAGGTAACGGCGGCGCCGGGGATTTCGGTCAAGCTTTCCGCTCTGCACCCGCGCTATGAGTATACGCAGGCGGCGCGGGTAATGGCGGAGTTGCCCGCCAGCGTGCTGTCGCTGGCCCTGGCGGCGCGCGCCGCCAATATCGGTTTGACCCTGGATGCCGAGGAAGCCGATCGCCTCGAGCTGTCCTTGGATGTGTTCGCCCAGGTGTTCGGCGATGCGCGCCTGGCCGGCTGGGAAGGGCTGGGTATCGCCGTGCAAACCTACCAGAAACGAGCGCTGCCGGTGCTGCACTGGCTGGCGGATTTGAGCGCGCGCCATGGGCGGCGCATTCCCCTGCGTCTGGTAAAGGGCGCTTACTGGGACGCGGAGATCAAGCGTGCCCAGGAACAGGGGCTGGCCGCCTATCCGGTGTTCACCCGCAAGGCCTCCACCGATGTTTCCTATCTGGCCTGTGCCCGCTATGTCTGGGCTCAGCGCCAGCACTTTTATCCCCAGTTCGCCACCCACAACGCGCATACCGTGGCTTATATCCTGGAGATGACCGGTGGTGGCACCGATTTCGAATTTCAGCGCCTGCACGGCATGGGGGAGATGCTCTTTCAACAGGTGCGATCCGAGCCTTACGCTGCGCGTTGCCGCGTTTACGCGCCCATCGGCAGCCATGAGGACTTATTGCCTTACCTGGTGCGGCGGCTGCTGGAAAACGGCGCCAATACCTCGTTCGTGCATCGCATCGAGGATCCGTCGGTGGCCGTGGACACCTTGATCGCTGATCCGGTGCAGCGGGTGGAAAAACTGTTCGACAAACCGCATCCCGGCATTCCGTCGCCACCAGCGCTGTATGGGCCACAGCGGCGCAATTCCGCGGGCAGTAATCTGGCCGATCCGCTGCTGCAGGCGCAATTGCGCGCGCAGCTGCAGGAGGCGGCGGAGCGAGCCTGGCTGGCGGCGCCGGTAATCAACGGTAAGTTTTTTCTCGATCATCAGCAACCGCGTTACAGTCCGGTCGATCACGCCTGCGAAATCGGCACCGTAGTGGAAGCGACGCCGGCGCAGGCCCGCAGCGCGATGGCGGCGGCGGCGCGGGCCGTTGCCGGCTGGAGTGCCCAGCCGGCGGAGCAGCGGGCTGCCATCCTGTTGCGCGCCGCCGATCTGCTGGAACGGCACTGCGCCGATCTGGCCTATCTGTGCATGGTCGAGGCCGGACGCTGTCTGCCCGATGCCCTGGCTGAAGTGCGCGAAGCCGTGGATTTCTGCCGTTACTATGCCGAGGAGATGCGCAGCCGCTGGTCGGTGCCACTGTCGCTGACCGGTCCCACCGGAGAAAGCAATCAATTGCGGTATCGGGGGCGCGGAGTGTTTTATTGCATCAGCCCCTGGAATTTTCCCATTGCGCTGTTCTGCGGTCAGGTGGCGGCGGCGCTGGTCACCGGCAACTGCGTGGTGGCCAAGCCGGCGGCGGCCACGCCCCTGTGCGCGGCGCGGGTTTGTTCGCTGTTTTACACGGCCGGCGTGCCGGAGGACGTATTGCATTTTCTGCCGGCGTCCAGTTCGGCGCTGGGGCAGAGCGTGCTGCTGGACGAGCATCTTGCCGGCGTGGCTTTCACCGGTTCTTATGCCAGTGCCCGCCAGATCCAGGCGGTGCTGGCCGGGCGCGACGGCGCCATCCTGCCCCTGATCGCCGAAACCGGTGGCATCAACGCGATGATCGCCGACAGTTCCGCCCTGGCCGAGCAGGTGGTCAGCGACGCCCTGCGCTCGGCATTCAACAGCGCCGGACAACGTTGCTCAGCCTTGCGCATCCTCCTGGTGCAGGAAGATATCGCCGAGCGGGTCATCGCCATGCTGGTTGGCGCCGCCGCCCAGTGGCGCGTGGGTGATCCCCGGCTGTTGTGCAGCGACAGCGGGCCGGTAATCGACGCGCAGGCGCAGCGCGCCATCGGCGATTACCTGGCAAGGCTGCCGGCGGGCGCCCGCGTTTTATTTCGCGGCAGCCTTGCCGCGGACTTGCCCGCAGGCAACTACGTGGCGCCCGCCATCGTTGAAATACCAGACATTTCCTGGCTGAAGGAGGAGGTGTTCGGGCCCGTATTGCATGTGGCGCGTTTTAAGCAAAACCAAATGAAACAGCTGGTGGAGTCAATCAATAATATTGGGTATGGTCTTACCTTGGGAATTCAAAGCCGCATTTCCCGCGTCGTCGAGGAGATCACGCAAACGGCGCGGGTAGGCAACATCTATGTCAATCGCAATATGATTGGCGCCGTCGTCGGTGTTCAACCGTTCGGCGGCGAAGGTCTCTCGGGTACGGGTTTCAAAGCCGGAGGGCCGAATTATCTGTCGCGTTTCATGGTGGAACGCGCGGTCAGCAACAATATCGCGGCGTCGGGCGGTAACGCGATGCTGGTTTCCTTGCGGGAATAGACGGAGTAGCGCCGGGTGATTGATTACGTTCTCAAGTTCATCAAAGTGCTCAATTCGGAGCGTGAGCCGGTGCAGTTGGCGATGGCGTTCGCCTTCGCTATGGTTGCCGGCCTGACGCCGCTGTTCAGTGCGCACAATCTTCTGGTGTTGCTCCTGATCCTGGTGTTGCGGGTCAATCTGTCGGCGTTTTTTATCGGTCTGGCATTGTTTTCCCCAGTCGGCTACCTGTTCGATCCGCTGTTTCACAAGCTGGGTATATTCTTGCTCAAGCACGCCGACCTGCAGTGGTTGTGGGTCGACTGGTACAATTCCGCTTTCTGGCGCATGACACGCTTCAATAACAGCATTGTCATGGGCAGCGTCGTTGTGTCGCTGCTGCTGTTTTTTCCGGTGCTGTTTCTGGCCGACCTGCTGATTCGCCGCTACCGCGAGCAGATTCTGGCGCGGCTGCGCCGGCTGCGCGTGGTAGAGATGATCAAGGCGTCGAAATGGTTCAGGCGTTATCAGAGTCTGCGGGATTTGCGCAATGTCTAGCATGGCGGCGATAAACAGGGTAGTGCGCTGGCCGGGCCTGCTCGGCTTCCTTCTCGTTGTCGGTGCCCTGCTGCTGGGCACCATGGTGTTTGCAAGTGCTCTGGTAAAAAGCGCCATCGAATATACCGGCACCGCCATGGTCGGCGCCAGGGTCGAGGTCGGGCAGGTGGATTTGTCGCTGTCGCCGCTGGGTTTCCACCTGCACGGCCTGCAGGTCACGGACCCGGATGCGCCGATGATCAACGCTTTCGAAATCGATGACATCGATTTTTTCCTGGATACCGCGCAATTGCTGCAGATGCGCACCGTGATTCATGAAATGCAGATGAAGCGTCTGCGGGTCAAGACGCCGCGCCAGCAGTCCGGCGCTATTCTGCGCGAGACGCCGCCGGTGGAAACGCCGCAGGCGGCGGCCGGCAAGGACAATGGCAAGCTCGATTTTCCGGTGCTGCAGCAGATAGATGTGGCGGATATTTTCGGTCGTGAAGAATTGCAGTCGGTGCAGCATCTCAACCGGGTGCGCGCGGAACTGAAGCAGGATGAAGATGTATGGAGTAGCAAGGTTGCCAGCCTGCCCAATGGACATAAGCTGGAACACTATCGTGGTGCGCTGGCGCAGTTGAAGTTCAACAGCAGCGGCAATGCGCTGCAGGATGCGCAGCAATTACAGAAGTTGATGGACGACGCCGACAAGCTGCGCGGCGAAATCAGCGCCGACATCGACAATGTCGATGCCGCCTGGCGTGATCTGCGGGCCATGGTGGAAAACCTGCGGCTGTCCCTGCAGCAGTTCGCGGCCCTGCCGCAGCAGGACCTGGATCGCCTGCAGGCCAAGTATTCCCTGTCCGCCGCCGGGCTGGCCAATATCAGCGACCTGCTGTTCGGCGCCAAAGTGCGGGACTGGGTGTCGCAGGCGCTGGCCTGGTATGTGAAATTGATGCCGATCTTCGAGCGGTTCGAAAACAGCGACAGTGAATCCGCGCCCTCGCCGCGACGTTCCCGGGGGGTGGACGTGAGGTTTCCCGAGCGCGGCAGCGTGCCGGATTTTCTTGTGCACCGCGCCAGTGTGTCCATGGAACTGCAGATCGGCAAGATCAGCGGTGAGGTGCGCAATCTTTCCTCCGATCAGAGCGTGCTCGGTCACCCCCTGACCTTTAATTTCTTCTCCAAGGAAATGCAGGGGGTGAAGGATATCGAGATCGTCGGCACCTTGAATCATGTCGACGCCCGCCATTCGACCGATTCGGTCAGCATCAAGGCGCGCAGCATCACCGCCCGGGATATCGGCGTGTTGAAGTCAGATCAGTTCCCCTTGCGTCTGGCCAAGGTGGAAATGGATCTGGAAAGCAATGTCGAACTGGTAGGGAACAATATCGGCAGCAAAATGAACGTGGCATTTCGTGACGCGGATTTCGTCGTGCCGTTCAAGTCGCAACCGGGGCGCATCGCCGAGGCGATGGCCGCGGCGCTGGCAGGTGTCAATGCTTTCGCCACCCAGATCACCCTCAGCGGCACAGTCGGAGACTTCGGTCTCAGCGTCAAATCCGATCTCGATGAGCTGCTGCGCAAAGCCATCGGTGATCAGGTCGCAAAAGCCGGTCAGGAACTGCGGCAGAAGATCAAGGCGCAGCTGGATCAGCGTATCGAACAGCCTATGGCGCAGGTGCGGGAGCAGCTGGCAAAATTCGAGGAACTGGCCAGAACCAGCGAACATCAAGTGCAGGAACTGCAAGGCATGCGCGATCAGGTGGCAGCTCGTTATCGTGAACTGGAGCAATCCTACAAAGCCAAGGCCGATGCGGCGGGCGACAAGTTGCGGCAGAAAACGCAGGACGAAAAACAGGGGGCCAAGGATACGATGCGCCAGCAAAAAAAGAAGCTCAAGGACGAAATGCAGGACAAGCTGGGACGCTGATGAGCGCGACCGCAGGCGGTGCGCAGCCCGCGGTGCTCGCTCTGGACCAGGGCGGGCAATCGAGCCGGACGCTGCTGCTGGCGGTGGATGGCGGCCTGTTGCACGAATGCCATTGTTCCATCGCCACCCGGCAGCCGGCGCCGGACCAGGTGGAGCATGACGGCGAGGAGCTGGTTGCGTCTTTCACCCATTGTTTAGCTGAGCTGGCGGCCTATCTCCGCGGCCATCCCGTCCGCGTCGTTGCCGCTGGTCTGGCGACCCAGCGTTCCAGCATCATCTGCTGGGACAGGCGCAGCGGCGCGGCTTTGAGTCCGGTACTCAGCTGGCAGGACCGGCGCAATGCCGCCTGGATTGAGTCCTTTACCGCCAGCGATGCCATGGTGCACCAGCGCACCGGTCTGCACCTGACAGCGCACTACGGCGTCAGTAAACTGCGCTGGTGCGAGGAACATCTGCCGCAGGTCGCCCAGGCGCGGTGTGCCGGCTCCCTGGCCTGGGGGCCGCTGGCCTCCTATCTATTGTTCAGGCTGCTGCGGGACCGGCCCTTGCTGGTGGACGCGGTTAACGCCTCGCGTACCCTGTTGTGGAACCTGCGGCAAATGGACTGGGACGAGGATTTGCTTGCCCTGTTCGGTGTGCAGCGCGACGCGCTGCCGCGCGGTGTGGCCAATGCATATGCTTTCGGCGATCTGGCGCTGGGTGATGCGGCAGTGCCAATGCGCCTGCTTACCGGTGATCAACCGGCGGCCTTGTTCGCCTACGGCATGCCGGATGCGCAGGCGGCCTATATCAATATGGGCACCGGCGCCTTCGTGCAACGCCTGTTGCGCGATGTTCCGGTGTACGCTCCCCGCCTGTTGACGGGCATTGCCCTGCGCGACGCGCAGCATACCTGGTACACCCTGGAGGGCACGGTCAACGGCGCCGGTTGCGCGCTGGTGCAGTTGGAACGGGAGCTGGGGATTGCCGCCGACGTGGCCGAACGGCAACTGGCCGCATGGATGGACCAGTGCGCGGATCCACCTTTGTTTCTCAACGGCGTTTCCGGTCTGGGATCGCCGTTCTGGCAGGCGCATTTCCCTTCGGGCTTCGTCGGTGAAGGTTCGGCGCAGGCGCGGCTGGTGGCGGTGGCGGAAAGCATTTTGTTTCTATTGCGCGCCAACCTGGATGAAATGGCCGGCTATGCGCCTGCTCCTGCCTATCTGGTGGTGACTGGTGGGCTGGCATTGAACGACGCCTTGTGTCAGCGGCTGGCCGATTTGACTGGGCTGGCGGTGCGTCGGCCGCGTCAGGTGGAGGCGACCGCCATGGGGGTGGCGTGGCTGCTGGCCAGACAGTACGGTGTCTGGCGGGTGGATGATGCGCCTGCGGTATTTGCGCCGCGGGAAAATGCGGCGCTGATTCGGCGCTACCTGCGCTGGCGCGAGCACATGCCCGGTTAGCGGTACGATTCGCCCATCAGGGCGTGTTGTGCAGCAGCATCGCGTATTCTTCCTCGATTACCTTTACGCTCGGATGGTTCTCGCCGTAGGCTTGCAGGAAGATGGCCAGGGCTTTCTGATACAGGGGTTTGGCCTTGTTGTACAGGCCTTCAATGTAGTCGTGGCGCTGCGCCAGCTGGCTGGAAAACACGCTGGCACGACGTTCCTCCAGGGGTGAGTAGACATTGGTGGTGGAGGTCTTGGTCGCGCGCATCCGAAGCTCCTGGCTGTAGGCCTCCTCGTTCTTGGCCTGGATGTGATAGATGTTGGCCAGGCTGTACATGGCGATCGCCAGCTGTGGATCGTTCGGCTGCAGGCGTTTTTCCAGGATGCTCAGCGCTTCACGGAAAAATGGCCCGGCTTCGTTGAATTTTTCCTGTTTGGTGCAGATGGCGCCGAGATTGAACAGGGATTCCGCCACATCCAGATGCTCGGGTCCGAGGTTGGCCGAGCGGATGTTCAGCGCCCGCATGTGCATTTCCTCGGCGGCGCTGTTTTTGCCGATGGCGGCGTAGATGTTGGCCAGATTGTTCACCGCCTTGGCGATATTCAGATTCATCGTGCCCAGGCCTTTCTCCCAGGCGAGAATCGACTGCTTGTAAAACATTTCGGCGTCGTCATACCGCGCCTGCTTCTCGTACAGCAAGGCCAGATTGTAGGCGGACTGACCGACGGCATACTGGTTTTCGCCGGCGGCCCCTTCGCGAATTTCCAGCGCGCGCAGATGCAGGCTTTCGGATTGATCGTAGTCCTTGAGCAGGGAGTAAAGATTGGCCAGGTTGTTGAGCGCGGTGGCGACATCTTCATGATCCTTGCCCAGCAGTTCCACCAGGATATCCAGTGCTTTCTGGTAGTTCAAGCGCGCCTGTTCCAGCAGGCCCTCGGATTCGAAAATCACGCCCATCTTGTTGAGCGAGTCGGCGGTATTGACGTGTCTGGCGCCGAACACCTGATAGGCGATGCGCAAGGCATTCTGGCCGTAAATCTTGGCGCTGGCCAGGTCGCGTTTTTCGTAAGCCTCGACGAAACTGACAGTCTCCTGCTCCCAATCGGCGGCGGTGGCGGTTTCCTGGTTGAGCTGGGCGGCGCCGTTTTCCGCGTTATCCATCTTGGCGAGGGCCAGCATATGGTCTGTGGCGGCGCTGGCTGACGCCATGGTGCAGGCCAGCAGGGCGCAAATTGCGAATTGTTTAGCCATGGTAAGCTCCCGAGTCATGCACCCGGCGGTGTCGCAACCTGGGTCCGGGGTGAGATTGTGAATTCCGGAGAAAGGAGTCTGGTAGATGGCACCGGAGTGTGAGCTTGCGCCTGCGGCTGCTTTGCGGTGGTGTCTGCAGTCCCGGATGCCGGCGCACTATTGCCTACGATTATCCTTCCGCTCTCATACGGTTATCGGCGGCGGGGGTGGCGTTCTTTAGCAAAAAGATTGGCGCCACCGGCGGCGCGGTGCGTGGCTGTAAGCTTTTGTAAAATCACTTTGCCGCAGGGGTGGGTGCAGCGGGAGCGGTGGTGCGCGCGGGTGACATCATTATATGCTGTTCGCTGCCGGTGTTTCTGTTGAAATAGGGCGCCGCCGCCTGCATCATCAGGGGCATCAGCAGGCGCAAATCGTTGCTGCTGGACGTGCATTTGGCGGTGATTTTCCACAGCGGCAGCTTGCCGCTGCTGGCATCTTTGGTGCGCGTTTCCAGGGAAAAAAAGCCGGTATAGAGCATCTGGCTGTCCGTTTCCATGGTATTGCCCACGTAATGGTATTGCAGGGGTATGTAGACCGTGCCGGTGGTGACGGTCTGGGTGCCGCCGCTGTCGGTCTTGGTCTCGCGGTAGCTGAGGGTCTCGCCGCCGGTCATTTGGTACATGGGCCGCGATACGCTGTAAAAAACATTGGTGCCTTCAGACATACCATAATTGAAGGCGATGATTACCTGGGCCGTGTCGCGGTCGGCTGCCGGCTTGTATCCCAGCGTGGCCAGCGGCTGCTGCAGGTAGGCGCCCACGGTCACCAGCGAAAGCGGTGCGTACAGGGTCTCTCGAAANNGGCTGCTGCAGGTAGGCGGCGAATTCCTGAAAGTAGAGGTCATCCCTGCCAATGTCTTTCATGTCCGTGTCGAGGAAATAAGTCTTGGCCCCGGTGTCCGGTTGCGGCGCGACAATGGCATCGACCCTGACTTCGTAACGGCTGGCGCATGCCGTCAGCGCCAGTAGGCCAGCCAATGCGAGGATCATCCGTAAACACGTTCCTTGATGCCTGGTGTATTGCATTACCCGCTCCTACTGACTACTGTTTAACATAAGTATGGTCGTCGGCCGGTGCTTCTGCAATGCTTGATCCATAAGAAAAATTAATATATTATTAATTACTAATATTCATCGGGTGCCGCAGGTGAGTGATGAACAAAGAAAATAATCGAGGCGAAAGAATGCGTTGCGAGAAAACTGTCGGTCAGGATTGGTACCTGGCCGGATTGCTGGCGCTGCTGCTGCTGGGCGGCAAGGTACAGGCCGAGGAGTTGGCCACCGTGGTTCTGGCCCCGGTTGTGGTTCCCGAGGAAGTGATCATCGATGGGGTGGTGGAAGCCGTGCACCAGGCGACCGTGTCAGCCCAGACTTCAGGGCGAATCCAGCAGATTAATTTTGACGTTAATGACTTCGTGCCCAAGGGCAGTGTCATCATGCGCTTTCACGATACTCAGCAACAGGCGGAAGTCAATGCCGCCCAGGCGGCATTGGGCGAAGCCCAGGCCCGGCTGGCGGAAGCGGCAACGGAACATGCCCGGGTAGAGGACCTGTTTGCCAAGCAGCTGGTGGCGCGTTCGATGCTGGACAAGGCCAGCGCCGATCACCAGGCGGCTGAGCAGAAAACCCAGGGTGCCCTGGCCCGGCTGGCGCAGGCTCAGGAGGAGCTGGAACACACCCTGGTGCGCGCTCCCTATGACGGCATTCTGGTGAAACGGCACGTGGAAGTCGGCGAGCTGGCGAAACCCGGGCAGCCCCTGGTGAGCGGTTTTTCCCTGGACAAGCTGCGGGTCACCGCCGATGTGTCGCAAGCGCTGATCACCAGCCTGCGTAAAAAGGTCGCGGCGCGGATTCTGGTTGCCGATAAAAGCCTGGCGGTGACCGAGATGACCATCTACCCCTTCGCCGATCCGCAAACGCATACCTTTCGCGTACGCGCCAACTTTTCCAGTGACGCCGGTGGCATTCATCCCGGCATGTTCACCAAGGTGGCGTTTACCGTCGGCGAGCGGCAAATTCTGCCGGTGCCTGCCGCCGCCGTCGTCTATCGCGGCGAAGTGACCGGTGTTTATGTCGTCGACGGACAGGGCGTGGTGCGCCTGCGCCAGATCCGCATCGGTCAGATGCGGGATGGTCAGATTGAAGTCCTGGCCGGTCTCAATGCCGGCGAAACCATCGCTCTGGATCCGATCAAGGCGGGTATCCGCCGCAAAGAAACCAGCGACGTTCGGTGAGCGGGGATGGCCATGGGTATTTCCGGTAATATCGCCAAACGTTTTCTAACCAGTGAAATCACGCCGCTGCTGGCGTTGCTCGGCCTGTTGCTGGGGGTTTTCGCCGTGCTGGTCACGCCGCGCGAAGAAGAGCCGCAGATCAACGTCACTTTCGCCAATGTCTTCATCCCCTTTCCCGGTGCCAGCGCCAGGGAAGTGGAGCGTCTGGTGGCGACACCGGCGGAGCAGGTGCTGGCGGAGATCGCCGGCGTCAAGCATATTTATTCCGTATCCTATCCCGGCATGGCGGTGATGACCGTGCGCTACGAAGTCGGAGAGAATCGCACCGACGCCATCGTCCGTCTCTATAACGCCGTGTTTTCCAAACAGGACTGGCTGCCGCGTAACCTGGGTGTGGGCCAGCCCATAGTCAAACCCAAAGGCATAGATGATGTGCCTATCGTCAGCCTGACTTTGTGGAGCGAGGATCCGGCCAAGGGGGCCTACGACCTGCAGCAGGTGGCGCATACCCTGGAAACCGAGTTGAAACGCATTCCCGGCACCCGTGATATCTATACGCTGGGCAACGCCCGGCAGGTGGTGCGGGTGCAGTTCGATTCCGCGGCATTGTCCGCCTATGGCCTCGCGGTTACGGATCTGCGCCAGGCGCTGCTGGCCGCCAACAGCTCGGCGATCAGCGGTCGTCTGGTGGCCAACGACAGCGAACTGCAGGTGCAGACCGGGATTTTCTTCCAGAATGCCGAAGACGTGGCGGCGATCGTCGTTGCCGTGCGTGACGGCAAGCCGGTCTACCTGCGGGATGTCGCGCGAGTGGCCGCGGGTCCGGAGCAGCCGGAACAATATGTCTGGTTCGGTACCGGCGCCGCGGCGCCGAGCAAGAATATCAGCGTCCACGGCGAGTTTCCCGCGGTCACCGTGGTGATCGCCAAGAAGGAGGGCAGCAACGCCGTCAGCATCGCTGACCAGGTGGCCGAGCGCCTGCGGCAGCTGCAGGGCATTTACGTGCCCGATGACGTGCATGTGACGGTCACCCGCAACTACGGTGAAACCGCCAATGACAAGGCGATGAAATTGATCAGCAAACTGGTGTTCGCCACCGTGTCGGTGGTGTTGCTGGTGCTGCTGGCGCTGGGCCTGCGGGAGGCGGTGATCGTCGGTCTGGCGGTGGTGGTTACCCTGGCGATCACCCTGTTTGCCTCCTGGGCCTGGGG
>DKAS01000045.1 GCA_002448875.1 Proteobacteria bacterium UBA6920 | reverse complement strand
CATCGACAGCGACCAGATCGACGATATTATGTCGGGTCGGCCGCCGCGCAATCCCGAAGGCTGGAGCGACACCGGCATGTCCGGCGGCAGCGCCAGTAAGTCCGAATCCTCGAAAAAGAGCGCCGGGCCCAAGGAAGCGGACGGCTCCATCGGTGGCCCCGCCGGCCAGCACTGATCGCTTCCCAGCCGTGTCGTCCACCGGCCGCGTATGGGAGTGCCAGGGCAAGTACCTGGATCTGTCCCGCCCCGGCGTCATGGGCATCCTGAACATCACCCCCGACTCCTTCTCGGACGGGGGTTTTTTTCTATCTGCGCAAAAGGCCCTGGACCAGGGGCGGCGCCTGGCCGAAGAGGGTGCCGCGATCATCGATGTGGGCGGGGAGTCTACCCGGCCCGGCGCCCGGCCGGTGTCCGTGGAGGAGGAACTGGACCGGGTCATCCCGGTCATCGAAACCCTGGCGCGGGAACTGCCGATTCCACTGTCGATAGACAGCAGCAAACCGGCGGTGATGGCAGCGGCAGTGCGGGCCGGTGCCGGTCTCATCAATGATGTCAACGCCCTGCGCGCCGACGAGGCGCTGGCAGTCGCCGCCGAGTTGCAGGTCCCGGTGTGTCTGATGCACATGCAGGGCGAGCCGCGCACCATGCAGCACAACCCCAGCTACGTTGATGTGGTGGACGAGGTCGGCCAGTTTCTAGCCGGGCGCATCGCCGCCTGTGTTGCCGCCGGCATCGACCGGCAGCGCATTCTGATCGATCCGGGATTCGGCTTCGGCAAGACCCCCCGCCACAATCTGACCTTGATAAAGCACCTGGCGGACTTTGCCGATCTGGAGTGTCCGATCCTGGTTGGCGTTTCCCGCAAGTCGACCATAGGCGCCATTCTGGATCGCCCTGTGGAGCAGCGACTGGCGGGCAGTCTGGCTCTGACCACCCTGGCGGTGGTGCAGGGCGCGGCCCTGGTGCGGACGCACGATGTGGCCGCCACCGTCGATGTGTTGCGCATGCTGCGCGCCGTCGAAGATGTTTAAACTCGGCCTAAGACTGACGGATTAGGGTAGGCGTCCTGCTGCGGGCGGTGGCGCGGAAGCGTATAATCCGCCTGCGACGCAGTGGCCCCGGGACGGGGATTGGCTAACAGTAAACAGAGAGAAGTCGGCGTGGAACGTAAATATTTTGGTACCGACGGCATCCGTGGGCGCGTGGGCTCGGCTCCCATCGCCCCCGAATTCGTCCTGAAACTGGGGTGGGCCATTGGCCGGGTGCTGGCGCCGGATGGCGGCGGCAAGGTGATCATCGGCAAAGATACGCGCATCTCGGGTTATATGTTTGAATCCGCCCTGCAGGCCGGGCTGTCCGCCGCCGGGGTCGATATCAGTCTGCTGGGTCCCATGCCCACGCCGGCCATCGCCTACCTGACACGTACCCTGCACGCCCGCGCCGGCATCGTCATCAGCGCCTCGCACAATCCCTATTATGACAACGGAATCAAGTTGTTTTCCGGCGAAGGCAAGAAGCTGTCAGACGAGATCGAACTGGCGATAGAGAGCTGCCTGCAACAAACCATGACGACGGTGGATTCGGCCAAACTCGGCAAGGCCACCCGGGTCGCGGACGCCGGTGGCCGCTATATAGAATTTTGCAAGAGCACGGTGGCCTCCCATCTTGAACTCAAGGGCCTGACGGTGGTGGTCGACGCGGCCAACGGCGCGACCTATCACGTGGCGCCTGATGTGTTTACCGAGCTGGGGGCCAAGGTGATCCCCTTGGGCGTACAGCCCGACGGCTTGAATATCAACCGCGAATGCGGTTCCACTCACCCCGATTTGCTGCGGCGGACCGTGGTTGAAAAGGGGGCCGATCTGGGTATTGCCCTGGATGGCGACGGTGACCGGGTGATCATGGTGGACAACCGGGGCGAGCTCGTCGATGGCGACGAGTTGCTGTTTATCATTGCCCAGTCGCGGCACCGACGCGCCCAGCTCAAAGGCTCGGTGGTGGGAACGGTAATGAGCAACCTCGGGCTGGAAGTGGCGCTGCGCTCGCAGAGCATAGGCTTTGAACGCACGCCGGTGGGGGACCGCTATGTGATGGAGAAGCTGACCCAGCACGGCTGGAATGTCGGCGGTGAATCTTCCGGTCACATCATTTGCCTGGACCGCACCACCACCGGTGACGGGATTGTCTCCGCGCTGCAGGTGCTGGAGGTCATGGTGGAGACGGGCCGCTCCCTGTACGAGCTGAAAACCGGGATGACCAAATACCCGCAAACCCTGGTGAATGTCAAAATGCCCCGTAAAGTGGATGTTTTCGGCATCGCCCCTATCGTCGATGCGGTCAGGAAGGCGGAGCTTCGCATGGGAGACAAGGGGCGTATCCTGCTGCGGCCGTCGGGTACCGAACCCCTGGTGCGGGTCATGGTGGAGGGCCGGGATGCACATGAGGTGGATCGGGTGGCTCGGGAAATCGCCGAGGTGGTCGAGCAGGCGCTGCAGCCGCGTTAATTCCTCCTGTTCGTTGATTTTTTTTCCCTACCTCTGTAAGCTTCGAGCCCGCCTTGGGGAAAATCCAGCTGGGGGAGTACATGCGTCAATCGTTGGTTGTTGGAAACTGGAAAATGAACGGCTCGCTGGGGAGTATTCAGACCCTGGTGAATGGCATCAAGGCCGGGCTCGACGCCAATGCCAAGTCGCAAGTCGTTGTTTGTCCACCCTTTGTCTATCTTGATGCCGTTGCCAAACTGATCAAAGGCAGCAAGATAGCCATGGGGGCGCAGAATGTCAGCCACGAGAAATCCGGTGCCTTCACCGGCGAAGTGGCCTGCTCCATGTTGAGCGATTTCGGCACACGCTACGTCATTCTGGGGCACTCGGAGCGGCGGGCGCTGTATGGCGAAACCGATGCCATGGTGGCCCACAAATTTACGACGGTGCTGCTGGCGGGGATGATACCCATTTTGTGCGTAGGGGAGACCCTGGAGGAGCGCGAAGCGGGAGATACCGAAGCCGTGGTGGCGCGGCAGTTGGATGCCGTGGTCAGTCATGTGAGCATCAAAGGCTTTGAGGCAGCGGTAGTGGCTTACGAACCGGTGTGGGCCATTGGCACCGGCAAGACCGCGACTCCGGAGCAGGCGCAGGAAGTTCATGCGTTTATTCGCCGGCGGCTGGCGACCCACAGCACGGCGATCGCCGATGGCTTGCGTATTCTCTATGGTGGCAGCGTCAATGCGGGCAATGCCACGCAGCTGTTGTCCATGGCCGATGTCGACGGTGGACTGGTGGGCGGCGCGTCGTTGAAAGCGGAAGACTTTCTGGCTATCTGCCGGGCGGCGGGCTAAATTATTTTCTTGTAATTCGAGGTTTCAGGTTTTTATGGGAACAGCATTACTTGTCGTTCATGTTCTGGTCAGCATGGCGATTATCGGTCTTATCCTGCTGCAACATGGCAAGGGCGCGGACGCGGGCGCGGCTTTCGGCAGCGGTGCTTCCGGCACGGTGTTCGGCGCCCGCGGTTCGGGTTCATTTCTAAGCCGCGCCACCGCGATTCTGGCCACCCTGTTTTTCCTCACCAGTCTCAGCCTGGCCTACTTCGTCCATCAGGACAAGGGTCCGAGCAGCGTCATGGAACAGGCGCTGGAGCCCAAGGCGCCGGAGGCGGCGGTAACGCCGGCCGCGGTTCCGGAGGCGCCGGCAACTACCGCCGCCGCTCCTGCCAAGGCGGAAGATGTGCCTGTGGCGCCGCCGGTCGAAGAAACGCCGGCGCCGGGGGCGAAATAGTTCAGTGAGTTAATCTGAAATACTGCAATGCTTGCCGATGTGGTGAAATTGGTAGACACGCCGTCTTGAGGGGGCGGTGGCGCAAGCCGTGACGGTTCGAGTCCGTCCATCGGCACCATCTTTGAAATTCAACTGCTTGGAAACATCAGTGTCTATGCTGGCGAGGTGCCCGGAGGCGGCACCTTGCAGTATTGCCTATGCCCCTATAAGCGACTGAATTGCAAGACAAAGAAAAATCTTTCAACCTTGACAGCCTGAAGAAATCCGTGATATTCAGTGTCTCCCCGAAGTAAAAAAACAATAACCTTATTACATAGTAGTATATGATGTCGTTATCACTTTGGGGATAACTGGGGAGGGAATAAAGAGATGCTGGAGAATTATCTGCCCATTTTGATCTTTATCATTCTGGGCGTGGTGTTCGGTGTTGCTCCGATTATTGTCGGCAAGGTGCTGGCGGTAAACCGGCCGGACACGGATAAGCTGTCGCCGTATGAATGCGGCTTCGAAGCATTCGAGGACTCGCGCATGAAATTCGATGTGCGTTTCTATCTCGTCGCCATCCTGTTCATCATC
>DKAS01000001.1 GCA_002448875.1 Proteobacteria bacterium UBA6920 | reverse complement strand
CACGCCGTGCTCGGACAGGGTTTTTAAATCGATATGGGCGGCACGCAGTCGGTCAATTTGACTGATGGGAATACCGTGAATGCGTTCCATCACCATCACATCGCGGCGCGTGTATTCCCAGTACACCTCCGGGACATACAGCAGGGAGGAGCCGAGGAAATTGCGCCGTAACTGGTTAGCATTGGCCGCCTCGCGCATCAGGTCGAGTTCATCCAGCAGGGTTTTTTGAAATTCCTGCACCACTTCGCGCGGCCGCAACTGTTTGCCCGCAGCCCAGTAACGTTCAATTTTGCTGGCGATGATATACAGCAGGCTGATGTCACGTTGAATGACGGGCAGAATTCCCGGGCGCAAAACCTTGACCACGACCTGGCGGCCATCCTTGAGCGTGGCGCCGTGCACCTGGGCAATGGAGGCCGAGGCAAAAGGAGTGGGCTCAAAATCGGTGAACACGTCTTCGATGCGGCAGCCGAGACTGGTTTCAATAATCTGACGCGCCTGGGCATCGGGAAACGGTGGTACCTGGTCCTGTAAGCGGGCCAATTCGACTGCGATGTCATCGGGCAACAGATCCCGGCGAGTGGAAAGAATTTGCCCGAACTTGACGAAGATAGGACCAAGCTGTTCGAGGGCGCGCCGAATCCGTACTCCCCGGCTGGTGCGGCGTTTGAGCCAGGTCCAGGGCATGAGAATTTTCAGGAACCGCAGGGGGCGAAACAGGTGACTGGCGAGAATCAACTCATCCAGGCCGTTGCTGACCAATACCCAGCTGATTTTCATAAGGCGGAAAAACTGGCTGAATCGGTACATGGTCTACTAGATCAGGTGGTTATAATGGGGCAGATTGTACGGGCTCAGGCAACAAGAAGCGAGCCGCGGCGGTGAAACTTGTTCGCCGATAGGGACGGAAGACTAGTGAATCTCAACAGAGACTGGCAGAGGATTCCGAGCTGGTTAGCGGTTCGTTAAAGAGGCTGAAATCGATATCGAGTTCCATGGTCTCATCGTTCAGTTGCGCGCGGAGCAGTTCGACCGTCTTGCGCAAATCACGGATGGTGCGGCTCATTTCATACGCCGTAGGGAAATTCTCGCTGGGAACGTCACGCTTCAGTCGCAGTACTGCGTCATAGGCGTCGCGTAGTTGTTGCTGCAGCTCGTTAATGGCCGCTTTGGCGCGGTCTTGATTATGGTCGGTCATGCTTGCGGCCTTGTTGGCTTCCCCCCAATTAAATTAAGTATAGCGGAGGTAATCACCCGGGATAAAGTCCGTGCGGGAGAATGTGATCCCTTGCGCACAAATTGCTGGTCAGGGATTGGCCAGCTGTTGCACAGGTCGGCGTGGCGTACTGGCGGTTACCCCTCTGGTATAGCCGAGGCGGAAAAAATGTTGCGGCAGCAGCCCCTTATCCGGCAACAGGCTGGCGAGTTCCTGGCGTTGCGATGGTATCTCCAGAATCTGGCTCAGGGGTTGGACACTGAGCCCTAGCTTGGTTGCGGTAAGTGCAATGCGTTCATAGAGTTGCCCAATCTTGATCTGATTAATCGCGTCCTCGCTGCGCGCACTGAGCACTATCAGCACCGGGGCGCTCATCAGGTGTTGGGCGTTTTGCTTACCAATGCGGGCACCGAGGTTAAACTGGCGGACAACGAATTGCGCCAGACGTGACCATGGCCAGCGGCTGCCAAAGGCACCCTCGCCGAGTGTTTCAGCCAGTTCGCTGCGGTAGGCTGGATTGGCAAACAGGGTGTTATCCGCCGTTTTCACCATCCTCGCGAGTTGGCGTTTCTGTTCAATGTTGGCAATGAAATGCAGATGCAGATCCTTTTCCAGCCAGGCGGCCTTGATTTGTAACAATTCTTCCTTGGGAATCAGCCGCGGTTGAAACGGCTGACGATTGGTGCGGCGTTGCTGGATTGCCTTGAACAGGGCCGGATCGCGCACATTGACTGTCGGGCGATCTTCCGCAAAGGACACACTGGCAAAATGTTCGGTGCCGTCGCGATCAGAAAAGAAACTGACCTGATAACCCAAATGAAAATGCTCTGCGGCCACCAGCAGGTTTTCCAGCGCACAGCCGAGGCTGATATACAGTTCGCGGCGTTCCGGGTCGGCCACTTGTAACCAGTGATCGAGATCCGGATAGAGATGGACTTCGCTGTCCTGCACGGAGAATTGCCACGGCTGGGAGTTATGGCTGGAAGGAGCCAGCTGGGCGTAGTTAAGCAGAAAGGCGAGTTTATCCTTTAAAGCCCCGTCAGCCGGATAGGCCGCTTCCTCGAGATGCCAGAGTTCCTGGGTCATTGGGTCAGGCATGGAAACTCCGGCAGCTCGAAGTGATCGGTTTTTTTTATTGGTTCTGGCTTTGCAGTGCCAGTTCCGCTTCGGATTTCAGGCCGAATTTTTTCATCAGCCAGGCCGGAGGACAAAAGCCGGTAAAGGAACTTTGCAGGCAGTTGAAACCGATAAACAGGGTCACCCAGGTCCAGTAGGGATGATGAAACAGAGCTAACAGCGAGGTGATCATCACCATGGTGCCACCAAAAGCAAACAGGGTACGTTCAATAGACATGAAATATTCCTTGATACAGCGTAATTGAAAATGATGGTGAAGGATTATACCCGAATGCCATCAGGTGGTCAGGCGACGATAGATATCGGATACCTTTAAAGGTAATTGCCGCACTTCATCGATCACGGTATAGGCGGCGGGGCCATAAAGGTGTGGCAGGTAATCACGCGCTTCGCGATCGATAGTAATGCAATACGGATGAATGCCATCCCGGCG
>DKAS01000183.1 GCA_002448875.1 Proteobacteria bacterium UBA6920 | reverse complement strand
TGCTCGATCTGTCGCGCATCGAAGCCGGTAAGCTGGTCCTGGACATCAAACCGGTCGATTTCGCACCGGTTCTGCAGCAGGCCATCCAGTTCGTGCAAGCGTCCATCGACAGGCACGGCATTACACTGACCAATCACTGTCCGTCCTCCCTGCCCATCGTCGCCGACGCCACGCGCATGCGGCAGATTCTGGTCAACCTGCTATCCAATGCCGTCAAATACAACCGCGAGGGCGGCAGCATTACCATCGACTGTGAGCCGGCCGCCGCAGGGCTGGTCCGTATCCGCGTTACCGATACCGGCGTGGGCATCACCGCGGAAAACATGGCCGCCGTCTTTACGCCATTCGAGCGCCTGGGCGCCGAAAAGACGGCCGTGGAAGGCACCGGCATCGGGCTGGCGCTGTCGCGTCAGCTGGCCGGGCTGATGGGAATGCAACTGGACCTGACCTCCCGCCCCGGCGCAGGCACGACGTTTTGGCTTGAAGCTCCGCTCGCCGGCGATCTCGACCCACCTGCTCCGCCGTCGCCCGCGACCAGCGCCGCCACTACCGCCGTCATCACAATACTTTATGTCGAAGACAACGCCGCCAATCTGCGCGTCATGGAGGCGTTGTTCCGCCGCCGGCCGAACCTGCGTTTGCTGTCAGCGACCAACGGCGAACTCGCCCTCGATATCGCTAGACAGCAGCAACCGGACGCGATCCTGCTCGATATACACCTGCCGGAGATGGATGGCTACGCGGTACTGGCGCGACTCAAAAGCGACGCCGCCACCCACCGCATCCCGGTCCTCGCCCTGTCAGCCGACGCACTGGTAGCGGACCGGGAACGCGGGCTGCGAGCGGGATTCGATGACTATCTCGGCAAACCCGTGGTCTTCGCCGATGTACTGTCGGCGCTGCGCAAGGCACTGCTGGCACGCGGGGTCGGACCACGGTAACTCGTTGATGTCTCAGCTATCGATTGCCGAAAACCGAGGTAATTTCACTCTAAAGTGCCCTTTTTTCGCCAAGAAAATCTATGGCTTACGAAAAGCGTAAATTGGCTTTGCCGCGCTGTTTCACTCGTTAAAAAAGAGCGTCTAAGCGATAAAATCGCACATTTTTCTTTGCCAAACGTCATTTTTTCAGTGACTTGCGGTGGTCCGACCCAAAGTGTTTTTGTAACTGGCCAAGGTACTTGTCGATGCTGGCGTAGTGGCCGAACACAAAGCGGGAAAAAAAACGGAAGACGGGGTTATAGACTTCGCCATTTTCTGTAATGGTAAGGCGAGTGCCCGCTTCCTGGGCCTGAAGCATGAATTCCCAGCGACCGCCGAAGGGTAGATTGCGGTCGGCGATTTCCCGTACCAGGCGGTGCGGTGGCTCGATGCTCAGGGTACGGTAGGTGATACTGTCGCCGTTGGCGGTCGTTTCCTGCCAAGCGGTGGCGGCACCATCGAGGGTTACCGGCTCTACCTGCCGCAGATCGTCACGCCAGGCGCCATAGTCAGCAAATTCAGTAATCACCCGCCACACGTCCTCCGGCCGACGATCCAGAACAATGGAACGGGACGCCTGGTGTTTTACCGGCAGGGACAGGCCCGCCAGAAATACGCCGAGGCCGGCGACAGTGACGATAAATAGAACAAGCAAAGCAATCTTCAGCATGATGGCGCATGGCTCCCGGGAGAAGAATAGACTGCCTGACTCTAGGCCGAATGCCTGGCGACGTCTACAATGCGTCGGTTGACCGAAAGAAAAAGGAATAGGCGCCATGGACACCGTGACGGAAATACAAAGGCTTTACCCGCAAATCTACCTCGCCTGCCACGTCGAGCATGTAAAGGCACGCTCCAACGATGCGGGTATTTCGGCGCGGGATGCATCCATTCTCGCCCATTTGTCGCTGACCGACTACCAGCGCCCCAGACAACTTGCCGGTCACCTGAACATCTCCGCCTCGACCCTGTCCGAGGCCCTGCATCACCTGGCAAGCTTGGGCCTGGTGAATCATCGCGTCGATGCGGATGACGAGCGCAAGGTCTTGTTTCGCCTGACCGAATCCGGCCTGGCGGCGATGAAACAGGCTTCCGTGCTCGACAGCGCGAAGCTGCAGGCTTTAGTTGATAAACTGTCCGCCGATGAACAGCGCGCTGTGGTTACCGGTCTGCGACTCCTGGCGACGGTCAAGACCGCGCCTGATGGGTAAGGTTCTTAGCGGGTTGCGTTGGCCCCGACCAAGGCCAGCGGCGGGNNTTATTTTTATATTGCAGGCGTGACTTTCCGCCGGTCCAGGTTACTGAATAGTTACACTGGGTACCGGCGAGTCGGATTGCAGAATGGTTTGCCCGTCCCCGCTAGCATGGCGCAAAGTAATTCTTCATTGGGTGCAACGGTGTAAAGCGACTGATACCCTGGATCGGCCGCGAAGGCAATGGTGGATGTACGCAGCAAAAAAAGCGGGCGGATTGCTTTCCACAGATCCGCCCGCAGGGACACACGGTTGCTTAACCGCGTGTATTTGTGCCGCCGACGAGGAGTACCGGCGCCACGAATGGATAAATTTTTCCAGATTCGATGTATTACCGAATCAGATATTCCTTCATGGTTCTGGTTGACGCCGGGGAACAGATGCGACAACGATAATGATTTCTGTTAAAGATATCGCTCAAATCCGCAGTGCAATCGCTTTGGACGGACAGGTTGCCACATACGGCCGGACACGCCGAGTATCAGTCCGCTGCGTTCGTGAGCATTGGCGAAGTCAGTCATTTTTGTTGCTGTTTCCGCCGTTACTGGCTACGTCGTCGATCACGAACTGGGTCGGATGCTCAGGATCGTATTTCATGGTCCAGCTGCCGACGCGTGCGCCTTTAGCGAAAAACACCAGATTGCCGCCTTCTCGCAACATCTGCTCCGGCACGAAAACCTTATTTTCCCCCCACTCCAGCTGCTGGCTGTACTGTTCCTTGTAATTCTCCGGATAAACATAAATCTTGTCTCCGCCCTGCAAGGCGTTGATCGCCACCTCCACGAGCACGATCGTCGGAATGATCGCGACCGCCAGCGCGGCTCCCATGCCGGCGCCGCTCATACCAGAAGAGCTGCCGTTCATATCCATTTTCATGTCATATTTAGAGTTTTGCCTGACGTCCTTTTTCGTCAAATTGACGGTAATGAAATGATCCTTGCTGAGTTGCTCCTTGGGTGTGACGTAGGTGCATGCCGCCATAACCAGCGCAATACCTGCGCATAATAGTAAAGAACTATGGTTGGCTTTTTTCATATAAACCTCTGCAGGCAATTGAAAGTGTTTTGTTTCGCAGTACGCCATCCGCCCGATTTGATCGCGATCACGTTTCAGTCGATTAGCGTCCTGAATTCAAGACTTCTTTAGCCGGTTGTGCAGCTCAAGGCCCGAGCCAGGACAAGGTCTTGAATAACATACACTAAGCGCTGATCTACAACTCCAACTCCGGCTTGAATATTCTACTTCATGGTTATAACGTTAATCTCAAAGCGGTAGCTGCATGCCGCGCATCGGTCGTAACTGCGCGCCAGAACCCGATCCTGCCCGATATTTACCCTTCCGGACATGAATGACTACATGGCATCGACGACTAGGGCGTCAGCAGGTGGACCAGTGAGGCAGCCTCCGGCGGCCGCTGGTGAACGCCGAGCGCAATCAATATAGGGGCGGGGNNACCGCCATAACAGCGTAGAAGTAGACGCGAGCCCGCCAGCCACGACGAAATTTTTTTGGTAGCCAGTGTTCCAATATCAGAGCCAACGCCTGTAACATGAAAAACGCCTGGGTGCCGAGGGCGAGGATCAACCAAGTCGCGCGGTTTTCCCCAGCCACTGTCAGCGGCAGTGCATGCATCAGCCCACAGGCGAAAAATACCGCGAGCATGGCGCTGATGCGCCGGCGGCGGCCACCCAGCGGTGTGAAAATACCCCGTCGCAGCACCCCGGCGGTCGGTCGGTTCCAATAGCGGTTCCAGAACTCACGCAGCGAGGGCGCCAGTGCGCAGCCAGCGGCAATGGCGTCCACCAAAAAAAACTGCAAGCGCAGTTTCATACATACTGCAGTGATGAGATCGGAGAGTCCGATAAAACACATAGCTGCCTCGGCGGCCATCAGCAGATCGTCAAGATAGGGATGGTGCTGCCACAGTTGCACATAGCGGCCAATCCGAGCCAGTGCCAGTGTCGCCAGACACAGGACGGCACCGCGAATGACGCGCAGCATGATGCCATTGCGTGATTCCGGGTGCCGATGTTCGGAATGGTGAGCGACCAGCCAGTGGCAGTAAAGCGCGTAGCGACCGCCATTGGCGCTGGGGAAACTGACCCGGGCATCCAGTGCGCGCAACAGGATCAACAAGGTCGCCATGCCGAGAAGGACAGCGATGGGACCAGGTTGAAACCAGAACAGGGGATAGATGGAAATCGCGGGCACAACCCATACCCAGATCGTGGGCAGATCCCGTTGCCAGCGCCATGCCGCCAGGGGTGTAACCAGAACGTATAAGATTATAAGGTAAGCGCTGAATCCGGCCATGCAGCATCCCGGCGTGGATTTGAATCATCTGCCTATCTGGTCGGACGGTAGCGAGGATTCATTAGATCTGGCGAGCTAAGCGCGAGCCTGAGTTTCATTCGCGGAGAGCGGGAGATAGTCGCAAGACCCGTCGCTTATCCGGAAAATACAGGCTCCATATGAACAAGGGTCAACCCAACGCAATCGGAGACCCTGCCACCTCGTCATGCTGATGTCATGGTGCGACATGCAGTCCTGACGGTATTCGGTGGCCCTCTTATGATCAACAGCAAGAATGGGCTGAATCTTTTGTGTCAAGCGAAGAAACGAACGAAAGATTCAGCCCTGGCTCTGACCCGGGTAATCGCCGTACGAATCAACCCGGACGCACGTCAGAAGTCCTTACCATCGACAATCTTGGTCCATACGACTTTCAATTTTCCATCGTCACTGACACGCTCGTAAGTGCCATCGCCCTTATCGACCACTTTGGCGCATTTGAATCCAGGCGCTTTCGCCAGATCATTGCAATGCTCGCCTTTGTCGGAAATACTCCAGCCACCTTCGCCGCCGCGGGTGTCTACACTTTTGCCATCGGCCCCGTGATACATCTTCCATGAATCGCCTTTCTTCGGATTGGAGACATACAGCGTCTTACCGGAAATCAGCGCTTTGATTTGATCACCCGTCAGGGTTTGATCAGATGACGCCGGCAGGGTAACGGCTGACAGGCCGACGGCAGCTACCAGAGGTAAAAAAGAAATACGCATATATTCTCCCTAAATTATTAAGTTAATTTAAGCATCAATTTCGGCACTAAAGAACGGGCCACCGCAACTATGAATTGAAGACTTGAATTAGTCAATTCAGGTTTGTTAAGAAATCCGAGGAAACGCCCCACCAATGATTATTAGGAGAAATCAATATTCATAGCATGCCAGGCTCATGTATGCAGCGGGTGTTGTAAAAAGAGACGACATTTCCTAATAGCCGGTGAACAAACTATCGCCCTGGTTATTTACAGCAAAATATTCTCAGACACATATCTCTACTCACGATCTCCTGTGATGGCACGACGGAATGAACCATTGTGCCGCGCTTCATCGCCCCCCTCGGTGGACCCAGTGCCTGGCTGCACGAAGAATAGTGCCTGAAAGTGTCATATTTGCTTCACTAAAACTTCACACAATGGTGCTAATTTTTTGTCGGTGCGAGCAGCAATGCCCGCCACGACCCGACCTGAAAACCAGCCCGTGAACAAACAACCTGGAGAGCAATCAATGCGCCAACCCTGGAACCACAAGCCGTTTAAACTATCCGTTCTGTCGCAGGCGGTTCTGCTTGCCCTGAGCATGCAAGCGGCTTCCCCGCCCGTATTCGCCGCGACCGACGCGCAACAGCTGCCCACCGGTGCTTATATCACGCCGCTGGCGACCCATGGCGCAGTACAGCAGTTGCTCAATCCCGGCCTGGCTTCTTATCCAGACTTTATCGCCAGCGGCGCGGTAATTTCCCGGCTCAGCCCGGACGGCAGCACCCTGACGATACTTTGCGCCGGGCAAAACAGTCTGTACAAACCCGACGGCAGCGTGGACGCAGCCGCTTCGACCCAGTTCGTGTTTCTTTACGATGTCGACGGCGCCAATATGAAACATCCGCAATTGCGTAAAGTCATACCGCAGGCCAATGCTCATGTCGGTCTGGTCTGGGCACCCAACGGCAAGGTATTCTACACCGCCGGGGGCAACGACGATGCCGTCTACGCCTACGACAAGAACGGCGCGCTCCTCAACAACATCGGCCTGGGACACAACAAGCACGGCGTCGGTCTGAATGTACAACCCAATGCCGGTGGGCTGGCGATTTCCGCTGATGGCAAAACCCTGGTCGTCGCCAACAACTACAACGATTCCATCAGCGTGATAGATACCGCCACCGGCAGCGTGCGATATGAGCACGATCTGCGGCCATTTTTCGCCGGTAACGAAGGCGCCGCCGGTATGGCTGGTGGCACCTACCCCTTCGCGGTGGCCATCAAGGGCAACGATACGGTGTATGTTTCCGCTAACCGCGACCGTGAGGTCGTTATCGTCGATATTTCCACTGCCGACGCCGGCAAACTGCTGGGTCGAGTCAAGTTGCACGGCAACCCATTGGGCCTGACCCTGGACGCGGCTCAGGAAAAACTCTATGTCGCCCAGGACAACGCCGATGAAGTAGCGGTTATCGATACCGCCACCCAGGATATTATCGCCAGCATCGACACACGCGGGCCCGCCGACTTGTTTGGCGGTGCCACCAACGACCACAAAGATGTAAATGTGCGCTACACGGGCGCCTCCCCCATCGCGGTGACGATTGCACCGGACGGTCGCACCCTCTACGCGGTCAACGACGGCGCCAACTCCATCGCCGTGATCCCACTGGCCGGCGGCAATGCCAACCGTGTGCTTGGCTTGATCCCCACGGCCTACGCCCCCAAAGACATCACCTTCAGCCCCAACGGCAAGTGGATGTACATAATCAACGGCAAGAGCCAGACCGGTCCCAATCCGGGACATCTGGCCAGCTCCACCGCTAATGTGACCAGCAGCACCTATAGCGGCGGCGTGGTGCTGGACAATGGTCATCCGGTGGCGGCGGAAAAAACCTCCGCCTACCCCCTGGGAGACGGCTGCGATGCCGACTGTCAGGCGGACAATGCGGCGGCGCGGCTGGCGGCGCGAGCGACCAATCAATATCAGTTTCAACTGGAACAATCTTCACTGATCAGCGCGCCGGTGCCCGCAACAGGTGATTTGGAAGATCTGACGGAGCGCGTCGCCGTCAACAATTACTATGGTGAAAGCCACGACGATCATGCCGCGGAAGTGATGAATTTCCTGCGCGCCAGGATCAAGCATGTCATCTATGTCGTCAAGGAAAATCGCACTTTCGACCAGGTGCTCGGCGATTTGGACAACGGTTCCGACGGCGATCCCAGACTGACCATCTTCGGCGATGCCATCACCCCGAACCAGCATCGCCTGGCGCGCGACTTCGTTACCCTGGACCGTTTCATGGACCCCGGCGACGGCAGCATGGACGGCTGGTCGTGGGCCACCCGCGGTCGTGTTACCAGCACCGAAGCGATCACTCAGCAGATCAACTACGCCGCCGTCAATCGCGGTCTGTCTTATGAATCCGAGGGTGGCAACCGTAATGTGCCGGTGGGGCTGGCTGCCATCGCCGACCGCGATACGGCGTCCAACGGTGCGTTCATTGCCGCCTCCGCCGGCCTACCGGGTGGCACCGCCAACCTGCTGGTCGGCACCGCCGATCACTCCGCTACCGACTCACCGCAGGGCGCGCAGGAAGGGTATATTTTCGATGCCGTCCTGCAGGCCGGTCTGACGGTACGCAACTACGGCTTCCTGGTCAACAACATTGGCGCAACCAAGGACGCCAACGGCGGTGAAATTTCCGATCCCCACGCCGCCGGCATAGTCCAGGTG
>DKAS01000052.1 GCA_002448875.1 Proteobacteria bacterium UBA6920 | reverse complement strand
GTCTATGCCAACACCAGCGCCGCGGTCAAGGCGCGCGCCGACTGGGTGGTAACCTCCGGCATCGCGCAAAAAGTCGTGCAGTACCTGCACGACCATGGGCAGAAGATCCTGTGGGCGCCGGACCGCTACCTGGGGGATTACGTGCAGAAACAGACCGGCGCCGACATGCTGTTGTGGCAGGGTGCCTGCATCGTCCATGAAGAGTTCAAGGCGCGCGAACTGGCGCAAATGAAGTCCCGCCATCCGCAGGCGCTGGTGCTGGTGCACCCGGAATCGCCCGCTGCGGTGATCGCGCTCGCCGACGTGGTGGGCTCCACCAGCCACCTGATCGCCGCCGTGCAGCGTGCCGATCGCCACCAGTTCATCGTCGCCACCGACAAGGGCATTCTGCACAAGATGCGACAGGTGGCTCCCCACAAGAGTTTTCTCGAAGCACCCACCGGCGGCGCCGGCGCCACCTGCCACAGCTGCGCCCACTGCCCGTGGATGGCGATGAACACCCTGCAGCTGCTGGAGCACACCCTGGAGCGGGGCTTGAATGAGATTCACGTGGACCCGGCCACCCAGCGCCGGGCCATCGTTCCGCTGCAACGCATGCTGGACTTCTCCCAGCGGCAAACCATCAACACCTTCGCCACCGGCAACGCCTGAGCCGCCCCCCCGCCCGCGCGCGCCCCCTCCATATCGCCGATTCGTCGCTGCCTGGCGCTCGTTATAACTGATGGCGCCCCCGGCGCGCCCCACGGCCAATCATCCCTTGACCCATCGCCGGGAAACTGGGTTTAATTAGCCCCTGATCCGGCAATAACAAGACTCAGGGGAAGATCCGGATCCTGTAACCTAATCAACCATGACGCGCGCCGCAGGGTTTACCCAACCATGAACGAATTGCTACGCCCCGCCGCGGGCCCGACTCTCTTCCACCCGACACGGATTCGCCACCTGGCGCAATTACTGGTGGCCACCCTGGTGGTGCTGCTGCTCTACAGCCTGCAAGCCGCCGCCGACGAATTACAGATGCGCGACGCCGATACCGCCATGGAGCTGCAGGATTATGCCCAGGCCTATCGTCTTTATAACGCCATGGTGGAAAAGCGGGAACTGCCCGCCTACCTGCCGCTGGCACGCCTGTTCAGCCAGGGGCTGGGCATTCCAGTAAACCAGGGGAAGGCGGCCCGCCTGATCCGGGAAGCCGCGGAAGCAGGTTATGCACCGGCCCAGACCCGTCTGGGCGAGCTGCATGAAAACGGCGACGGCGTGGCGCTAGACGCGGCCACCGCTCGCGCCTGGTATGAAAAAGCCGCGGCCCAGGACGACGCCCGGGCGCTGCTCCGCCTGGGCGGACTGTATCAACTGGGCAAGGGCGTGAACCGGGATTACAAACGGGCGCGTGACTTCTACCAGCGCGCCGCCGACATGGACTATGCGCCGGCACGCTATGCCCTGGGATTCCTCCACGAACAGGGTCTGGGCATGGACCGTGACTTCGCCGCCGCCCGCGATCTGTATCTGCAGGCCGCGCAAGGCAATCATCCGCCAGCGATGAACATCCTGGCCTTCATGCACCGTGTCGGTTACGGCGCCCCCGTCGATTACGCGCAGAGCGTCCATTGGCTGCGGCTGTCGTCCGGTCTGGGCGACGCGGCCGGTCAGGATGGCCTGGGTTATCTGTATCAATACGGCCTGGGGCTGACCCGCAACTACAATGTGGCGGAACAGTGGTACCGCAAGGCCGCCAACCAGAATTACGCCGATGGCCAGTACCATCTGGGAATTCTCTATGCCAACGGTCTGGGCATTGCCCGTGACGACAAGGAAGCGTTCAAATGGTTCAGCAAAGCCGCCGCCAGCGACCACCCGCAGGCTCTGTTCGAACTGGGAAAAATGTATGAAGACGGGCGCATCGCCGGCCGCGACTACCGCAAAGCCTCGCAGCTGTATCGCAAGGCGGCGGAATTGGGTCTGGCCGACAGCCAGTATGCCATCGGCCGCTTGCTGGAAAACGGTCTGGGGATACGGGAAAATTTCCGCGAAGCCCTGACCTGGTACCGCAAAGCCGCCGACCAAGGCCATACCGAAGGCCAGAGCAGCCTGGGTTTCCTCTACGAAACCGGCCAGGGCACCCAGGCCGATCCCATTCAGGCCATGCTGTGGTATGACCTGGCTGCCCGCACCGGCAATAAAGCCGCCATTCAGCACCGCGACATCCTGCGCGGCAAAATCAGCGATGAACAGGCCGCCCGCGCCCTGCACGACGCGCGCAACTGGGAGGAAGCCTCGCTGTCGCTCACCCTGGAACGCGAGCAGCTGTTGAAATAGCCACTGCCGTCGTTGCCAAACTCCGGGTCGGTCCTGCTACCCCCCCGCCTGCTGGCTGCGGGGAAAAGAGCGCCGCTATTTCCGAGTATCGCGCTCACCTTGCCATGCCTTCTGTCCCCTCGGCGCCAACCTGTCAGCTATCCTGCATCAGGTAAGCGAAAAGTAAGTCCGCCAATTCTATTCTGTTGCTGCTTCCACGGCGCGAATCCGCAGCGTCACCGCAACTTCGCCCCGGCGCGCACCCCACTTCATACGAAAACATAAAAAGGAATTGCAGTGATGAACACCTTGCCCCGGGTCCGCTCATTTGGTTTCGCTTCCAGTTGCCTGCTGGCGTTGACAAACGCACACGCGGTCAGCCTTACCGTCGATCTGGATACCGCGCCGGGCTCACCGCAGTCGGCCTTGTCCGCGGCACTGGAGGAGTTTTGCCCGCAATTGGCAGCATTGAGCGAGCGCAACGCGGAACAGGAAAACCTGGCGCAGCTTTGCGCGGCACTCAGCGACGGCGCAGCGGATCCCGGCCAGCGTCAACAGGCACTGACCGCCCTCTCCGCCCGCGCCGCTTCGTCGGAAACCACCGCCGCCACCTATCTACCCGGCAACGTTACCATCAACGCCGCCGGCGGCCAGTTCGCCGCCCTGCGCAAGGTGAGCGAGCAACTATCCTGGCTGCGGCCGTGGCACGACCAGAAAATCCCGCTGCAACTGGCCGCCGCCGACACCATGGCCAGCGACGCCATCAGCGATGGCGGCAATGACAGCAGCCGCCTCAGCGCGTTTCTCAGCCTCGACAGCGGTAGCTTCACTCAGGACGACACCCCCTTCGTTTCCGGCATGGATGGATCCAGCGGTGGTTTCGCCCTGGGGGCCGATTATCGCGTCGGTGGCCGCCTGTTCACCGGCGCCGCCCTCAACTATCTCAGCCACGACGCCGACCTCAATGACGGCGGCACCCTGTCCGCCACCGGCAACGGCCTCTCTCTGTACGGCAACTACGCGTTCAGCGACAACACCGAATTCGGCGCCGTCCTCGCCTGGGGACAGCAGGCCTACGAACTGAGCCGACGCGTCGCTTTTAACTTGGGCAGCGTCACTGTGGATCAGCAGGTTGGCAGCAAACCCAAAGGATCCAGCCTGGGCTTGAGCCTGTCCGGCGGCTGGCAAACTAATTTCGGCGGCACCGGCCTGGCGGTCAACGGCACCTTCTATTACGCCAACCAGACCATAGACGGCTTTACCGAGACCGACGGCCAGGGTTATGGCCTGCGTGTGGATGGACAGGAAATCAACACCACCCGCCTGAACATCGGCGGCATGGTGCACCACGCCTTCAGCACCGGCAGCGGAGTGATTACACCGCAGTTGAGCCTCACCTGGCTGCATGAGTTCGCCACTGACGGTCAGGATATCACCGCCCGTTTCCTGGCCGACCCGAGCGCCACTCCATTCCACTACAACACCCAGCAACGCGATCCTGACTATTTGCAACTGGCCCTGGGCGTGCCGGTGATGTTCACCGGCGGCTTCAGCGCCTTCCTGCAGTACCAAAGCGTGCTGGCGCTGGAAAATTACACCGCCAATACGCTCACTCTGGGCGCGCGCATGGAGTTTTAACCTGATTCATTCCTGGAGAATACCGCGATGTACTGCTATATGAAACATAATGGGTACCGGCCACGCCGTAGTCTTCTCGCCTGCATGCTGTTGCTGGCCACCGCCCTCAGCGCCTGCGGCGGCAATGACAAACAACGGCAGGACCAGGCCAGCATCGTCCTGCGCCTCGCCACTCCCGGCCAGCACACCGCCATCGCCGCCGGCGTCAGCGACCTCAATCCGCAGGACGCCATCGATCAGATCAAGGTCAGTGTCAGTGCCGGTGATGCAATCGTGGCCAGCGGCAGTTTCGCGGTGGAGAAAGGCAAAATGCGCCTGGCGGTACCGGCCGACACGCCGCTGCAGGTCAGCGCTTCGGCCTACGCCGGCGATCTGGAAAAATACCACGGCAGCGCTGCAGTCGCGGCCATCGCCAAGGGCGAGCGCCGCGCCGTGACCTTCGATCTCAATCTCATTACGCAAAAACCGACGCCGGGCAATCCCAGTCTGCAGGCGCAAAACAATGCGGTACAACTGAGCTGGGAACCGGTGACCGACGCCGTCGCCTACAACATCTACTGGTCCACCACGCCCGGCACCGGCACCGGCGGCGAAAAGATCGCCAATGTCACCGGCACCTCATACACCCATGCGGGTCTGGAGAACGGCGTAACCTACTATTACGTCATCACCGCGGTGTTCGCCGACAGCGAGGAAAGCGAACCCACCGGCGAACTGACCGCTACACCGCAATCGGGAGTCACCTACGACCCCGACGACCTGGACGGTGACGGCTTGGCCAACATCCTCGAAGAAAACTCCTACCACACGGATCCCAACAATCCCGACAGCGACGGCGACACATTCTATGACGGCCACGAAATTGCCGCCGGCACCGACCCCAACGACGCCGCCAGCCACCCGGCGGGCACCCGTATTGCCAGCAACAGCGACATTTTCGCTACTAGCGACACTGTCACCTGGACGCTGCACGACGCGCCCTATATTGTTGAAAGTTACATAAATATTCCCGCGGCAAAAACGCTGCGCATCGAAGCCGGGGTGGTGGTTAAATTCGTCAATGGCAACATTCAGGTGCAGGACCGCGGCCGCCTGGAACTGCTGGGTAACGCTCCGCTGCCACAGCATGTGGTGTTCACTTCCTACCGGGATGACAGCATCGACGGCGACAGCAACGGCGATGGCACGCAGACGGTGCCGGCACCAGGCTACTGGGGCGGTATCGCCTACGCGAATGGTGCCGCCGGGTCCGGCCAGTTCGCCGACCTGCGCTATGGCGGCACCGGCCTGAACATCGCCGGCACAACCAGCAATGTGTCCGTAACCGACCTCAAAATCAGCCAGTATTCCGGGTACGCTATTTATATCTCCAGCGGCGCCGCTCCCAGCCTCAGCAATCTGGTGCTGGCCGCAAACACCGGCGGCTATCCCGTCATCTACGTCAATGACGCCAGCCCGGTGATCGC
>DKAS01000111.1 GCA_002448875.1 Proteobacteria bacterium UBA6920 | reverse complement strand
GGCATCGTCGCCGATCCTTTCGGCGACCGGGAAACCCAGGTGGTCAGTCCGCATCAGGGTCTGATTATCGCCCGCACCAATCTGCCGCTGGCCAACGAGGGCGATGCCCTGTTTCACGTGGCCCGGGTGGGCGCTTATCGCAGCATGGTGGGGCAGAAAGATAAACTCCATGATTACCAGACCGCCATCGATAACGCGCCGCATCCGGCGCCGGACAGTCCGCCTTTCTAGAAATATCCTCGCCGCTGTCCAAAATACGCATTGACCCGNNTCCGCGGCAATAATTCCGAGTATCAGAGAAATTTCGCATTCCTTAGCGGCAAATTAAGCTTGGGCAGGGATAATTGCGCTCCGGTTCTGTAAATTTGCCGCCGCGCAATTTATTATGGTGCGATGCCGCCCAGGGGTGGGTGGTCACGTGCCAGGCAGCAGTGTCAGTGGGGCAGCGCTGGGACGACAGGAAAACATATAACGACACAGGGGAGATGTTATGCGTAGAGTAGCGAATATTGCCGTGGGCTTGCTCGGCGGATGGCTGGCGGTCCAGGCGCAGGCCGCGCCCGCGCCGGTGGACTCGGATGGGGACAGTCTCAGCGACGGCGTGAAAAACTGGCTGGTGGACGTGGCGGGCCAGAAAACNNCGCGACGGCGTGGCGATCGCGCCGGGAACGACCAACAACTTTCAGGATACCGACGGCGATGGCATTCCCGATATCATCGAAAGCAAATTGACCTACACCGATCCCACGGTCGACGATCGGGTCATTTGCACCGGTGCCGGCGATGGCGCGGTGAACCTGTCGGGGCAGTGGGGCATGCGTACCAATCCCAACGGGCCCGACAATTTTCTGGTGCAGCACTTGAGCGCCTACGTTATCTGCCATACGGGGCAGAACACCCTGACCCTGTACCATCCCGAATTCGGTTACGCTGCCACCGCCACCTTCAGCAATAACCATTTAACCGCGGACTGGAGCAATCTCACCGGCCTGGGCAATATCACCTTCAGCGCCGACTACAGCGCGGGTGGTGGGTCAGCGGGATTGGGCACGCTCAACGGCACCCTGACGGTGGCCGGTGTGGCCATTGCGGTGGGGACGGCGCGGCAAGCGGAGAGCAACGGCAATTTTGCCGCCGCCGCGGGCGGCATCTACGGCGTGCAGATCAAGCAGCTGGCGGGCAAGACCCTGTTCAACGATCCGGTGGATGATCCGCGCAATCCGGGCAGCAGCGCCGTGGAAATTCAACTGCTGGATGGCGGCGGCGGCCAGCTCAACGCCCGGGTTTATAATGCCGATGGCAGCGTGTCGCAGGCGTTCTACGTGCCCAGCATCGGCGGCCTGTTTGTCGGCGATGTGCGGCTTACGTCCCTGGATTTCGACGGCAGCGGCGGCGCCAACGATCAGCTGCGCCTGGTCGATACCTCCCGCGGCCTGTTCCTGCGGGTGCGCACCACCGGCACCGGCGAGGACAAGGCCGGGTTGCTGCGCGGCAGTGATCTGCTGCGGGCGGAGGTGACGGTCAATGGCGGCAGCAGTCCGACGCCGCTGCAGGACAATCTGCTGGAATGGTACGCCTCCGATCGTCCCGCCAGCATGGACGTGTTCACCTACACCAATCCGCAGGGGCAGCGGGCGGTGCAGGCGGTGCTGCGCAACGTGCCACTGTCCCTGGAAACACTCGCTTTGACGCCGCCCGGCGGCATGGCCACGCCGCTGGTGAATATCAATGGTACGGGTGACGCTAAACTGCCCCTGGCCGGCGCCATGCAGATGCGCAATCTGATACCGGGCCTGACCCAGGATCCTTATGCGGGTGTCGTCTTCAATATCGATAGCGCTACCCAGGCGGTGAGCAATCCGCAGCAGATCACGGTGGTTCCCTGGCGCAGCGCCTGGGACGACACGCCGGCCGGTGACTGGAGTTTCACCGTGGGCGGCGACGCCGGCGGCAGCGGCGTGCTGAGCAAGAACTACACGCCGGTGGCGGACGCGCAGAAACTGCCGGCGGTCGATCCCGCCACGGTCAGTCTGGATCGCAGCAACTGGGGGGTGACGGCGCCACGGGAAAACGTCAATACGGCGCTGGAGCACCGGGTCAGCTGGCCGCTGATCAAGACCGGCGGTGTCAACGGTACCGGCGCCAATCGTTACTGGGTGCACATCTACCAGACCCAGGGCGGGCCGCTGAGTTTTACCGGACCCGACTACCTGATGTTGCAGGTGGATGTAGGCGGAACCGGCTGCGCCGGTGCCAACAACTGTTCGGTGACCCTGCCGCCTCGTCTGCTGCAGCGTAAGAGCCAGTATTGTCTGGGCATCACCGCCCGCGACGCCGGCGACGATAACAACCGATCCACCAGCGACATGGTGCAGGGGGTGCCGGTATTGTGCATGAACGCCATTACTCCCGGTTTATTGCAGTTTTCCGCCACCACTTACAGCCAGTTGGAAAATCTGGGCAGTGCGCTGATTACCGTCAATCGCGTTGGCGGCAGCGACGGCGCGGCCAGCGTGCAGTACACCACGGTCAACGGTTCGGCCATCGCCGGCCGGGATTATACCGCTGCCAGTGGCCAGCTGGATTTCGCCGATGGCGAAACCAGCAAAACCTTCAGCGTCGCCATCAGCAACGACAACGTCAAGGAGAACAGCGAAACCGTAGTGCTGCGCTTGAGCGGTCTCAGCGGCGCTGACGCGGGCACGCCTCTAGAAGCCACCCTGACCATCGCTGACGACAATGACTTGCAGACGGCCGGCCAATTCCAGATGGCGGCGAGCACCCTGCGGGTGGATGAAAACGCCGGCAGCGCCATAGTGAAGGTGCAGCGCGTCGGCGGCAGTGCCGGTGCCAATGTAGTAACGTATCGTACGGTCAACGGCAGTGCCAATGGCAATGCCGGCGCCAGCGGCGACTATGTCGCGGTGGTTGGCGGCACACTGCAGTTCGCCGACGGCGAAACCAGCAAGGAGATCACCATCACCATCAACGACGACAGCCTGGCCGAAGGGGATGAATCCTTCAGTATCGAGCTGAGCGGCGTGAACGGCGAAGCCACCCTGGTCGGGCCCACCAGCACCCAGGTTACCATCGCCGATGATGAGGCTCCTGCCGGCAAGGCGACTTCCGGCTCCGGTAAAAAGGGCGGCGGCAGCCTGGATTTCGTCGCCCTGCTCGTGGTGCTGCTGCTGGGTGGGTGGCGCGGGCGCGACGTGGTGCGCCGCCGAGGCGTCGCCACGGCAGCGTGAATATTACCGGGGAGTATGCCAACTATTGTCTGCGGTTGGCAGGGGAATGCGTGTAGTATGGGTCCTGTGGTAGCGGTAACTATTAATGCAACAAGGCTGACATAGGAGGATGTGTTATGGGAATCGGAGGATTTGCAAATCTGAAATCAGGCGGTGATGCCGGCAATATCGGTGTAGCGGGTTCCGCGTCGGGCAATGCTGACAGCGCCGGCGTAGGCGTAGGCACCGGGGTGCTGGGCTCTCTGGGCCTGGGCGCCGGCTTGTCGGATGCGATCACCGGCAACGCGGGTGTGCTGCAAGGGCAGGGCGCCAGCGGCGGCAGCGTCGCCGACAACACCAGCATCGGTGATGTCAACATCAATACCTGATACGCAATGACCTGATGTTCAGGTCGGGCGTGAATACCAATGCCGGTTCCCGTTACGGGAGCCGGCATTGTATTTTACATAACTCCTTCTTGTGCGTAAAAATCCCACCGTCGTCGCGCTCGTCACTGCCGATTGCTGTTTGCATCGCCACAAGATCCGGGTCAGCTACCCCAGCCGGAATTATTGGTGAATAATCGGGGCAACTAATCCTGATTTGTAAGCCAGACGTTAGTTGCAATTCACATAATGTAAAAACTGCGGTAATGCAGCGCGCCACCGCTGGCTGCCGCACCATGTACACCAGGCAATATATTACCGATTCAGGAGGGTTCTCCATGGCCAGCGGTTTACGCCCACCGGTACAAGTCAAACCGGCACTGAGCACACCGATTCGTCATCCGATCAAGGTGGCGCGCATGCTGTATCAGCCGGCGCCGACGGTATTGCGCGGTCCCATCTATGTCGTCGCTCTGATCATGGTGGCGCTGCTGTTCTATTCCTTCTGGGCGCGCAAGGACACGCTGGTGGTCGCGCCGCTGGTGCTGGAACGGCAAACCACGCTGGTCGAAGCTGTGGGCTCGGGCCTGGTCTACCAGCTGCCGGCCAAGGAAAATCAGCCGGTGAAGTCCGGCGAGATGCTGGCGGTGATCCAGGAGCAGACCAGCGTCACCATGACGCCGGCGCAGGAATCGTTGACCGCCAAAAAAGACGAGTTGGAGAAACAGCGGCAGGAGGCAGTCGACGAATACGCGCACAAGATATCGCAGCTGCAGCTGGATATCGAGGACATCAGCACCTCCAAGGGCAGTCAGCAGACGGCGCAGGCGGCCAAGGTGCGGCAGATAGAAGAGCAGCTCAATACCGCGCAGCGCAACAAGCAGCGGCGGGAGGAGCAGCTGGATCTGGCGCGCAAACAGCTGGCGCGCAAGAAACAGTTGTTCGAGACCCGTGATATCACCATCACCGAATATGAGCAGGCCCAGGAACGGGCCAACGAAATGCAGAAGCAGGTGGACGATGCGCAGGCGGAGATCGCCAATGTCAAACTGTCGCTGCAGACCGCGCAGACCGAACTGGCGGAACTCACCGACTTGCATCGCAAGGAAAAACTGGAGGAAGAGCTGGCGCAAACCCAGGAGCGACGCGATCGCGACCTGGCGCGGCTGGATGAGCAGATCGCCGGCGTAGTGCGGCGGGTGGCTGAAGCCGAATACCTGGTGGAAGGTGTCACCTACAATGGCAACCTGGCCGAGTATTCCAGCCTGTTCGACGGTATCATCACCGATATTCACGTCAAGCGCGGCGAGGTGATTTCACCCGGCACGCCGCTGGTGACCATCGTCAAGGAAAGCGCGGCGCTGGAAGCGCGGGTCCTGGTGGAGAACCGGGATATCGGTTACCTGAAACGCGGCCAGGAGGTGAAGATCAAGTATTTTGCCTACCCCTATCAGGAGTTCGGCATTCACAACGGGCGCATTTCCAGCATCGCCAAGAAACCCAGCGCCAAGCCCGAGGAAAAATCCAAGTATATCATCACCATCGCCCTGACCAACGATGTCATCACCCGCGAGGACGGCTGGCGCAAGCCGCTGGAAATCGGCCTGGAGGGCGTGGCGGAAATCAAGACCGGGGAAAAGCGTTTCATCGAGCTGGTGTTCTCACCCATCTCAAAATTCCTCGGCCAGGAACACGGCTGAAGGCGGTTGCCGGCGGCGGCAAATACGGTGTACGCATAGACGCAAGTAACGGAGCGGAAATCATGACAGCAATACAGGAAGCCGTGGGTAAACTGCTGGACTCGCACATCATGTTCAGCGCCCTGCCGGAGCAGGACAGGCGGGCCCTGGCGCCGTTGTTCGAGGCCAAGAGTTTTCTGCCGCAGCACGTCATCGCCCAGCAGGACCAGCCGATGGATGGCATGTATTATGTCTACAACGGCTCGTTGCGCCTGAAACAGGACCGCGACGCCAAACGTGTCAGCCTGGGCGAGCTGAACAGTGACAGCAGCTGCGGCGAAATGTCCCTGATCAAGCAGGCCAACTGGCCGTATACGGTGGTGGCGTCGGACCATGTCACCCTGTTGAAGCTGCCGGCGGAAAAGCTGCGGCCGCTGATCGCGCGCAACCCTAATGTGGCGGCGATGTTCAAGAAACACGTGGGTCTGGTGGAAACCAGCCACCGGGTGAAGGCGCTGCTGGGCAGCGCCAAATACAATCCCATCGAGCTGCCGCCCATCGTCGAGAAAATCGGCGTCAAACACATCAAGCAGGGCAACGCGGTGTTTTCCCAGGGCGATATCGATCCGCGCCTGTATTATCTGGAGCAGGGTCAGGTCGAACTGCTGCGTACACCGGTCACCGGCGATGCGGTGCTGCTGGACAAGCTCAAGCCCGGGCATATTTTCGGCGAATGGGGCGCGCTGGCCGGATTCAAGGGTTCGGGGGTGCAGCCGCATACCGCCTACGCGGTCAGCGATGTCACGGTGCTGGTGATTCCGCAGGAAGCGGTGCGGCGTATTTGCGAACTCAATCCCGCTTTTCTCGAGGAGCTGCGGCAGCGGGTCGCCGGGTTCAAGGCGATGGAAGAGCAGGAGCTGGCCTACCGCCAGCGCGCCGAAGGCATAGATCAGCGCATTCACCTGGCCGACGCGGTGAGCGAGGAGGAGTTTCGCCGGCTCGACAAGAGCAAGGAGATCAAGCAGTTTCCCGTGGTGCTGCAGACCCATGAGTCGGAATGCGCCGCCGCCTGCATCACCATGGTCTGCCGTCACTACCAGAAGGACTTCACCCTGGGACAGATCCGTGAATTGACCAATCTGTCGGGCGACAACATCACGCCACCGGCCATCATCACCGGCGCGGAGACCCTGGGATTCAACGCCAAGGCCTACGCGCTGAAAATCAGCGAGCTGAACAACGTCAAGCTGCCGGCGATCATCGGCTGGGAGGGCTATCATTACGTGGTGCTGTATCGCATCACCGGCAAGGAGGTGCAGATCGCCGATCCCGCCAGCGGCTTGCTGAAGCTCGGTCACGCGGAGTTCCTGCGTTCCTGGACCCAGGCCGACGTCGCCGGTGTGCCGGTGGCCAGCGATGCCGGCGTGGTCATCGCCCTGGATCCGACCATGGCTTTCGAGCAACGCGAACCGCCGAAGAAGCCGCTGCACCATTTCATCAACTACATGCTGCCGTTCAAGAAGTACTACGGCGAGGCGATGATAGCGGCGCTGGCGATCAATCTGCTGGGGCTGGCGTCGCCGCTGTTCGTGCAGACCATCGTCGACAATGTAGTGGTGCACCAGGATGTCACCCTGCTCAATATGATGCTGGTAGGCATGGCCCTGGTTACCGTGTTTTCCACCCTGACCGGCGCGGCGCAAAGCCTGCTGCTGGCGCACACCACAGCGCGCATCGATCTGCGCATGATGTCGGAGTTTTACCGGCATGTGCTCAGCATGCCGATGGAATTTTTCCTCAAGCGCAATAAGGGGGAGATTCTCAGCCGCTTCGGGCAGAATTCCCGTATCCGCGAATTCATCGCCAGTTCCACCGTCACTGTGCTGCTCAACAGCCTGATGGTGGTGGTCTATCTGCTGATGATGATGGCTTACAATCCCTCCCTGACGCTGCTGGTGCTGGTGTTCATTCCGGTCTACGTCGGCCTGGCTGCGTTTTATACGCCGCGCATCAAAGCCATCGCCCAGGACATTTTCCTCACCAATACTCAGACCCAGTCGCATCTGATCGAATCGCTCAACGGCATCGAGGCGTTGAAAGCCACCGCCAACGAATACATGGCGCGCTCGCGCTGGGAAGCGGCCTTCGTCGAAAACGTCAAGAAGAGCTATCAGGCGTCCAAGCTGAATCTCACCTCGACCAGCCTGCACAAGCTCGTCGGGCTGAGTTCAACTATTGCCATTCTCTGGCTGGGGGCCAATCAGGTCATTGCCGGTCAAATGAGCATAGGTGAGCTTATGGGTTTCAACATGCTGGTCGGACTGGTGATTGCGCCGATCAACCAGCTGGTGGGTTTATGGAACCAGATCGCGGAAATCCGCGTTTCCGTCGATCGTGTCGGCGAGATCCTGGCGGTGCGTCCAGAACAGGAAATACCCGCCGACGCGGGTATGCTGCCGGCGACGCTGACCACCTGCCGCGGCGCCATTGAATTTGACAAGGTCAATTTCAGTTACGTGGCCAACGAGCGGGAAAACTTCGTCATGAGAGATTTCGATCTGGCGATCAAGCCCGGCACCCGCATCGCCCTGGTGGGGCCCAGCGGCTGCGGCAAGAGCACCATCGCCAAGATGGTGCTGGGGTTCAATCTGCCGAAAACCGGGCAGTGCAAGATAGACGGCAAGGATATTCGCAGCCTGGATTTCGGGTCGCTGCGCCGCAATATCGGCGTCGTGCTGCAGGACAGTTTTCTGTTCGCCGGCACCGTCGCCGAGAATATCGCCCTCGGCGATCCCACGCCGGACATGCAGGCGGTGGTGGAAGCGGCGCGGCTGGCCGGTGCCCATGAATTCGTCATCAACTATCCGCTGGGCTACCAGACCCTGGTGGGGGAGAAGGGCATAGGCATTTCCGGCGGCCAGCGCCAGCGCAT
>DKAS01000032.1 GCA_002448875.1 Proteobacteria bacterium UBA6920 | reverse complement strand
TCGAATAAATCAGAGGTTCCCTAGAATTCCGTTGCCAGCTGAATGAGGAATTGGCTGGCAGACTGGTCGGTTCCGCCGTCGGACACGCTATAGTCGTTCGCTTGGACAAATTCAAATGACAGCTTGGTGCTATCGGCCACTCCCAGGGACAATGAAATACCGTAAGCGCTGGCAGGCAGGCCCAGGAACAGGGCATCACTTGTCGATTGATAGCTTACGCCTAGGGCATGGTGCTCGGATATTTGGTAGCTCAGATCCATCAAACTTGCCGCGGGTGTGGAGTCAGCCGGTACATCACCTCCAAGGTCGCCATTGACGAACGGGTCCAGTGCCGATATATGTTCCGCTGTAATAGTAACCGGACCTAAATGAACGTTGGCGCTGATGGCAAACCCGGCAACAAAATCAGCTACATTTGATCCGCTCAGGCTTTGCAGGGCATCGGTATCAGCGATATTGCTAAGATAGCCCAGACGGAGACTGTAGGAGTCTTCAGCTTCCAAGGCGAGACTCACGCCATATCCCAGATCGGTATCGTTGCCCTGGGCGAGGGTGCTGTTGGTGGCGCTGGTGCCATTGAATACATACAGGGCTGAGTTGAAAATGCCGGAAGCGAAGTCGTACAGCAGCGCGACTTCATTGGTTTCCCCCAACTGCAAGGTCAGCGGATCGGAAACCAGGCTGGTACTGAAGACGCCAAAGGGTACATATTGTTTGCCGACCGTAAGAGAGGAATGACTACCCATGCGGAGGGAGATCGTGCCTTCATCCATAACGGGAAATTCATCGCTGCTATTTCCTTCTTCGTAGAGCCAAAGCAAATGGGAGTTTACTGACTCATTTATTTTTGCGTCTATTGCCACCTCTACCGTCGCCAGGCGGATACCGACCTGCTGTTCGCCGCTGTAGGCCTCCTCGGAATACAGCTCGGTTTCTACTCCCCCAGTCAGGCTGATGACCGATCGGGCATCGGCACTTGTCGCCAGTCCTAAACTAACCAGCAATAACGATAATTGAAGTTTTTCCATACTATGGGCCTTTTGTCGGAGCAGGGAAGCCAGGCGAGTGTCCTCACTCAGAGGCGAGTTCTCTATACCTTGATGTCGGTCGATCGCTGGGAAAATTTAGTAGATAGTTATTGCGTTTTGTGATTGAGGCGGTAGGAGGCGGCGAAATCAGGGACAACCCTGCCGAAATCAGGGGCACCCATTGAATAGCACTTAGGGCGCGGTTCACCAATGGTAAAAGTTACCGTAGATGCCAAATTGTGCTGCCAACGGCAAAAAAAAAGGGTGCGCCGGAGCGCACCCAAACAGTGTCGTGACTTTATCTACTTATTTAATGCCGTTGGCTTTCATGGTGGCTTCGTATTTCTTGTCCATGCCAAGAATGTGTTCTCGCAGCCACTTGACGGAGGTGTCGGCCACTTCCGCCACGGTAAAGATCGCCTTGCCTTTTTCCGCCTTTTCCTTGTATTCGTTCATCTTGCTGACGAAGGTTTCGTGCTCTCTTTTCTGCGCGGCGATACCGACATAATTGATCCGTTCCATGATTTTTTCTTCTTCGCCGAAGTGGTACACCGTGTAGTCCACCAGCTCGCGAATGGTTGCGGCAATGCGATCTTCCGCTTGGCCCTGCTTCATGGCGTCATGCAGTTTATTCATGATATCAAATAGGGTTTTGTGGTGGCTGTCCATGCTGCCAACGCCGACACTGTACTCGTTGCTCCAGGTAAATAAAGGCATGTTACGATCTCCTGTGGTGGATGCTTTCTTATATGTTGAATAGGTGATTACTTAGTAAAATACTCAGTTAAGTAACTTAGGGAAATTGTCGTCTATTCGGGTTTAAATCTTTAACAAAGATTTTATTCTGAAATAGAAGGTAAATTGGGTGAAAGTCATGAAAATATTGTGAGAAATAAAAATAATTCAATCAAAACAATAGGAAATGATTATTGCTCTGGAGTCTGTGGTGCTTGAACTAGATAAGATTATGGAAATTGATACTAAGAAAAGGGAAATGGGAGGTTAAAAATGTGACGGGTTACATAAAGAATTTACTCGTGGAGCGGTAGGGGTATTGCCATCCAATACCATTGAGAAAATATTGCGTGGGTGTCATAACAATATAATGTATGAGGAATATGACAGGGTTACGGATCGGTGGGTGTCCTAACATTACTCCTGAAGATGTTGTGGATGTCCTAAGAGTACAAGAAAAGGCCAAATCCATGGCCTCCCTTCCCTTATATATAACCCTGGGTGTCAGGTGACGCCGTTGGCTTTCAGGGTGGCTTCGTATTCCTGTCCACGCCTAGAATGTGTTCCCGCAGCCAGCGTACGGCGGTACCTCCGACGTCGGCCACAGTGCATATAACCTGTCCCTTGTCGGTCTAGGTCTTGTACGCCTTCACTTTATGGACGAACATTTCGTGTTCCCTTTTTCGAGTGACAATACCCGTATAGTCGATAGGTTCTGTGATTCTTCCTTTTCGGTGAAGTGGTAGACGGTGTAGTCCACCAGCTCAATAAAACAAATTGAAATAGGCTGAAAACTTGTGCCCGTGATTCACCGTTTTGCCGGTGAATCACGGGTTGAATCAGAGATTCGGGGGAGTTACTTGGAGAACTTGATGATTTTTGCGCCGTGGAGGGGTTCCACGGAGTAGACGTTGACCGATTGTTCCCGACCTTTTACCTGGTGGGGGCCCCGGGACTTGATATGCAGCAACAAGTCTTCCGGCAGGTGGGCGTAGACGTCGTCACTGAGCAGGATATCGGTGTTTAGTTCCTTGTTCAGGGTTTCCAGACGGGAGGCGACGTTGACCGTATCACCGATCACCGTGTATTTAAAGCGCGTCGGGCTGCCAACGTTACCGGCCACCACCGGCCCGGTATGGATGCCGATGCGCGCGCCCCAGCGATCGAGCTCCTTGCCCTTCCAATAGCGGGCCAGGCCGGAGTGACTCCATTTCTCATTGAGCTCGACCAGATGGTCGCGCATTTCCATGGCGCAGCGCAGCGCGTTTTCCGAATGATCCGGCTGGTAATAGGGCGCGCCGAACACGGCCAGGATGGCATCACCCATGAATTCGATGACGCAGCCGTGGTACTTGTCGATGAGCGCGTGCATTTCAGTGAGGTACTGGTTCATCATTTCCACCACCGCCACCGGCGGCAGGCGTTCGGCCAGGGTGGAATAGCCGCGCAGATCACTGAACAGTACGCTGACCACTCGCTCCTCGCCACCCAGCTGCGGCATCTTGTCGGTGTTGAGTACGGCGTTGGCGACTTCCGGGCTGACATAGCGGCCAAAGGTTTCGCGAATGAACTCGCGGTCCTTCAGTCCGGCAACCATGCTGTTGAAATGCTGCCCCATCAGGCCAAATTCGTCTTTGCGCGGCAGATCGATGAGGGTGTTGTAATTACCGCGGGCGACGGCGGCGGTAGCGTTGATGATGCGGGTTAGCGGCGTGCGCACACTGTGCGCCACGGCCAGGGATACCAGCCCGACCAGCAGTACGGCGATGCCGAAAACGAGCAATACGACCTGGCGCACCTGTCGTTCCAGCAGCTGCAGCCGGGTGGCTTGTACGTCGGCGCCGACGATGCCAATGCTTTTGCCGGCGCTATCGAAAATCGGCGCATAACCGGACAGGGTAGTGCCGAATTCGTCGGTATAGGGTTCCTGCTCTACGGCAGGCGCAGAGAAGCCCTTGATCATCACCGGTATGTCGGTAGCGTCGTATTCCTCGCCGGGTTTGCCGGCTTCACCGGTCTTAACATAATCGACGAGAAAGCGCAGCTTGGTGGGTTCGCGCGTGGGTCGAAGGACATAGATGGATTCCACGTCGGGATCCAGTTTGGCCACTTCCGCGAAGCGTTCCCTGATGGCCAGGTGGAATGCAGTGGGATCGGTTGCTTCCAGGGGAATCCGGGTCAGCCGTTCACCATCGATGGAGGATGCCAGGCTGGTCACCATGGCCAGCAGCCGTTGCTGCAGCCCCTGAATTTCAGCGTCCACCCCGGATTTATAGAAGATCAGGCCGATCAGCAGCAGGCAAAGCAACACCGTGCCGCCGTACAGGCCGGTGAGGCGAACATGGAACCGCTGCCAGGCGCGCAACTTGGCCAACGGATTCTCTTCCGCGTCCGTCGGCTGCTCTGCTGTGCTGCCCATTCTTCCCCCTGTCTAGCCCCGTAAGCCCCGAAAAGCCGCTCCTCGCGGCCGGTACGCATGTTACAGGGGAATTCTAACAAATTGTCTTCGCCTGAATACACTCAATGGCGGGGAATCGGGAAAAAAGGTGCGATATACATATAATATTTTAGGATAAAGGGCGGTGGCTGGACGGCTCCGCATCGCGAACGGCCATCGTGGGCCTGATTAAGGGTTCCAATATGGCCACAAACCACTCTTATAGACTACTCCGGGCATCAAAATATTTAGCGACGGGGTTTGCTGCGCCTGCCAAAACGCGGTGCTAGACTCGCCAGGAATGCCAACCGCCCTTGAATTAAGAATGATCTAAGAAACGTGGGCCAAGGCTGACGTGGCAGATACTGATAAAAAGCGAGGTACGTACTTATGGTCATGGGGATGGAGCTCGTTCTGTTTTGTGCAGTGATGGCACTGGCGTATGGCGGTTTATCGATTTACTGGATCAATGCGAAGCCTGCAGGCGACAAGGCCATGCAGTCCATTGCCAATTCGATACAGGTCGGCGCTTCAGCTTATCTGCGACGGCAATATAAAACCATCGGCGTGGTCGGCATCATTCTATTCGTTCTGCTCTACATCGTTCTCGGGGCCCTGACCGCGGTGGGATTTGCGGTGGGATCCATACTGTCTGGTCTGGCCGGATTCATCGGCATGAACGTTTCCGTCCGCGCCAATGTGCGGACTACGGAAGCCGCCAAGCAAAGCCTTAACGCGGCCCACGCCATTGCCTTTCGTGGCGGTGCCATCACCGGTTTGCTGGTGGTTGGGCTGGGGC
>DKAS01000150.1 GCA_002448875.1 Proteobacteria bacterium UBA6920 | reverse complement strand
CGTCCTGCGGCAGCCGCTTTTCCGATATATCCAGACCGCCCATCAGTTTTACCCGGGACACCAAGGCAGTCGCGATGTGCTTCTGGTCCACCACCTGCTCATGCAATACACCGTCGATGCGTTTGCGGATACGCAAGACGTCTTCGCCCGGTTCGATATGAATATCCGATGCACCCGCCGCCAGCGCGTCCTTGAGCAGCGTTTCCAGCAGCCGCACCACCGGCGCATCCGACTGGCCGCCGCCAGCGTGCAATGCGTCCAGATCGAAGGCCTTGTCCGACAATTCCTCGCCCAGCTCTATTGCCAGCGACTGCACCGCCGCGCTGCTCTGGTAAATATGGTCTATCGCCTGCAGCAGCTCACCCTCCTTAACCACCGCTAAGCGAAAAGGGCGCTTGAGAATGCGCTGCAATTCGTCATAGGCGAATATATTGGTGGGGTCCGCCATGGCCACCAGCAGCCCCTGATCGTCCTCAGCCAGGGGCAGGGCGCGATGGCGTCTGGCCAGCGTTTCCGGCAGCAAACGGCAGGTATCCGCGTTCAGTTCATAGCTGGCAAGGGGAACGAAGGGAATTTGTAGCTGGGTTGCCAGCAACTGCAGCAGCTCATCCTCGGTGACATAGCCATTTTCGATCAGCACCCAACCCAGCTTGCGCCCGGTTTTCTTCTGCTGCTCCAGAGCAAGCTGCAATTGCGCTTCCGAGATCAGGCGGTGCTTGACCAGCAAATCGCCGATGCGTATACGTTGCGTCTGGCTCATGGCGCACCTGCCGCAAGGATAAAGACCATCTGCCGCAACGCGCTTAAGCCAGCCTCAGATCGACACAGCGACATGCTATCTTTCCGGTGTCTGCAACAGGCCGCCGCCGGCTTCGACCTGACTGCGCCATAAATCGCTCCAGCCGCTATCCACACCGACCACCACCGGCCGTAACAGCAACACCAGCTCGCTTTTCACCGCTGTACGTTTGGTATGGCGAAACAACTGCCCCACCACCGGCAGCGAGCCGAAAAACGGCACGCTGACGACACTGTCACGCACCTCATTTTGCATCAAGCCACCGACCACCACTACCTGGCCGCTTCGCGCCCGCACGATGGTGTCGGATTCACGTATGGTGCTCAAGGCCAGGGGTACGGTGAGCTGTTCTTCGGCCGTTACATTGACCTGCTTGATTTTCTCGCGAACTTCGCTCACCGAAGGGTGTATGTGCAGAGTGACCGTGTCGTCGTCGCCGATCTGGGGAATTACATCCAGAGCCACGCCGGAGAAAAACGGGGTCAGCGCCACATTGACGCTTTGCGTCAGCGCGGCGCCTGCCGCCGCGGTATTTGATTGGGTACTGACATCGGTGACAAAAAATTCATCCTGGCCGACCTTGATCACCGCCTTCTGGTTGTTGACCGTGGCGATGCGCGGACTGGACAGAACATGGACCTCGCCCTGACCTTGCAGCATTTCGATGAACGCGGTGAAATCCCCGGCCTGCACCGCCAGGGAGAACATGCCGCCAAAAGCGGAAGCGCTGGTGCCCTGCACCATGTTCAGCGCGGATGGGTCCAGCACACCGGAGTTACCGCGGGTCTCACTGTAACCGGCACCGTCAAACACCGAACCGCCGCCCGTCTGCCCGGCCAGGGCGCGATGCTCCGCCGACTTGCCCAGCGCCGCCCAGTTTATACCGGTTTGAAAACCGTCGTTGAGCGTGACCTCGATGATTTTCGCTTCCAGCACCACCTGACGGTTGATGATTTTCTGCATCGAACCCAGATAATCTTCCACCAAACGCAGCTCCGCCGGCATGGCGCGCACAATGACTATTCCTGACTGGGGATTCACCACCACCTTGCGCCCCGCGGCATCGCCGATCAGCAGAGTCAGCGCGGCGCGCAGCTCCGCCCAGAAGTCCGCCTGGGAAATCGTGTCCACCCGGCTGCCGGAAACACTGGCATGCCGGTCTGCCTGACGGGCGGCCGCCCCGGATTCACCTTGATCCGCCGTGGCGCCGCTGGCTGTGGACATCTGCCCGGAACTCACGCTGATCTGAGATTCGCCGTGACGGGTCAGGTTCAGGTAGTCGACTTTGAAAATACGCGCCCGCAAGTCGGACTGCAGCACTTCAAATCCACTGGCGGTGCGCCGGTAGTCATAACCGTAAACGCTGCTCATGGTCTCCATGACTTCGGCGACCGTCACACGGCGCAAGGCCAGGGATATGCTGCCACTCACCCCTGGATGGACCACCATGTTGTACGGCGTATCTTTGACCAGGCTCATGAAGAACGCCGCCGCCGGCGCGTCTTTTACCGTTACATCGAAACGCGGCTCATCGACCGCCGTCCGGGCCACTGTGGCCGCTCCTGACTGGGGCGGCACAACCCCCACCGGCATATTCCGCTCACTGTTGGCGACCTGTTCACCACTGGCCTGCACGGCCCTGTTGACGAAACCAGTATCATAGGGATCACGTTGCGTTGCGCCTGAACACCCGGCCAACACCAGCACCGCGGCCAGACCGCCGGTTCGCACCATTAATTGCTTGATCATTTGTGGCCTTCCCCCGCCGGTAGCGCGGACTTGATTTTTATGCTTTGTGCCAGTTGCAACTCGAAGTTTCTGCCATCGCGATTGAGCACCACCGCTGCCGCCTCCACCCGCAACACCCGCGCCCCGGACACCTGGTCGCCGGCGCTGACCGCCATGCCGTTGATCACTGCCACCCGCCGTCCGTCCGCCACCAGAATAGCGGTCAACGCCCAGGCCGGCGTCGACGCGTCCGGTGCCCGGGCGACGCCGGCAACACTCCCATGGAGCGGCGGCCGGGTCGGATCAGTCAGCGCCCACACCGGCTGCACCAGCAGCAGGCTAAACAGCAGGCCGACTTTGACCTCACACGCCCAGCCAGGCATCGCTGGTACTCAAGGTATGAATTACCACCTGGATGCGCGCCAGGGGATAGGTTTTCACCTCATAGCCGGCAAAATCCCAGTAAAAGCGCCGCGGCATCGCCTCCAGCTTACGAAAATATTTCAGTGCCCCGAAATAATCACCCTCAAATTCGATACGCACCGCGTGCTCGAAAGCAACGGGAGGGCGTTTGTCACCGTCAGCCGCATACAGGGGCCGGGCGGGAAAACTCTGGATTCTGATCAATTTCAACTCCGGCAGCTTGCCAATCAGATCCTTGAGCATTGCCACCATTTCCCGCGGCCGTACGAAGCCGATGATCGCAGCCGATTGCTGCTGGTCCAGCTCCGCCATCGCCTGGCGCAAATGATTGATCTCCCCTTGAATCAGCCCGCCCTGGCCTTCATCACCGGCACGAGTCTTGCGCCGCAGTTCCTGCTCCGTCTCCGTCAGCTGCCGGCTGACTGCCGCCAGCTGGCGATCCAGAGCCTGGTGCCTGACATGGAGTGGTGACAGTACCAGGCTGTTCCAGGCTGTGTAACCAACAGCAATGACACTGACCGCCACCAGCAACCGCTCACGGATTGTCAACGCATCGAAGCGTTCAGCCAGTGCTGCCATGAATTTCGCATCTATCATGGATTGCGATATTCCAAAGGTGAATTTGCCGTATTGAGCACGAACTCCAGCCAGCGGGAACCGCTGTCTTCCCGTTCCATCTGCAGCAGGCGAAACTGCATTTCCGCCAGCGCCGGCACATCGTGCAAGGACTGTACGAATTCCGGCAGCAACGCCGGTTCCATGGTACCGCCGCGCAGCTCCAGGCCGCTGCCATCGCCACTTACACTAAACCGGGTCAGCCACATGCCCGGCAGCATCTTCTGGGAAAACGCCGCCAGGTAGGCCGAAAAGCCATAGACGTGTAGCCTGTCCTGCGCACCCATGAGCTGCGCCAGCGCTTGCCTGGCCTGATACTCATTGCGCACCATACTCAATTCTTCTTCCGCGGACAGCGCCTCGTCATGTCCGACCTGCTTGATTTCCACAGCCGACAGCGCCGCCTGCTTTTCCGCCTGCGCGCGCTGCTGCGCCGCAATTCGGCCGCCCAGGCGATAGTTACTCGCCACCCCGTAGATGGAAACCGCGAGAAACGCCAGCACCAGGATCAGGCTGACCTGGCGCAGCGCGGCAAAGGTAAACATCTTCTTCTCTCGCCGGAACATCGGCTGAAAGAGATTGATCTGTTGTACGCTCATAGTTGGTACTTTGCAGACTTCTATAAAAATCACAGACAGCTCATCGCGAGCATATAACATCACTCACACTTGCATATATCGGCGATGATCTCTAGAAGAGAACAATGTGATTGTTAATTTTTGCGACGTAACAATAAATCACGTCATAGATGGCGGTAACGGCCGGCGCGCGGACACGACCACTTACTTGTGCAACGCGTCCATGTAATCCGGCAACCAGGAAGCGAGTTGCGGCAATGACAGCACCAGCAGCAACACCACCAGCTGAATTAGGACGAAGGGAATGATACCGCGGTAAATTTGATTACAGCCGATTTCCGCCGGCGCGGCGGCCTTCAGATAGAACAGAGAAAAGCCGAAGGGCGGGGTGAGAAAGGAGGTTTGCAGGTTGACAGCGATCAGCACGGCGAACCACAACAGATCGACTCCCAAATGCTGGGCGATGGGCGCGAATATCGGCACCGCGATAAAGCAGATTTCGAGAAAATCGAGAAAGAACCCCAGCACGAACAGCACCAGCATGCTCACCGCCAGGAAACCCCATTGTCCGCCCGGCAGGCCGGTCATAATTTCATGCACCAGACGATCTCCGCCCATGCCGCGAAACACCAGGCCGAAAGCGGTGGCACCAATGAGAATGACGAATACCATACTGGTCAGGCGCGTGGTCTGCTGCAGCGACAGGCGCAGATTTTCGCGATTGAGTTTGCGCCGCACCAGCGCCAGCAGCAATGCCGCCGCCGATCCAAAGGCCGCTGATTCGGTCGGCGAGGCAATGCCAAAGAAGATCGTTCCCAGCACCGTCACCACCAGCAACACCGGCGGCAGCAGGCTGCGCAGCACCAGCCGTCCATCTATTCCTCCGGCGGCAGACTGCGGGGCCAGGGCCGGCGCCAGCTGGGGGCGTAGCCAGGCGATGCCCATCAGATAGACGATAAACAGCAGCACCAGCAGGAAACCCGGCACCACCGCGCCCATGAACAGCCTGCCCACCGGCACACCCATAACGTCACCCAGCAGCACCAGGATAATACTCGGCGGAATAATCTGGCCCAGGGTACCGGCGGCGGCGATGGTACCGGTGGCCAGCTCCGGCTGGTAGCGGTGTTTGAGCATGGCCGGCAGGGCGATGATGCCCATGGTAACCACCGTGGCGCCGACGACCCCGGTGGTGGCGGCCAGCAAGGCTCCAACGGCGACAATGGAAACCGCCAGCCCGCCGCGCAGGCGACCGAACAGGCCGCCCATGGTTTCCAGCAGTTCCTCGGCCAGGCCGCTTTTTTCCAGCACCACGCCCATAAGAATGAACAGCGGCACCGCCAGCAGAGTGAAGTTGGTCATGATGCCCCAGATACGCAGCGGCAACAGGTCGAAAAAGCGCCAGTCGAGAAATATCACGCCGAACAGCATCGCGATCGACCCTAGGGTGAAGGCCACGGGGTAACCGGCCATCAGCAGCACAATGACCATCAGCAGCATGACCAGAGCCCAGAACTCCATCAGCGCCCCTCGTTGTCGATAGCATCGCCACGCAACACCGCAATCGCGCGCACCACCATCACCAGCCCCTGCAGCAACAGCAGGGCAAAGCCCAGAGGAATGGTGGCTTTCAGCAGGAAGCGATACGGCAGACCGCCGGGATCCGGCGAGCCTTCGGCAAAAACATAAGCATTAGCCACGAATGGATAGGACGTATAGATCACCAGCAGGCAGAACGGTAACAACATGCCCAGAGTACCCAGCAGATCGATCAGCGCCCGATGCCGGTTGGTCAGCGTTTTACCGCGGTAGAAAATATCCACGCGCACATGATCGTCGTGCTTGAGTGTGTAAGCGGCGGCGAGGAGGAAGACCAGGGCAAACAGGTGCCACTCCAGCTCCTGCAGGGCCACCGAGCCCTGGCGAAAGAAAAAGCGCATGGCCACGTCGTAAACCACCACCACCACCATGACCAATAGCAGCCAGCCCATGGCCTTGCCCACGGCTTCGTTCAGCCGGTCGATACCGCCGGCGATTGTCCGCCAACCATTTCCCTTGCGCACCCGTGGCTCCGCCCTGCGTCGCAGCTTGTTGGCTCACATTTTACCTTCTGCGATGGAAATGACAATATTTTCACGGAAATGGCCGGCTGAGCCCTGCTATGCTGCCGTGAACGGGCCGGCGAACCCGCTAAAGAAATACCTAAGCCCGCCGATGGACTATATTATTTTATACTGAATTGCGATCCTGGCCCGTATCGGGCCGCCCAGTCCCGGCTTACGCAAAATACACACGCAATACTTACTGGAGAATACGCTATGAAAAAGTCCAGCCTCAGCATTGTTATGGCCATGCTGGCTTCAGGCACCAGTTTCGCCACGCCGATTTACCACCCGCCGGGCCCGAACCTTATTTATGGCGCGATCAGCAACAACCAGTCCATCATGTCGGAAGTTACCAACCCGGCGGCCGGCGCCTCCGCCCTGCTGGCGGAAAAGAGCCGCTATCGCTTCGGCATTCTCAGCTCCCTGGGCGCGGGATATGAATTCGGTGATGTCACCGATTTGTACAACGAAATCGACAACACCACCGACACCCTGATCAATCAGCAGTCCGCCAGCCTGGAAACCTGGGTGCAGCAGAACGTCAACACCACGCAATATCTGCTGGACCCGGCTTATCGCACTCAAGTGCACAACGATATCGCCGCCATGATCAACAGCACCGTCATCGCGCCCTTGAACAATCTGCAGCAGAAAATCGAGGATGATGGCTACTTCAAGGGATTCGCCTCCGGCCATCTGCCGGTGATGCCGTTCGTGGTCAGCCATCGGGGTCTGGGCGGCAGTTTTACTCTGGACGCCAACTACAGCGTGGCCGGCTTCATGGATTTCCTGGCGGACGGCATTCCCGACCTGAGCGGCGCCTATCTGGAGCAATCCGCCAATCTGGAAACGGTGCTGACCAATTACATCAACGGCAACAGCACCACCGCCGATCTGCTCTACGACATGATAAAGAGCGATAGCACCCTGCGGGTACGGGGCGCCGGCATCGGCGAATTATCCCTGGGCTACAGCTGGATCTCGATGAATCACGCCAAAGGCAATCTGTTCACCGGGGTGCGCGCCAAATATTACCAGGTAAAACTGGCGCAGTACGCGCAGCGTCTGGCGGACATGAACAACGCCAACTCGCAAAACACCTATAATGACCAGAAAGGCAATAATTTCCAGGAATCCAGCGGCCTCGGCCTGGACCTGGGTCTGCTGTGGGTGGCCGATCACTACCGCGCCGGCGCCAGCATCGACAACATCAATAAACCGAGCTTCAAATACCCCACGGCGGACTTGACGGACTCCCTGGGCGTGGTTAACTACGACACCAACGGCGCGGTCTACCGAAAGTTGCAGAGCGATTCTGTCTACGAAATGAAACCGCAGCTGCGCCTCGAAGGCGCGATGTACACCCTCAGCACCAACTGGGTCGTGGGTGCGTCGCTGGACGTCAACGCGGCAGACGATCCATTCGGCCAGGAATTCCAGTGGGCGACAATCAGCGCCTCCTATGCCGCCAGCCACTTCTACATTCCCGGTGTGCGCGTGGGCTACCGCACCAATCTGGCGGGTTCGCAGCAGAGTTATGCCGGCCTGGGATTCACCTGGATGACGCTCAATTTCGACATCGCCTACGGGCTGGATGAAGTCAGCTACGATGACAACGGCAAACGCAAGACCGTACCGCGCTCCGCCCTGTTCAACGTCGGCTGGGCCATGACCTTCTGAAGCCGCGGGGCGGCATCGCCTGCGCGCCAGCGCCCTCAGAATTCCAGATTCAGGTGGGCGATCAGGCCGGAGCCGATGTCGCTGCGTTCCACAGCCAGATCAAGACGCTGCCCATTGACGCCGATACCACCGCCGCCGGTAAACACCACCTCCTGATCACCCAGCATATTGAGGCGGACGCCCGCGCGCACGCTGACCAATTCACCGAAGGTAAGCTCGCCGCCGACGGCGACAAAGCGGCTGCGGCCTGTAAATGCGATATCCGGATTGCTGGTCAGATCGATATCCAGCGCCACCGCCCGGTCCCGCCGCTCGTAAGCGACGCCGGCACGGACCTGGGGATTGAACACCGCCTGCTCGTCGCTGCCCCGGGAATAAGCGAATTTCATCGGCAGGACATTGCGCGCTACCATGCCAAATGCGGTGAAACGGCTTAGCTCCCGCAGCAGACCGGCATCGACATTGAACGCGCCATGGCCGGTCGAATCATTAAATCCCACCGAAGTGGAAGCAGAAGCCACCGGTTCGCGTGCCAGAACCGTGTGTGCGGTAATCAGCTTGGGCATGAAGCCGACAACGACGTTGTCCACCAGACCCAACAGTGATTTTTGATACTGGGCGACCCCGAAGCCGTTTTCGGTAATGCGTATGCCGCGTTTTTCCACCACCGAATTGCCCTGCAAATCCCCGGTATCGATCACGGTGCGCAGTCCGCTGTACTGCTCGCGCAGCAGATAGACGCCACCGCCGAAGATATCGCTGGGCACCGTCACCGTCAGCGCGGCGAAACTGTGCTGTGTTGACCGATCACCGTCCATTGCCAGCAGGCGGTTGCGATCCAGATCGCGCTGGTAAGCCTGCAGGTGATTGCGAAAGTCGTTGAGCTCGGCGTCATGCCGCCCCAGCAGCGGCGTCGCAAAGTGCCAGTCCACCAGCTCCTCGCCGCGACCGGCCAGGGCGATATTCTGCATCGGTGCGTAGCGGCTGGGCAGCGCCACGGTGGCTCCGCCCATGGCTGCCGCGCGCGGATCATAAGCCATATACGGCGCGGCCAGCAGCGGCAACGCCGGCCAGCTCAAGGCCGCCAGCAGCAATCCCGCCCGGCAGGCCGGCAGCCGCCACTTCCTTTTGACTAACGCCAATTCAGAATTCACCGCTTTCCAACCCTATGCAAGTTCGCTCAACAGTTCGCCGACCATGGCCTTGGCTTGTCCGAGATAGCCGCCGCCGAACAGGTTGACATGGTTCATGATATGGTAAAGATTGTATAACGTTTTGCGCAGCGCATAGCCATCATGTAAGGGATAGGCTGCATTGTAGGCGCGATAGAAATCCGCGGCGAAACCGCCAAACAATTCGGTCATGGCGATATCCGCTTCGCGGTCGCCGTAGTACACCGCGGGGTCGAAAATTACCGGCTGATCCCCCGCCATGCCATAGTTGCCCGACCACAGATCGCCATGCAGCAGGCTGGGCAGTGGACGATAGTCGACGAACAGCGCCGGCAGCCGTTCCGCCAGGCGTTCGATTTCCCGCTCCATGCCGCGAGCATAACCGTTGGCCCGCAGCAAGGACAGCTGAAACAACAGGCGCCGCTCCCGCCAGAACTCCGGCCAGTCGCCACAGGGCGCATTGGGTTGCGGCGTGGAACCGATGGTGTTATCGCGAAACCAGCCGAATTGCGCTTGCGTTACTTTATGCATCGCCGCCAGCTGCTGCCCCAGCAGCACCGCCCCCTGGACGCCCGACTTGCCGCCTAAGGGCAGATACTCAAGAACAAGGTAGGCGTATTCTCCCGCCTGGCCATGGGCCAGCGCTTGCGGCACCCGCAGGCTATGGGAGCGGGCAATCTCCTGCAGGCCGGCGAATTCAGCGGCAAACATATCGGCGTAAGCCGCAGCATTGCGTTTGACGAAATAGCGCTGTTGCGCAGTCTGGACTACGAAACTTTCATTGATACTGCCACCGCCGATGGCGCGCCAGTCGCGCACTACGCAATCACTGCCCGTCTGACGGCTGATTTGTTGCGCAACGGCGTTCCAGAAAACATTCATAGGGATGGGGCTCCCGCGGCGGCTGACAAGCTGTGGATAACTGTGTGGATGAAATGGCGTACCACGCCCGCCACGGGCTTTGAGACATAATCCGGTCTTGGACACACTCCGGAAAAAATGCAATTATTATTATAAATCATACAGATACGAGACTATCCAAAAACTATTCTAAAGATTCCATTCTAACATCCAGTAATTCTCCCGCGGACGATAATGTGCATAACTGCCAACAAAAAAGCCGGCCCAGGGGCCGGCTTTTTTTTCGTGCTACTGTCGTTGCTGACTTACATTATTTGGCCAGAGACAGTACGAATTCTACCAGGCCTTCGATGTCCGCATCAGCTACGCGGGGAGAGTACGGAGGCATCGGAACTTCGCCCCATACGCCCTTGCCACCGGCCTTGACTTTGGCGACCAGACGGGCTTTCTCGTCCTGACCTTTGTACTTGTTGGCAACATCCTGCCAAGCGGGACCCACGACTTTCTTTTCGATGCTGTGGCAGGCCAGGCAACCGCTCTTCTTGGCCAGCTCCAGAGCCGCGTCCTTGTCCATGGCGGCATTGGCTTGACCGGCCATGATCATTGCTGCTGCAGCAGGAACCGCGATCCAACGTAATTTCATATTTAATCCTCCGTCAGTTTTACACAAAGCCACCGCTGCCTTCGATTGCTGTCGAGATCAACGGTATGTTCGACATTTTTGTAGGAGTTATTCTCGTACAACCCCCCCAATCCTTACACGCACTTAACATAACCCAAACGTGCACCGCGCGCAGGTTGTGGCTTTATGCCACTTCACATGCGCACTGTCAAGGCTGGGAAGAAAATAAAGGCGGCATATAAAGAACCGCTCTAAACAAGGCATAAAATCAAATAATGAATACTTAGAAAACGCCGCCAATGCCCGCCGTTCCATGGGGCGTTGCCGGCCACGCGACAATGCCGTCGCCTGCTCACGCGGCGCCTACCAGCGTTTGATCACCCAGGTCGGCACACGGAATTGCGGACCCAGCTCACTGCGCCGGGATTCGAAACGACCGTCGCCATCGCCATCAATAAGGTAATACGGCCGCCCCTTGGTCGGTCGCACCTCTATCATCCAGACGCTGCCTCCCGCCTTGTACTCCTTGACGACCTCCTGCTCATCATCGCCGATGAAGACCGTTTCGCCCTCCATCAAGGACTCTTCGCCGGGCGCGGCAGGCGTCTCCTCAAACAATGGCGGCTCGCCGTTCCCCGCCGGATCCGCGGCCAATGCCAGCTGCGTTGCCAACACGCCCAGAAGCCACACTGTATTACGCCACATCGCCGCCGCCCCTTGACGTTAATTTTGATAACATTGATTTGATAACAACCATTCCGGATTGACGCCGTCGCCCCGACCAGTACCATGGTTCCCCGTCGGAATTCCTGCGTTCATTGTAACCGGTTTTCAACGATAATAACCCATTACGCCTGCGGTACAATATCCGCACCGCGTCCACCGGCGACGTTGCCGGGTGGCCGAACCAGCGGCGGGCAGACATCGTCTGCCTGCGGGTCGCTGGACGCACGTTGCGCCCGGCACGGTATGCCTGCTGGCCCGCGCCCATGCACTATTTGGCTGAATACAACCATGTCCGAAACGAAAACACTGATTCTGGTCGACGGTTCGTCCTATCTATACCGGGCGTTTCATGCCCTGCCCGCCCTGAGCACCCGTGAGGGTCAGGCCACCGGCGCCATTTACGGCGTGATCAACATGCTGCGCCGCCTGCTCAAGGAAAAGGCACCGGATCGGATGGCCGTGGTATTCGACGCCAAAGGCAAAACTTTCCGCCACCAGCTCTATGAACAATACAAGGCCCATCGCCCGCCGATGCCCGATGAGCTGCGCAGCCAGGTGCAGCCGCTGCACGACGTCATCGCCGCCATGGGGATCCCCTTGCTGATCATCGACGGCGTGGAAGCGGATGACGTCATCGGCACTTTGGCACGGCAAGCGGAAAGCGCTGGCATGCATATCGTAATCTCCACCGGCGACAAGGACATGGCGCAGCTGGTGGANNGACAAGGACATGGCGCAGCTGGTCGATGACCATATTTCACTGATCAACACCATGAACAACACCCGGCTCGACCGGCAGGGCGTGATGGAAAAATTCGGGGTCACCCCGGAGCAGATCATAGACTACCTGGCGTTGATGGGCGACAGCTCGGACAACGTGCCCGGCGTGGACAAGGTGGGACCGAAAACCGCCAGCAAGTGGCTGCAGGAACACGGCACCATCGATCAGTTGCTGGCCAGTGCCGACAGCATCAAGGGCAAGGCCGGGGAAAATCTGCGCGCCGCCGTCGCCACCCTGCAGCTGGCCAGGCAGCTGGTCACGATCAACTGCGGCATCCCGCTGCCGCTCAGCGCCGACCAGCTGCAATTACAGGCCCCGGACCGACAAAAGCTGGCGGAGTTGTTCACCCGCCTGGAATTCAAGGGCTGGCTGGCCGAACTCAAGGAGGAAGACAGCGCGCGCCCCGCGGCAGCGGATGCCGGCGGCGCCAGCGCCAGCGCCAACTACCAGATGATAGTCGACGCCGGCGAGTTCGATCGCTGGTGCGAACGCCTGCGCCAGGCGCCGTTGTTCGCCTTCGACACCGAAACCACCAGCCTCAGCTACATGGACGCAGAGATCGTCGGCGTGTCGTTCGCGATCAATGCCGGCGAGGCAGCCTATGTACCGCTGGCGCACGACTATGCCGGCGCGCCCGCGCAGCTGTCACGCGAAGCGGTGCTGGCGGCATTGCGGCCACTGCTGGAAGACGGGCAACGGCCGCTGCTGGGACAGAATCTCAAGTACGATATGAACGTGCTGGCCAATTACGGCATCACCCTCGCCGGCATCGCCCATGACACCATGCTGCAGTCCTACGTGCTCAACAGCACCGGCAGCCGCCACGACATGGATACCCTGGCACTGCAGTACCTGTCGTATCAAACCATCCACTATGAAGATGTGACCGGCAAGGGCGCCAAACAGATTCCGTTCAGCGCCGTCGCCGTGGCGGACGCGACCCGCTACGCGGCGGAAGACGCCGATGTCACACTGCGCCTGCACCAGGCGTTGTGGCCGCGCCTGCAGCAGGAACCGCTGCTGCGTGACCTGTATCAGCAGATCGAAGTACCGCTGATTCCGGTGTTGTCGCGCATGGAACGCAACGGCGTGCTGATCGACGTGCCGATGCTGCAACGGCTGAGCGAGGAGATCAGCAGCCAGTTGCAGCAACTGGAGGAAGAAGCCTATCGCCAGGCCGGCGCGGTATTCAATCTGGGTTCGCCTAAGCAGATACAGGAAATCCTCTACGAGCGCCAGCAACTGCCGGTGCTGCAGAAAACCCCTACCGGACAGCCGTCGACCGCGGAAAACGTGCTGCAGGAACTGGCGGAAACCTACCCCCTGCCGCAGATCATCCTCGACCACCGCGGCCTGAGCAAACTCAAATCGACCTACACCGACCGCCTGCCGGAACAGGTCAACGCGCGCAGCGGCCGGGTGCATACCTCTTACCATCAGGCGGTAGCGTCCACCGGCCGCCTGTCATCCTCGGACCCCAATCTGCAGAACATTCCGGTGCGCAGCGACACTGGCCGGCGCATCCGTCAGGCCTTCATCGCGGCGCCCGGCTACCGCATCCTGGCAGCGGATTATTCGCAAATCGAGCTGCGTATCCTGGCGCATCTGTCGCAGGATGAGGGCCTGCTCGCGGCCTTCGCCGCCGGCGCCGACATCCACCGCGCCACCGCCGCCGAAGTATTCGGCATCCCGCTGGAGCAGGTCAGCAACGAGCAGCGGCGCAGCGCCAAGGCCATCAATTTCGGCCTGGTCTACGGCATGTCGGCCTTCGGCCTGGGCAAACAGCTGGCGATCGACCGCGGCACCGCGCAGCAGTACATCGACCTGTACTTCAGCCGCTACCCCGGAGTGAAACGCTTCATGGACCAGACCCGGGAGCAGGCGCGCAGCCAGGGCTATGTCGCCACGGTGTTCGGCCGCCGCCTGTATCTGCCGGAGATCAATGCCCGCAACCCGCAGCGGCGGCAGTACGCCGAGCGCACCGCGATCAATGCCCCCATGCAAGGTACGGCCGCCGATATCATAAAACTCGCCATGCTTGCCGCCGATCGCTGGCTGCGTGAGGAACAGGTGGATGCGCGCATGATCATGCAGGTGCATGACGAGCTGGTATTCGAAGTGGCCGCCGACGCGGTGGACGCCGTGCGCCCCCGGGTCAGTGCCCTGATGTGCAGCGTCGCGCAGTTGCGCGTGTCACTGGTGGTGGATACCGGCGTCGGCGAAAACTGGGATCAGGCACACTGATCCCACCCGGCGGCGCCATCTCTGCTCACTTCCTGGCCAGGCCCGCTTTGTCGCCGGGATGTCATGCAAAAAAAATAACGCATTTCAGAAAAATTTCTTGAACCTTTTCCCGGTCGCCCCGTCGAACTCCGCAAGCATATCTCCTACGCTTACCCGCTCACCCCCCTCGAGCGGTAATTTCTCCCGGCATCCCTAGGCCGGGTATGTTCAACCCCGGTTCGCCCCTTCTTACCGGGGTTTTTTTATGTCAACCATTCGAGCAGCTGCCGTTCCAGCTCCTCGACGCCCGCGCCGGTCTGCGCCGAGTACAGCTGCACCGTGGCCGGCAGGCCCTGCTGCTTGAGATATTGCTGGGCCTGGAGCAATGCGGCCTTGCTGTTACCATGCGTAAGCTTGTCCGCCTTGGTCAACAGCACATGCACCGGCAATTGAAAGCGCTGGCACCACAGCAGCATCTGGGTATCGCTGTCTTTGAAGGGATGGCGCACATCCATGACCAGCACCAGGCCGCGCAGGCTGCCACGGCTGCTGAAGTAGGACTCCAGCAGGCGGTGCCATGCCTGCTTGATCTCCTCGGACACTTTGGCATAACCGTACCCGGGCAGATCCACCAGACGGCGGCCGGCCTGCCAGAGAAAAAAATTCAACAATTGGGTGCGCCCCGGCGTCTTGCTGGTTTTGGCCAGCTTATTGTGACCGGTCAAGGCGTTGATCGCGCTGGATTTGCCCGCGTTGGAGCGGCCGGCGAAAGCGACTTCAGCGCCTTCATCGGCCGGCGCCTGGTGAATACGCGCGGCACTGAGCATGAACGTGGTGGAATTGAAACGTCGCGAGTTCAACTAAGTTTATATCCTGTTAGAAGTTGCAAAGAGCAACTTTCATGGTTACTGTTATGCGCATGCCTTTCACGGCTCTACCTTGAAAAGCATGATATCAAGCGCCGATTGACCAGCGAAATCCCAATAAAGAACCAACAAACTTCGAGCCGGCGCCCCTTTACTCCAAGGCTAGCACATGAAAAACGTATTGCGTATCAATCCGATAATCCTGCTGGCGCTGGCCGGCCTGGCCGCAACCGGCCCGGCCCAGGCCAACGGCAGCATCGAAGACGGTAAAACCAAAGCCATCGCCTGCCAGGTCTGTCACGGCAAGGGGGGCAAGAGCGGCAATCCCCTGTACCCGGTGCTGTCCGGGCAGCACTCCCAGTACATCGTCAAACAGCTCAAAGCATTCCAGGCCGGCACCCGCAAGGACCCGATCATGAACGGCATGGCGGCGCCGCTCAGCGAGCAGGACATGGAGGACGTCGCCGCCTACTTTCACAGCACCCGCAGCGAGCAGAACGGCAGCCTGGACTCGGGCGTCCCCCTGGAAAACAAACCGCAATAAGCCTCAGCGCTTGCCCGGTCCGTAGAAATACTGGCTGAAGGTCGCCACATCCGTGGTCACCCGGCGAAACAGGTGGTCCAGGCTGACGATGGCATGCTCCAGCAGGTTCACCGCGATAAAGGGATGTTCGATGCGCAGGCGATCGTATTTCACCCGCGGCAACTTCAGCAGCTGCGTGTTGTCGCGCAGGGCGCGCATGCGCACGGAGCGGGGCTTGCGGTCAAAAAACGACATTTCACCGATCAACTCGCCCTCTTTCATCCGGCCCACCTCGGTTTCCGAGCCACCGTCGCCAAACACCAGCACCGCCTCGCCGGTAATGACGAAGTACAATGCCTGCCCGACCTCGCCGATGTCGGCGATGATGTCGTTCTTCTGGTAGCTCACCAGCTCGGTGTAGTCCAACAGGGTTTGCACTTCCTTGATGGTCAAGGCCTCGCATAAGTACTGCTGATTGAGAAAAGCGGCAAGATCGATTTTTCCTGAGGTCATGCGACAACTCCTGAATATTGGTAACTCTCCAACCCCGGGTTTTGCTCCCGCCCCGGGTCTTTGCCCTATTTTTATTAATGGTTACGCCTGGCTTACCCGCCATTCTGCCGCAAAGCGGGCCGGCGGGAAACGGCTTTTCCCTCTGGCCCGGATAGGGTTGTTTTGCGGTCCCTGGATTTCAAGGTTTTGTATCCGGCGAAATATTTGCTAAATTGCCTAGCCCGGGAACTAATGGAGCCTCCACCGACTCTATTTCCGGAAATATTTTGAGGAACAAAAGCCGCGCGCTGCCAACCAATCCGGAGGATGAAATGTTAACGACACTTTCCCGTTTTGCCGTGTTTGCACTCTGTACCGCTATTTGTACCGGGATGGCCAGTGCCGAGGAATTTATCGAGGGCAAGGACTACGAAGTCATCAGCCCGGCGCAACCCACCAGCACCGGCGACAAGGTCGAGGTGCTGGAAATGTTCTGGTATGGCTGCCCGCACTGCTACCATTTCGAACCCAATATCAATCGCTGGCTGAAGACCAAACCCGCGCAGGCGGAATTCGTGCGCCTGCCCGCCGTCCTGCGGCCGGAATGGGCGTTTTTCGCCCGCGCCTATTACACCGCCGAAGCCCTGGGCGTGCTCGACAAGATTCACACGCCGCTGTTCGAAAAAATTCATGAGTTGAAGCAGCCGCCGCGCGACGAGGCGGAGCTCAAGGCGTTTTTCAAGGAGTACGGCGTCAAGGAAGAGGACTTCGCCAACACCTTCCGCTCCTTCGCCGTCGACAGCAAGGTGCGACGCGCCCAGGACATGAGCGCGCGCTACGGCGCCAACGGCGTGCCGACCATGATCGTCAACGGCAAGTACCGCACCAGCGGCTCGCAGGCCGGCAGCGCCGAAAACGTGATCAAGGTGGTGAACTACCTGATCCAGAAGGAAGCGAAGAAATAGCAGCGAACAATCCTGTTGCAGCCGGCTGGCGGCGGCCCTGAGCGCCTAACGTGTCAGTAATCGAAACTCTGCACCGCCCGCAGGCGGATGAAGCGCGGGTGGTGCGCCTGCTGACCTACAACATCCAGGTGGGGATCGCCTCCACCCGCTACCGGCATTACCTGACCCAGAGCTGGAAGCATGTGCTGCCCCACGCCCAGCTGTATGAAAACCTGGATCGCATCGCCCATGTGGTGGCCAACTACGATATCGTCGCCCTGCAGGAAGCGGATGCCGGCAGCCTGCGCAGCAGCTTCATCAACCAGACGCAGTATCTGGCGGAAAAAGCCGGTTTCCCCCACTGGTGTCATCAGGTCAACCGCAATCTGGGACGTCTTGCCCAGCACAGCAACGGTCTGCTGAGCCATTACAAGCCGGTGCACGTGGTGGACCACAAGCTGCCCGGCTTCATCCCCGGTCGCGGCGCGCTGTTCGTCTACTTCGGCTCCATGGACGACCCGCTGGTGCTGGTGATCATTCACCTGGCCCTGGGCAAGAAAGCGCGCTACCAGCAGCTGGCCGCCATCGGCGACATCGTCAAGAGTCACAAACACGTGGTCATCATGGGCGACCTCAACTGCCAGCCCAACAGCCGGGAAATGACCATGCTGCTGCAGAAAACCGGCCTGTGTGAGCCGGCCCATGGCCTGAATACCTTTCCGAGCTGGCGGCCGAATCGTAAAATCGACCATATTCTGGTTTCGCCTACGCTGGAAGTCGCGGATATCCATGTGCTGGACTACCGGTTTTCGGATCATCTGCCCATCGCCATGGACATCGTCCTGCCGCCGCAGATCAACCTGCAGGCGGGTTGAAGCCGATCCGGGACGAGAATTCCAGACCGCCATGCGCGACACCGACGATGACATCCGCCTGGACAAATGGCTGTGGGCGGCGCGTTTTTTCAAAACCCGTTCGCTGGCGGCGCAGGCCATCAAGGGCGGCAAAGTGCACGTCAACGGCAGCCGGGTCAAAGCCAGCAAGGAAGTGGCCCCGGGCATGACGCTGGAGATCACCAGCGGCGAATGCAGCCGCACCGTCATCGTCATCGCCGTCAGCGACAAACGCGGCTCGGCCAGCGTCGCGCAAGCGCTGTATCAGGAAACTGCTGACAGCCAGGCGCGCAATCAGCTGCAGCGCGAACAAGCCAGGCTGCTGGCGCTGGCCGCACCGCAGCAGGCGGGCAAACCGTCAAAACGCGACCGGCGGCAAATCGTACGCTTTACACGCAAAGGGGAATGACCATCAACGACGTAACGCCCGACACTGGCGGCAAACACCGGCTGCAGCTCTATGTGCGCCTGATGCGCCTGGACAAACCCATTGGTATTTTCCTGCTGCTATGGCCGACGCTGTGGGCGCTGTGGATCGCCGCCGCCGGCCTGCCCGATCTGCGGGTGCTGGCGGTATTCGTCTGCGGCGTGGTGCTGATGCGCTCGGCTGGCTGCGTGATCAACGACTATGCCGACCGGGATTTCGACCGCCATGTGGAACGCACCCGCGACCGCCCGCTGACCAGCGGCCAGATTCCCGAACGCGCGGCCCTGGCCCTGTTCACGGTACTGTGCCTCAGCGCTTTCGGCCTGGTCTGGCTCACCAATATGCTCACCGTCTACCTGTCGGTCGGCGGTGCCCTGCTGGCGGTGATCTACCCTTATATGAAACGCCACACTTATCTGCCGCAGGTGGTGCTGGGCGCCGCCTTCGGCTGGGCGGTACCCATGGCGTTCGCCGCCCAGACCGGCGAGCTGCCGCCCGTCGCCTGGCTGTTGTACACCGCCACCGTGGTATGGGCCACCGCCTACGACACTATGTATGCCATGGTGGACCGGCCCGACGATATCAAGGCCGGGATCAAGTCCACCGCCATCCTGCTGGGCAGCGCCGACTGGCTGGGCATCGCCATACTGCAGGTTACTCTGTTCGTGATTCTGGCGCTGGCGGGCCAGCAGATGAAGCTGGGATATTTCTACTTCGGCGGGCTGGCGCTGGCCGCCCTCACCGCCGTCTATCAGCAGCACCTGTTGCGCTCCCACGATACCGCGCGATATTTTCGCGCTTTTTTGCATAATAACTGGACCGGCGCCCTGGTGTTTGCCGGCATCTTGCTGCACTATCTGTTTCACGGCAGCTAACTTCACGGGCGGACCCCGCGCAGGCCGCCCGTTCCCGGATTAAACTACGACTATGTGGTTAAGCAGCTTCGCACTCCTGGGCGGCCTGGTCCTGCTCACCGTGAGCGCCGATCGCTTTGTGCAGGGCGCGGCCGCCATTGCCCGCAACCTGGGCATCTCCCCCCTGATCATCGGCATGACCATCGTCGGCTTCGGTACCTCCGCGCCGGAGATGATGGTCTCCACCATCGCCGCACTCAAAGGCAACGCCGACCTAGCAGTGGGCAACGCGGTGGGTTCCAATATCATCAACATCTCCCTGGTTCTGGGCCTGGCGGCGCTGATCAGCCCGCTAACGGTCAACTCCAGCACCCTGCGCCGGGAGTTTCCCACCCTGTTCTTCATCATGGCCGGGGTCTTCGTACTGATATACGATCACTACCTGAGCCTGGCGGAATCCATCGCCCTGCTGGCCGCCTTTGTCGGTCTCAATCTCTGGATCGTTTACCTGGGAGTGTACGGCCAGAACAGCGATCCACTGCAAGCGGAATTCGCCGCGGAAATTCCCACCGATGTCAGCATGGGCAAGGCCCTGTTCTGGACCCTGGCGGGGCTGACCGTGCTGATCATCGGCAGCCGGCTGCTGGTGTGGGGCGCGATCAACATCGCCCAGGCCCTGGGCGTCAGTGACCTGGTGATCGGCCTGACCATCGTCGCCCTGGGCACCAGCCTGCCGGAACTGGCGGCCACGATCATGAGCGCCCTCAAGAAGGAAGACGATATTGCCCTGGGCAATATCCTGGGCTCCAATATGTTCAATTTGCTGGCGGTGCTGGGCATCCCGGGATTGATCGCCCCCATTACCGTTGAACGGGAAGTGATTTATCGGGATTTCCCCGTGATGCTGGTGCTAACGACCTTGTTATGGATCTTTTCCTATGAAATCGGGAAACCCGGCCGTATCAACCGGATCGAAGGCGGACTTTTTCTGATATTATTCCTGGCGTATCTGGTCCTGTTGTACCAGACGACCATACCGCAAGGGTAGGACCATCGCGACCATGAGCAACTCGGATATCTCGGACAGCGGCCTGCAGAAACTCGGCCGGGCGGTAATCGACATCGAAGCGCGCGAAGTGGCCAATCTTGCCGCGCGGGTGGACGACGCCTTCGTGCGCGCCTGCCGCTTGATGCTGGCCTGCCACGGCCGCATCGTGGTGCTGGGCATGGGCAAATCCGGTCATATCGGCGGCAAGCTGGCGGCCACCCTGGCCAGCACCGGCANNGGCGAAGCCAGCCACGGCGACCTGGGCATGATCACCGCCCAGGATGTGGTGCTGGCGATCTCCAATTCCGGCGAGACCCAGGAAATTCTTACTATTCTGCCGCTGATCAAGCGCCTGCACGTGCCGCTGATCGCGCTCACCGGTAATGGCCAGTCCACGCTGGCGCGCAATGCCGACGCCCATGTCAATATCGCGGTCAGCCAGGAGGCCTGCCCCCTGGGTCTGGCGCCCACCTCCAGCACCACCGCCACCCTGGTCATGGGCGACGCCCTGGCCATCGCCCTGCTGGACGCGCGCGGTTTCACCCGCGAGGATTTCGCCCTGTCGCATCCCGGCGGCAGCCTGGGCCGGCGCCTGCTACTGCACGTGCGCGACGTCATGCACAGCGGCGAGCGGGTGCCGCGGGTGGAGACGCGGGCGCCGGTCAGCGAAGCCCTGCTGGAAATGTCGCGCAAGGGGCTGGGGATGACGGCGGTGGTGGAAAGCGGTAATCTGCGCGGTATTTTCACCGACGGCGATCTGCGCCGCCTGTTCCAGAACAAGGCCATCGACCTGCATAACCAGACTGCCGGCGAAGTGATGACCGCCAACTGCAAGACGGCCAGGCCGCAAATGCTGGCGGCCGAATGTCTGGAACTGATGGACCGGCACAAGATCAACGGCCTGCTGGTGGTGGACGACGACAACACCCTGGTGGGCGCCCTCAATATGCACGACTTGTTGCGAGCGGGAGTGGTTTAGGCATGCAGGACATACTGGCGCGGGCGGCGCGTATCCGCCTGGTGATATTCGATGTCGACGGCGTACTGACCGACGGCAGCCTGTTCATCGGCGATGGCGGCGAGGAATACAAGGCATTTCATTCCCGCGACGGCCACGGCATGAAAATGCTGCAGGAATGCGGCGTACAGATCGCCATCATTACCGGCCGGCAATCCAATGTGGTGCGCCATCGCATGACCAGCCTGGGCATCGAACATGTCTACCAGGGGCAGCACGACAAGCGCGAAGCGTATGAACACCTGAAAACGCAGCTGCAACTGCCGGACGAGGCCATTGCCTACGTCGGCGATGACGTGGTCGACCTGCCGGTGATGAGCCTGGTGGGGCTGGCGGTAGCGGTGCAGGATGCGCATCCGCTGGTAAAACGCCATTCCCACTGGCAGACGCCGCACGGCGGCGGCCGCGGTGCGGCGCGCGACATCTGCGAGCTGATCATGGACGCCCAGGGCAAGCTGGAAGCGCAGATGCGCAAGTATCTGACCTGGGGCGGAGACCTGCCCGCATGACGCGCGACGACTAGACGGCAGAGGCGACTTCGCACCATGTCAGCCATGTTCATGCAACGCATCCTGCCCCTGCTGCTGTTGCTGCTGCTGGTTTCCCTCACCTGGTGGGTGCAGCAGAAAGTGGACCCGGGAACGGCGCAGGTGCAGAACCTGCAACGTCACGACCCGGACTACATCATGGAAAATTTCGAGGCCAGCAGCATGGATCAGCAGGGCAAGCTGCAATACCAGATGAGCGCGCGGCAGATGCTGCATTATCCCGACGACGACAGCAGCGAATTCGAACAGATCACCGGCAAATTGTACAGCGACGACATCCAGACCTGGCGGGTGGACGCCACCCGCGCCTTGGCCAGCTCCCAGGGCAAGCATATTCTGCTGGAAGGCGCGGTCACCGCCCATCGCCTGCCGACGGCGCAGCAGCTGGAGGTCACCATTCAGACCAGCAATGTCACCGTCACCCCCGAAAGCAACCTGGTGGAAACCTCGGATCCCATTACGCTCACCGAAGGCCGCAGTGTGATCAACGCCGTGGGCATGCGCATGCACACCAAAGAAAAGCGGCTGGAACTGCTGGCCAGAATCCGGGGGGTCTATGAAAACACGCCATAGCCTGCCCTGGCTGCTGCTGGCGGCGGTGATGCGCGCCGCTGTCGGCGCGCCGACGCCGCAACTGGACGAACGCATCGAACTGGAAGCCGACCGGGTGGATATCGATGAAAAATTCGGCTACAGCACCTATGCCGGCAACGTGAAGATGACCAAGGGCGATATCTCCATCGGCGCCGACATCATGACCGTGTACAAACAGCAGGATCAGCTGCAGAAGATCATCTTCCAGGGCGCGCCGGTGCGTTTCGAACAACTGGCGGGCGCCGATCACAAGGCGGTCAAGGGCCAGGCCAATCTGATCGAGTACAATGCCGCCAGTCGCATCATCACCCTGACGGAAAACGCCGAGTTGTGGCAGGAACAGGACCGATTCAGCGGCAATGTCATCCGCTACGACATCGACCAGAAACTGGTCAGCGCGCAGAAAAGTGAAACCGGCCAGGACCGGGTGAAAGTCATCATCCATCCCAAGAGCGGCGACTCACCGGCCGCGAAGACGCCGCAATGAGCGTACTGCAGGCCAGCGACCTGGCAAAGCGCTACCAGGAGCGCAGCGTCGTCAAATCGGTGTCCCTGCAGGTGCACAGCGGCGAAGTGGTGGGTCTGCTCGGCCCCAATGGCGCGGGCAAAACCACTTCGTTCTATATGATAGTCGGCCTGATCCCCTGCGATCAGGGCCAGATTCTCCTGGACGACCACGACATCACGCATTTTCCGCTGCACGCCCGCGCCCGCATGGGCATCGGCTACCTGCCGCAGGAAGCCTCGGTATTCCGCAAACTGACGGTGGCGGAAAATATCATGGCCATCCTCGAAGTGCGCAAGGACTTGTCCCGTCACCAGCGCCAGCAGCAGCTCAATGATCTGCTGCAGGAATTTCATATCCACCATATTCGCGACACCAAGGGTATGAGTCTGTCCGGGGGCGAACGCCGCCGCGCGGAAATCGCCCGCGCCCTGGCGGCCGAGCCCAAGTTCATTCTGCTGGACGAGCCCTTTGCCGGCGTCGACCCCATTTCCGTGCTGGATATTCAGAAGATAATCAAGCACTTGACCGAACGCAACATAGGCGTATTGATTACCGATCACAATGTGCGCGAGACCCTGGGCATTTGCCACCGCGCCATCATCATGGTGGACGGCCGGGTCATCGTCTCGGGCACGCCCGCAGAAATCCTTAACAACGAGCAGGTAAAAGAAGTTTACCTGGGACATGATTTTCGTCTGTAAAATCACGCGGCCGCCGGGTTGGCCCAAGGGGGATCACGGCCGATACAAAAGCATGCAGCGGAAAACCCGAAGCACATTATAATCAGGGTAAGACCCTTGTTATTTGCCTGTAACAAGGCCGGAATTAGGGGTAAAATGACAGCATTCCGGGTCGCCGGCTTGCGGCGAAGGCGCCTATTACACATATGAAACAAACACTTCAGTTAAAGATCAGCCAGAATCTGACCATGACCCCGCAACTGCAACAGGCGATACGCCTGCTGCAGTTGTCGGGCCTGGAATTGCAGGAGGAAATTCAGCAGGCTGTCGAATCCAATCCGATGCTGGAAGCGCATGACGAAGACAACCCGCCGCGCAGCGAGGAAAACGTCAGCAGCGCTGAAACTCCGGCGGAAAACCCCCAGTCTGAAGACACCCAGGACATCATGGCTGACAGCAGCCAGAGCACCATACCGGAAGACCTGCCGGTGGACAGCAGTTGGGAAGACACCTTCGACGCCTATCTGCCGGGCAGCGGCGGCGGCGAGGACAGCGACCGCGACTACGAAACCCAGGGCAATAATGGCACCAGCCTGCATGATCACCTGTTGTGGCAGGTGGAAGTGTCGCCCTTCACCGAGAAGGACGCGGCCATCGCCGTCGCCATCATCGACGCCATCGACGACGATGGCTATCTCGCCGTGCCACTGGAGGAAATCCACCAGGGTCTGCCGGCAGAACTCGACACCGAGCTGGATGAAGTGGTGGCGGTGCTGCACCGCATCCAGCACTTCGATCCCTCCGGCGTGGCAGCGCGCGATCTGCGCGAAACCATGCAGTTACAGCTGCGCCAGATGGAGCGGCGCGGCCCGCTGCACGAACTGGCCCTGCTGCTGGTCAACGAGCATTTCGATATTCTCGCCAACCGCGACTACGCGCAACTGATGCGTAAAATGAAGCTGGGCGAGGAGGAACTGCAACAGGTGATCGCTCTGGTGCAGACGCTGAACCCCCGCCCGGGCAGCAGCATCATGAGCGGCCAGACCGAATACATCGTGCCTGACGTGCTGGTGAGCAAGAAAAACGGTAAATGGCTGGTGGAACTCAATCCCGAAGTCACGCCCAAGCTGCGCATCAATAATCTCTACGCCAACATGATCAAACGCGCCAACAACAGCAGCGACAATGTCTATTTGAAAAACCAGCTGCAGGAAGCCCGCTGGTTCATCAAGAGCCTGCACAGCCGCAGCGAAACCCTGCTGAAAGTGGCCAAGTGCATCGTCGAGCGTCAGAAGGCGTTTCTCGAGTATGGCGAGGAATCGATGAAACCGCTGGTGATGTTCGACATCGCCGCGGCGGTGGAAATGCACGAATCCACCATCTCCCGCGTCACCACCAAGAAGTACATGCACACGCCGCAGGGCATCTACGAACTGAAATATTTCTTTTCCAGCCACGTGAGCACAGCCAACGGCGGCGAGTGTTCCTCCACCGCCATCCGCGCCATGATCAAGAAACTGGTCGCCGCCGAGAGTCCGGGCAAACCCCTGAGCGACAGCAAGATCGCCAGCATGCTGTCCGACAAAGGCATCCAGGTGGCACGCCGCACCGTGGCCAAATACCGGGAGGCGATGTCCATTCCGCCCTCCAATGAACGCAAACGATTGATCTGAAAGTAACCAGGAGTCTTACCCATGCAAGTCGACATCAGCGGACATCACGTGGAAATCACCGCGCCACTCAAGGAGTACGTCACCAGCAAGATTGAGCGGGTGAAGCGTCACTTCGACCAGCTAATAACCGTGCATGTGGTGCTGAGCGTGGAAAAGCTGCGGCAGAAAGCCGAGGCCACTATCCTGATCAGCGGTGGCAACCTGGTGGCCGTCGCCGAGGACGAGGACATGTATGCGGCGATCGATGCCATGATAGACAAGCTTGATCGCCAGGCGATCAAGTTCAAGGAAAAAAGATCCAGCCACCGCTGATTGCCACGTTACATCGACCAGGGTCCCACCGCCATGGACGTTAAAGATATCATCGCGCCAGAACGCATCGCCTGCCACGTCAACGTGTCGAGCAAGAAACGCGCGCTGGAGCTGCTGAGCGAGATGCTGTCGCACAACAGCGATCTCAACGCGCAGCAGATTTTCGAAAGCCTGCTCACCCGCGAAAAACTCGGCACCACCTCGCTGGGTCATGGCGTCGCCCTGCCGCATGGCCGGCAGCAGGTGAGCAAGCACACCCTGGGCGCTTTTGTCATGCTCGATAACGGCATCAACTACGACGCGGTCGACGGCGAGCCCGTCGACCTGCTGTTTGCCCTGCTGGTGCCCAAGGATTCCACCGAACAGCACCTGCAGCTGCTGGCGCAGCTGGCCGAGCTGTTCAGCAACGGCGATCTGCGCAATGATCTGCGTACCGCCCCTTCCAATCAACGGGTGTACGAGATCCTGACGCACAGCGCCTGAGCCGCACTATGTCCACCCCAACGCTATCAAGCCTGGTTCCGCAACTCCGCGCCAAGATTGACCTGCAATGGGTGGCGCAGCCGGCGGCGGAACGCGCCCTGCCGGGCACACAGACCACCGCTCCGGGCCAGTGCCTGGCGGGGCGTATGAATTTCGTACAACCCAATTGCCTGCAGGTGCTGGGCCAGACCGAGCTGAGCTACCTGAACTCCCTGAGCGCGGTCACCCTGAGTGAAATGCAACAGCAGCTGCTGACACCACTCACCCTGGCGCTGGTGTTCAGCGAAGGCATCACGCCGGACGCGACCCTGGTGCGCCTGGCGAGCGAACACGGCATCGCCGTGCTGCGCTGCAACAATCCCGCCGAGGAAACCGTGGATCTGCTGCTGTACTGCCTGCGCGACCTGGTGGTGAATCACATCATCGTGCATGGCGTGTTCATGGAAGTCATCGGCATCGGCGTGCTGATCACCGGCCCCAGCGGCATCGGCAAGAGCGAGCTGGCGCTGGAGCTGCTCAGCCGCGGCCACCGCCTGATCGCCGACGACGCGCCGCAATTTACCCACAGCGGGCCCAACGCCATCACCGGCTCCTGCCCGCAGGCGCTGCAGGATTTCATCGAGGTGCGCGGCCTGGGTATTCTCAATGTGCGCGCCATGTTCGGCGACAGCGCCATCAAACGCAAGAAAGACCTGCGCCTGGTCGTCGAACTGCAGGAAATGACCGATCGCCAGCTGGCGCAGGTGGAACGGGTTGCGGTCAACCAGACGCGGGGCATACTGGGCGTGCAATTGCCGCTGGTCACCATTCCGGTGGCACCCGGCCGCAATCTGGCGATCATCGTCGAAAGCGCCGCGCGCAATCAAATCCTGCTCAACAAAGGTTACAACGCGGCGGAGGCCTTCTCCCGCCAGCAGCGCAGCCTGATGGGAGCGCCCTCCGCATGATACTGGTGGTGGTCAGCGGCCTGTCGGGATCGGGCAAGAGTACCGCGCTGCACGCGCTGGAAGACCTGGAATTCTACTGCATCGACAACCTGCCGGTGGGTCTGCTGCCGGCGCTGTCGGCGCACATGCTGGACCCGCAGAAACACTTTCCGAAACGAGCGGCGCTGGGTATAGACGCGCGCAACATCATCGACGACATTCAGCAGTTTCCCGCCACCCTGGAAACCCTGCGCGCCGCCAACATCACCTGCGACGTGATTTTTCTCAACACCGACGACAGCATTCTGATCAAGCGCTTCAGCGAAACCCGGCGCAAGCATCCGTTGTCCAGCGGCAAGCTGCCGCTGGCCGACGCCATCACCCGCGAACGGGAAATACTCGAACCCATCGCCGATTGCGCCGACCTGTTCATCGACACCAGCCACTACAACGTGCACCAGCTGCGGCAGGTGATCATGAGCCGGCTCGGCGGCCGGCGCCCGGAGGAGCTGTCCATCCTGTTCAAATCCTTCGGCTACAAGTATGGCGTGCCGTCGGACGCCGATTTCGTCTTCGACGCCCGCTGCCTGCCCAATCCGCACTGGATGCCGGCCCTGCGCCCCTACACCGGCCAGCAGCAGCCGGTGATAGATTATCTGCGGGCGCAACCGGCGGTGGACGAGATGTACCGCTATATCCGCGATTTTCTCGAAACCTGGATTCCGCATTTCATCAAGGAAAACCGCACCTACCTGACCATCGCCGTGGGCTGCACCGGCGGCATGCATCGTTCGGTCTATCTGACGGATCTGCTGGAAAAATATTTCAGCGGTAAGTTTCCCAAGGTGCAGGCCCAGCATCGGGAACTGCCATGAGCGCCGGTCTGCTGCTGGTCTGCCACAACCACATCGGCGACGCTCTGATCGACACGGCGCTGTCGCTGATGGAAACCATTCCGCTGGACGTCAAGGTAATCCATGTCTACCGCGACAGCGCGCCGGAATACGTGGTCAGCATGGCGCGGGACGCGGTCAAGGAAATGGACAGCGGCGACGGCGTGCTGATTCTCACCGACCTGTTCGGCGCCACGCCCAGCAATATCGCCGCCCAGCTGCACGGCGAACACCGGGTGGCGATCATCGCCGGCCTCAACCTGCCGATGCTGATCCGCACGCTGAACTATCCACGCCTGGATCTGGACCTGCTGGCGGAAAAAGCCTACAGCGGCGGCCGCGACGGCATCGTCATGTACAAAACCGACAACCCGCCGCCATGATCGAACGGGATATTCTCATCTGCAACAAGCTGGGGCTGCACGCGCGCGCGGCCGCCAAGTTCGTCACTCTGGCGTCCACCTTCGGCAGTGACGTCAGCCTCAAACGTGACAGCCGCGTGGTCAATGGCAAGAGCATCATGGGCGTAATGATGCTGGCAGCCGCCAAAGGCACCACCCTGCAGCTGATCGTCAACGGCACCGACGAACAGGAAGCGGTGCGCCAGCTGGTGGCGCTGGTCGGCAATAAATTCGAGGAAAGCGAATGAGCGCCGCACCGTTGGCGCCGCCGCCATGACCCTGGCGCTCAACGGCAGCGGCATCGGCCACGGCATCGCCATCGGTTACGCCCACCTGGCGCCGCACGGCGAAGCCGGCGCCAGCCAGCGCCGCCTGGGCCGCGACGACATCCACTTCGAAATCCGGCGCTACCTGGACGCGGTGGAAACCGCGGTCGCCCAGCTGCACACCATACGCACCAGCATTCCGGCGCACATCCCCGCCGACGTGGTCGCCTTCATCGACACCTACCTGTTGATGCTCAATGACGACGCCTTCAAAACCGGCCCGGTCAATCACATCCGCAAGGGCTGCAATGCCGAATGGGCGCTGCAGATCGAGCAACAATCGCTGGAATCGGCGTTTCAGGAAATGCAGGACCCTTACCTGAAAACTCGTATCGACGATGTCAACCATGTGGTGGCACGCATCCAGCGTATCCTGTCGTTGAGCGACACCCGGGACGACCAACCGCGACTGCGCAGCGAGCAGACCGTGATCATCGCCGACGATCTCAGCCCGGCCGACCTGCTGCAATTCCTGCAGGAACAGGTGGCCGGCATCGTGCTGCAGGGCAGCACCCCCGCCTCGCACACCGCCATTCTCGCCCGCAGCCTCGGCATCCCGGCGGTGATCGGCGTGACCAACGCGCTGCTGCTGCGCGAGGGCGAGTTGCTGGTGCTGGACGCGCGCTGCCACACCCTGCTGGCCGGTCTGCCGGAGTCCGCCGTCGACTGGTACCGGCGGCAGCAGCGGGAAGAAAGCAGCCGCGACCAGGCGATACGCAAGCACAGCCGGCGCCCCAGCGTCACCCTGGACGGCGAGCCTGTTACCCTGCGCGCCAACATCGAACTGCCCCAGGACCTGACCCTGGCGCGGGATTTGCGCGCCGCCGGCGTCGGTCTGTTTCGCACGGAATTTCTCTACCTGGCAGGCGCCGCGCCGGATGAGGAGCGGCAGGTGCAGGAATACAGCCAGGCGCTGCAGTGCATGGGGCGGCAACCGGTCACCATCCGCACCCTGGACATAGGCGCCGACAAACAGCGCCCCGACACCGCCATTTCCGCCCTCGGCCTGCGCGCCATCCGTCTGAGCCTCAAGGAACCGGCGCTGTTCAAGGTGCAGTTGCGCGCTATTCTGCGCGCGGCGGTGCATGGTCGGGCGCGCATTCTGCTGCCCATGATCAGCACTGTCACGGAAATACTGCAGGTCAAACGCCTGCTGCGCGAATGCGCCGTGGAGCTGGCCGCCGCCGGCCTGCCGCACCGCAGCCGCCTGCCCCTGGGCGCCATGGTGGAAACACCGGCCGCCGCCCTGACCATCGCCCAGCTGGCGCCACACGTGGATTTTTTTTCCATCGGCACCAACGACCTGATCCAGTATTCCCTGGCGGTGGACCGTACCGAAAGCAGTGTCGACTACCTGTACGACGACTGCCACCCCGCCATCCTTGGCCTGCTGCAGCAGATAATCCGCAGCAGCGGCAAATCGGCCATACCCATCGCCATGTGCGGGGAAATGGCCGGCGACCCCTTTTTTACCCGCTTCCTCCTCGCCCTGGGTTTGCGCGAGTTCAGCCTGCACCCGCATAACCTGGCGGAAATAAAGCACATCGTTCGCGAAAGCCGTTTGTCACAGCTGCGCCGCGGCCTGGGCGCCATCCTGCGGGCGGACACCTCGCTGCAGGCACGCAGCGCCATACGTCGCCTTAACCAGATCTGAAACCGTCTTCCCCGTCGGCGCCGGTGGTGGTGAAGCCGGCCCGGAAAGGTGTAAGATGAGCCGCGCGCCCGCGGCGCTTTTGCGAATGGAACAACTCGATGGCCGGCGACCAGCAAACACCCGACACCCTTGAAGAGTTCATGACTCTGCTGGAAACCGGCACGCTGTCCAGTGTGCGCGAGGCGCTGACGGACATGCACGCGGCAGACATCGCCCTCATTCTCGAATCCCTGCCCACCGACGACCGCCTGACCATCTGGGATCTGTCCCCCAAGGACAAAAAGGGCGACACCCTGGCGCACGTCAACGAGGCGGTACGCGCCCAACTGATCCAGAAAATGAACACGGCGGACCTGATCACCGCCACCGAAACGCTGCCCACCGACGACCTGGCGGACATTTTCGAGGACCTGCCGCACCAGGTATCGCAGGAAATGCTGCAGGCGATGGACGAGGAAAACCGCGCCCATCTGCAGCAGGCACTGGCCTACCCCGAGGACAGCGCCGGCGGCCTGATGAACTTCGACTACATCACCATCCGCGCCGATATCGAGGTGGAAGTGGTGATCCGCTTTCTGCGTTTCCGCGGCCAGATTCCGCCCAGCACCAACAAGCTGTTCGTCATCGACCGCAGCGGCCTGTTCCTGGGCGAAGTGCTGCTCAACACCCTGCTGTTGAAGGAACCCGGCACCCTGGTCAGCGAAATCATGAACCGCGAGCCGGACCCGGTACGGGTGACCACGCCGGCCAAGGAAGTGGCCAGCCTGTTCGAGCGGCGCGACCTGATTTCCACCGCCGTGCTCAACGACGACGGCATCATCGTCGGCCGCATCACCATCGACGACGTGGTCGACGTCATCCG
>DKAS01000012.1 GCA_002448875.1 Proteobacteria bacterium UBA6920 | reverse complement strand
GGCATCAGCACCAGGTAGCGGCCCGCCAGACTGATGAAAGTGGTCAGCGCGGCCCCTTTGTTGCCACGTTCTTCCTTGTCGACCTGAACGATCAGTTCCTGCCCTTCCTTCAGGCATTCCTTGATGTTGATGCGACCGGAACCGAGGTCGACCGAAGGGTCGAAGTAGGCTTTAGCAACTTCCTTGACTGGGAGGAAACCGTGACGTTCGGCGCCATAATCGACGAACGCGGCTTCCAGGCTGGGCTCAATGCGGGTGATCTTGCCTTTGTAGATATTTGATTTTTTCTTCTGCTTGCCGGCGGTCTCTATGTCTAAATCGTAGAGTTTCTGGCCATCCACCATGGCCACACGCAGCTCTTCCGGCTGCGTAGCGTTGAACAGCATTCTTTTCATCGGAATTGTCTCTCACGAGTAACCGCGGCGAGTGGTCAGTGCACGGGAAACGAGAGTCATCATGATAGACAATTGCGAATAAATCCTTACCTCCATCCAGGAAGTACATCAGGATTACTTTGGCAAAGTACAGTATCATCATTCTCGTTCAGCCGCACACAGCAACAGTACGCGGTAGTCCTCGATTAATGTTGTTTGGTGAAACATGATAGGTAAATAATACCTACCGCCTTGTTAGTTACAGCGCCTGTGGTATAGACGTTGCGAAAATTCGTTTTGCCCTTTGGTATCAATCAGGTACAAGACCATGCTGGATGTAGTTGATACAAAGACTTATACAATATATCAACGATTTCAACCAACAGCAATCGGATTCATGATCGAATATTAACTAAAATCAAGGAATTCGTTGCCCGGGATTTCCTGTAACCATTCCTATGAAAAATCCATGCCATATGTGGATAATGACGCCGAGACAAAATTTACATAAAATAACGCAACATAATCAATGTAATTGAATGCTCAAGCCCCGTTAACTCACTTATTTTTCAGGAGCCCCTGCTTGTCCACCTCCCCCCCAAAAGTTCGCACCGTGGAAATCGGTCCCGACGCCAGCGGCCAGCGAATCGACAATTATTTGACACGGGAGCTCAAAGGCGTACCCAAATCGCTGATTTACCGTGTGTTACGCAAGGGTGAAGTACGGGTCAACAAGGGCCGGGTACAACCGGGTTACAAATTGCAGGACGGGGATGTGCTGCGCATTCCACCGGTGCGGGTCAGCGAGGGGGAGCATACGGCGGCGCCGTCAGAATCCATTAAAGAGTTGATAAAACAATCCATCCTTTATGAAGATAATGGTCTGCTGGTGATCAATAAGCCTTCGGGGGTGGCGGTACACGGGGGCAGCGGCATTCAATATGGCGTCATCGAAGCCTTGCGGGCCCTGTATCCCCAGAAAAAAGACCTGGAACTGGTGCATCGCCTCGACCGGGATACGTCCGGCTGTTTGATGGTGGCAAAAAAACGCAGTGTATTGCGCCATTTACACGATCAGATTCGCGATAAAACGGTGGAAAAATACTACCTGGCGCTGCTGCGCGGCGGCCTGGCGGCGCGGCACCTGAACGTCAACGCCCCGCTGCAGAAAAATACCCTCAAATCCGGGGAACGGGTAGTGCGGGTGCACACCGAGGGCAAACCCTCGGTGAGTGTGTTCGATACCGTCGAAACCTATGGCGTCGCTACCCTGGCGCGGGTGCAGGCGGTCACCGGGCGTACCCATCAAATTCGCGTGCACGCGGCCCACATCAATCATCCGGTGGCCGGTGACGAGAAGTACGGTGACGAGGTGTTCAATCGTTCGATGCGCGAGCTGGGCCTCAAACGCCTGTTCCTGCACGCCCATACCCTGCGGCTGACGGCGCCGGACACTGGTAAGCCGCTGGAGCTCACGGCACCGCTGGCCGATGCCCTGCAGGATGTGCTTAAAGTCCTGGCGCGGAATACCGGCAACGTTCATGTATAAATTGATCATTTTCGATTGGGATGGAACCTTGATGGATTCCGAGGCGCGCATCGTTTCCTGCCTGGCGGCGGCGATCAGCGATCTGCGCCTGGCAACGCGGCCACCGGCGCAGCTGCGGGACGTCATCGGTCTGGGCATGCGGGAAGCGATAGCCAGACTGTATCCGGACATGGCGGATGCGATGGCGGGGGAATTCGTCGATCGCTACCGCTATCATTTTATTACCGCCGACACGACGCCCAGCGAGCTGTTTACCGGCGCGGCACAGACGGTGAAAACGCTGGCGGACAGCGGCTACTATCTGGCGGTGGCCACCGGCAAGGGGCGGCGGGGGTTGGACAGTATTCTGACCCAGACCGGTCTGGCGCAATATTTTCACGTCACCCGTTGCGCCGATGAGACCCGTTCCAAACCGCATCCGCAGATGCTGGAGGAGATTTTGGACGCCCTGGGCATGTATCCGGCGGACGCGGTGATGGTAGGAGACACGGAATACGATATGGAAATGGCGCACAATGCTCAGGTGGATGCCATTGCCGTGACCTACGGCGTGCACGATCACGGCCGTCTGCATCGCCATCAGCCGGTGGCCAGCATCGACGCCATCAGCCAGTTGCCGGGTGTGGTCGCCGGTTTGCGGCGAGGGGACCGCCGCGCAGATTCATGATCGACACGGCGAATGACGATATAGCGAATAACTATAGCGTGTTAGTTAACCGGATTATGGTAAAGTGTTATCTCAGCGCCGTGGCGAGGAGCGATCCCAACACGGCGATTTCAGTATTAGTGCAATGATTCAGGGGTGCGAGGCAAGCGATGTCTACGAGTGATCCACCGAACGACCAGCAAAACCAGGCGCAAACGAACACCAGCTCGGCGGCACCGGAGCCCGGGCAGCCGGCCCAGGCTGGCGATGCCGCGGCGGCAGCGGCCGATCCCTGGACGCGGCGCGAAGCGGCGGCGGAGACGAAGGCAAGTGTAATCAGTCCGCCTCCGGGTTCCTTCGGCGGGCAGGGCGCGGGTGGTGGAGCTTCCTGGGAGAAAGAAACCATAGACCGGCTGCTGTTCGCCGCCATCCGGGAACAACAGCGCTCGCGTCGCTGGAGCATTGGGTTGAAACTGGGTTTTTTCGCCTACCTGGTGTTTATTACCTATGCGGTGATGACCAGCGATATCGGCACCGGTGATGGCGTCAGCCACGGCAAACACACGGCCCTGGTCGACGTGCAGGGGGTGATCGCTGAAGACAGTCAGGCCAGCGCCGATCTCATCATCAGCGGTTTGCGCGCGGCATTCAAGGACAAGAATACGGCCGGCGTCATTCTGCGCATCAACAGTCCCGGCGGCAGCCCGGTGCAGGCCGGTTACGTCAACGATGAAATCGTGCGTCTGCGGGAAAAATATCAGAATGTGCCGCTGTATGCGGTAATCGTCGATGTCTGCGCCTCCGGCGGTTACTACATCGCTGCGGCGGCCGACGAAATCTATGCCGACAAAGCCAGCATGGTGGGTTCCATCGGCGTGTTGATGGACGGTTTCGGCTTCACTGAAGCGATGAAAAAACTCGGGGTGGAACGCCGCCTGTTGACCGCCGGCGTCAACAAGGGTTTTCTCGATCCGTTTTCCAAGCTCAAGGAAGAGGATGTGATGCATGTGAAAAACATGCTCGGCAATATTCACCAGCAATTTATCGATACGGTCAAGGACGGGCGCGGCAGCCGCTTGAAGGAAACACCGGACCTGTTCAGCGGTCTGGTATGGACCGGGGAGCAGAGTCTGGAGCTGGGTTTGATCGACGGTCTGGGCAATACCGGCTATGTCGCCCGCGAGCTCATCGGTCAGGAGGAAATCGTCGACTACACGCCGCGTCCCAACTATTTCGACCGCTTCGCCGATCGACTCGGTGTCGCCATGGCCAATACCCTGGCCATGGTCATGGGGTTGCGCAACTTCAATCTGCAGTAACAGGCCGTGATTTACAGTACCGGCATGCCCGCGTGCTGCAACATCCCGGTCAGAGTGATCAAAGGCAGGCCAATCAGGGCGGTGGGGTCATCGCCCTGCATTTTTTCGAACAGACAGATTCCCAATCCTTCGGACTTGAAGCTGCCGGCGCAGTCATAGGGTTGCTCGCGGCGCACGTAGCTGTCGATCTGCCCGGCGCTGAGCTGACGGAATACCACCGTGAAGGGCACCACCGCCTGCTGTGTCTGTCCACTGACGCTGCTGATCACGCACAAGCCGGTCTGGAATACCACGCGGTTACCAGACGCGGCGCTCAGTTGCCGGCAGGCGGTGGCGTAGTCACCCGATTTGCCGAGGATACTGTCGCCGAGTACGGCCACCTGATCGGAACCGATGACGATACTGTCCGGGTGTTGCTCGGCTACCGCCCGGGCTTTGGCCAGCGCCAGACGCGCCACCAGAGCGGTGGCGGTTTCCCCGGGCAGGATGGCTTCATCGACCTGCGGCGGCACGCAGCTGAATGGCAGCCCCAGACGGCCGAGCAGCTCCCGGCGGTAGCGTGAAGTGGAAGCCAGGATCAATTGCATGCCGGCGTTACTCGATTTCGATCAGGGCTTCGTCGGGATTGACGCTGTCGCCTTTTTGCACGTGCACGCACGCCACCTTGCCGGCGATGGGCGCCTGCACTTCGGTTTCCATCTTCATCGCTTCGGTCACCAACACCGGGTCGCCGGCCTTCACCGGATCGCCGACCTTGACCAGCACGTCGACGATGACGCCGGGCATGGAGGTGGTCACATGCCCGGGCGCCGTGGCGCGCGGACGTTTGCTGCCCTTGGCACCGCTGCTCGGGCGCGCGCCCGCCGTGACTTCACCCTCGATCAGCTGATCGAGAGTTTCCACCAGAATTTCCTCGGGAACACCGTCGACCGACACATAGAATGGGCGTTTGTCCTTGGTTTTATGGCCGGTGCCGGTGACCTTGATGTGATAGGTCTCGCCGTGCAAGGTGACCTTGAACTCCGTGGCCACCGCGCAAAACTTGTCCTCACCCGGGGGCGCGGCCACCTCCAGCGGTTCGGGCACCAAGGTATTGGCGTTGCGCTGTTGCAGAAAATCCTTGCCGATTTCGGGAAACATGGCATAGGTCAGGATGTCTTCCTCAGACTTGGCGATGGCGCCAATACCTTCCTTTAATTTCTCCATTTCCGGTTCCAGCAGATCGGCGGGGCGGCAATCTATCATGTCGAGATTGCCGATGGCCTGCTGACGCACGATCGAATTGACTTCACCCGGCGGCTTGCCGTACCGGCCCTGCAGGTAGAATTTCACTTCGTTGGTGATGTTCTTGTAACGAGCGTCGGTCAGCACATTGAGCACCGCCTGGGTGCCGACGATCTGCGAGGTTGGCGTTACCAGCGGCGGATAGCCGAGATCCTCGCGCACCTTGGGAATTTCCAGTAATACCTCGTTCATCCGCCCCAGCGCGCCTTGCTCTTTGAGCTGATTGGACAGATTGGAAATCATGCCGCCGGGCACCTGGTTGATCTGCACCCGGGTGTCGATGCCGGTAAATTCGCTTTCGAACTGCTGATATTTCTTGCGCACCTCGCGGAAATAAAATCCGATCTCCTGCAGCAGTTCCAGATCCAGATCGGTGTCGTAAGGGGTGTGGCGCAGGGCCGCTACCATGCTTTCGGTGGGCGGGTGACTGGTGCCGCCGGCGAATGGCGAAATACAGGTGTCCACGTGGCAGCAGCCGTTTTCCACCGCCTTGAGCTGACACATGGCGGCCAGGCCGGCGGTGGCGTGGGAATGCAGATGTACTGGAATCTTCACCGCGTCCACCAGGGCCTTGACCAGTTCGGCGGTGGCCAGCGGTGTCAGCAGACCCGCCATATCCTTGATGGCGATGCTGTCGCAACCCATGGCTGCCAGTTCCCGGGCCATGGCGACAAAGGAGGCCAGATTGTGCACTGGACTGGTGGTGTAGCTGATCGCCCCCTGGGCGTGTTTGCCCGCTTCCTTGACCGCTTCTACCGACACGCGGATGTTGCGAAAATCGTTGAGAGCGTCGAAGATGCGGAAAACATCGATACCATTGACCGCCGATTTATAGACGAAGGCCCGCACCACGTCGTCGGGGTAGTGGCGATAGCCCAGCAGATTCTGCCCGCGCAGCAGCATTTGCAGCCGGGTGTTGGGCAGTGCCTGGCGCAACTGGCGCAGACGTTCCCAGGGATCCTCCTTGAGAAAACGCACGCAGGCGTCGAAGGTGGCACCACCCCAGACTTCC
>DKAS01000006.1 GCA_002448875.1 Proteobacteria bacterium UBA6920 | reverse complement strand
CGAAAAAATGTTGACGCTACCCCGCGATCATCCCAGTACATCGTTTTATATTTATTCTTTCTGTCACTTGGGGGAAAGGTTATTATTCATAAATAGGCAATACTCAGTCATCAATTCGTCGGGCTGATCCCATCGATAGCGAGTAGTGGGTTTTGCTGGATGGACAGATTGCCGCGGTTGAATGGTTTTGTAAAAGAATGCCCAGAGCGAGGCTTTGACGATTTCTTGGTCATGACAGTCTTTCGGTTGAAAAACCACCATTTTGAACACTATGATCTGTGTGCAAATAGTTCGGGATGTTGGATCACGCAAATTGCATCTGGGTTATTTCTTGTTATCCTCTTCTTGCTTGAAATCATCACCGGGTACCACAAGCACTGTCGTGGTAACTCTCGTGAGACGATTTCCAACTCGTTGTTCTATGGCAATCTCATGAGGGCCGGCAATCGAATCAATAGTAATTGTCTCGCGAAAACTGCCACTATTTTTCATCTTAACGCGTTCGTTGAGTACGCGATTGTTCAGACTGATAGTGGTCGAAAGGCTGCGCTCTGTAGTTGCGAATCCAGTTCCATGGATCGTGACCTTACCGCCTGGTTCGACAACTGGCATACTGCCGACAGAAAACTGCGTGAAAGCTTGGATGCTTGGAATTGGATCTGTGTCGATGGGAAGGTTGTTCTCTGAGATTAGCAAACCTCTCAATCTAGAATCTTCTATGACTAATCCCCTAACCGTGGGTGTCCCTTCATATACACCAGACAACTTTTCAAGAAGTGTAGTAAAATATGAAGATTGTACACCCGTGTTATAGGTATTTGGTATTTCAAGCGCGACTTCGTTTCCATTCGCATCGTATTGGGTAACAAACCCGCTGTTCATATTAACATTGGATACAAGGCCGTTAGACAACTGGATATCGTTGATCTGGCCGTGTTTTACAACTATGTAACTACACTTTGGGCACCACTCGGGGACTTTTGGTGGCCAATCGTAGGTCAGTTTTACGTGTTTCTGTATGTCCCAAATAAGAGGCAACCAATGTCGTGGACGGGTGGGCTCCAATGCGGTGGTGCAACCGCGCTCGTTGTTTTGTTTTGATCTTTGCGCTTTCATTTTCCAAATTCCACGCCCATAAGTCGAGACGAAAATCTGTCCTTCAGATGGAAAGTAAAAACTCGAAACATTAGTGACTTGTTTTGAACCTTTTACACGTTTCCAGCTTTTACCGCCGTTGGTGGACCTAAGGATGCCATTCTGCGCAGTACCTACTAGAATATGACAACGTGAATAGGGATCGAAACCAATGGTAGTAACCATTGGAAAGCGATTAATTCGGAAAAGGTACGTACCATTTCTGGTTACGAGATTGGTGAGTGCGGTGTTGACGTACCAAGTTTTTCCGCCGTCGTAACTATACTTCATCTGGTCGGTTTCAATATCCGGCGCTATTAAATGATCTGTATCCCAAGGATCAACACCAAAGACAGAGTACCATGCAAACATAGTTGGAAAGATGCCGAGACTGCCCAAGCCAGTAACATCAGCATCGTCGAGTGTCGCTCCAGTAACACTGTAAAGACCGCTAATACGTTTAAGGCCTAGCTTCGGGAGTCCGTCTGGTGTGCCGCCGGGACGTACGACGGCTTGATAAATGATGGGATCCATCGGGGAACCGCTGATGATCGGTCGCGCCGCCGGTGGGGGGTCGATGGTGTAGGCTGAAGCCCAAGTAGCTCCGTAGTCGGTTGTGAGTTTAAAAGTGTGGACGATCGGGTCCTCGTCATTATTCAAGGTCCTCTGAATGTAGTGCCCTGGTGTTGGCAACGCAAAGGGATTACCATCAACATCATCTGGATTGGCGTCCCCGTCAGGTGGATTCGGCCAAGAGCCGATATTTTGCAAATGCTCATCGGTAATAAAATTCATACACCCGCCACACTTGACGCCGGTCACTTTAGATGTTGAATGATTCACGCTTTTAGGAGGGACACGTAAGAAGAAGCCCTCACAGCAGCGGCTATAAGGAAAGCTAGTCCCGCCATCGGCGGAACCATAAATCTTGTTGTCCTGCGTTCCATAATATAAGTCCAGATGTGAATTAGTACCACTCACCTCTTGGCCAGTGATCTCTGTAAGCTGTAGCGCGTTGTAGCCTTTTGGCCCCGCACCAGTAAGTTGCCATTGACCAACCGAATAGGGTACTGCTTGTGTCCAACCACTGGACCAGTCTCTATTATCGACTTGAGGGCCAACGGCACCGTTTTCATTCATGCGATGTATGTGCACCGTACCGTCACTTTCCTTTAGTAGAAAGAGATAAGTGCTCCCGTCGACCTTGAAGAAGGACGCAGTGGACCAGCCACTTGACCAGTTATGTTGCTCTACCTCCGAACCAACTTTTCCATTGGATAACAGTTGATGTATATGGACGGTGCCATTATTCCCCTTCAGCAGAAACAGAAAAGACGCGTCTCCAACCGAATAAGGAACAGCCTGCGTCCAGCCACTTGACCAATTTTTGCTGTCGACTTGAGGGCCAACAGAACCGTTTTCATTCATGCGATGTATGTGTACGGTACCGTCACTTTCTTTCAGGAGAAATAGGTATGTGTTTCCGTCCGCCTCGAAGAAGGACACAGTGGACCAGCCGTTTGACCAGCTATGTTGCTCTACCTGCGATCCAACTTTACCATTGGATAGCAGCTGATGAATATGGACATTGCCGCTACTCATCTTTAGTAGAAACAGAAAGGACGCGTTTCCAACTGAATAAGGTACTGCCTGCGTCCAGCCACTGGACCAATTTTCGTTATCAACTTGAGGGCCGACGGAACCGTCAACGTTGATGCGATGGATATGCACCGTACCATCGCTTTCTTTCAATAAAAATAGGTAGTAACTCCCGCCGATTTCGAAGAAAGACGCAGTTGTCCAGCCATTAGACCAGCTATGTCGCTCTATTTCCGCACCGACCACGCCATTGGGATTCAATGTGTGAATATGAACATCTCCGCCATTCTCCTTAAGTAGAAATAGTGAAGGCCCTTGTTTGTGCAGTCCCCCATCGGTTGCGAGTATTAGTGGGGGGGCGCCGTTCGAATGGATTGCAAATTGAGATGGATCGGCATGGTTTTCCGGCACAATAATCCAGTTATTCTGACTTGTCGGATTAGTCGCATGGTGGATGAAGGTGACTGAGCGAACCCTTACACCCTCGCCAAAATAAACCTGGTACAGCTGTTGGCCCGATGTTGTTCCCAAGGGAGTCTTCACCGTTTGTACAAACAGAGGTCGAGCCCAGTCACGGTCATATGTTTTAATCGAAATCCAGTTCTCGCCGCCATCATTGGACAAGTAGAGCGTTGACTGCTGACCATTACGATGAGCTAGGAAAATATGTTCCCCGGCGTATGGAGATACTGCAAGGCCGTGGATGACCCCGCGTAACCTTGCAGGGCCAGTGGTTGATTTTTGCCATGTGGCTCCACTATCTTGGGAGCGCCAGATACCGTCCTCTCCAGCGACAATGACTTTACCTCCTGCTTGAGCGAGTACAGACAAAACCCGATTTTGAGTCTTGTCTGCATTCGCCGGTTGGGTGGGATCCAGAACAATGTGTGTCCACGACTGGCCGAGGTCGTCACTAATCGCAAGTCCACAATCTGTTCCTACAAAGAGCCGGCTAGTATCTGGCGCAAATGAAATGCCGTGGGCAGAGATAATATCAGCACATCGACTACTGGCAGGCAAGCGTGACCCGTTGGGAATGGTCCAGGTGGTTCCTCCATCAATACTACGCCATATACCTGTTTCGTTAATCCTGAAGCGTCCGCCGGTAGTGGCGATGACAGTCTGATGATCGTGGGGAGCATAAGCAACATCACGACCCAGGTAACTCCTTAGGCTGTTGAGGTGGCTCCAAGTTTTACCTCCGTTATTTGTTCTGAAGAGTCCGCCAGTTTCCGAGGCAACTATCAACGTATTATTGTCATTCAAGTTCACTGATAACGATTGTGCCCGGCCACCTTCTGGTACATTCGGCTGGAACTTGATAATTTGGGTGCAACTGGCTGATAACAAAAGTACCGCTGGTAAACAAAACTCTACTATATAATGTGCGAACTTTTTACATATTACTCTATGAAGATATAGCGCACCTAGATTGATATTGGATTTCTTGTATAGATAGCTGACAGCATTTAATGTCTGTGTCATGATCGTATCCTTCCGAGCCATGCTACAACACAACAGCTTAGTTTAATATTTTCCCATCTCCAGGCTGTCTTCTTGCACGCGATGCATTTTACTTACAGAGAGCGTTAAGTAAAAAAGCCAGCCATAAGAAACTTAAAAGGTGCCTATCGCAACAATTTATTCGAACGCGTTTGTTTTAAGTTGGACGAAAATTATCTGGATATACATCTAAATCCAAATAATGGTTATATTTGTTTTAATACTCGCCTCGCCTGCCTTCTCTGTCAAGCAGGGAACCCCTGATTAATTCGATGATTACCCGGAAATCTGGTTAATAGCGCAGGATGTGAATTTCTCCGGAATTACCGGAGACTCTAGTTCTTGCCAGGATGGAGTCATGAGTAAGACGACAAGGTAGTCCACGGAAGTCCAGGAACAGGTGGCGAGCATGGTATCTGACCATCAGGAGGATTACGATTCTCGATGGGCGGCACTGAATAAGTTTGCAGCAAAGATTGGGTGCGCGCCGCAGTTGCTTGGCGACTGGGGGCATCAGGCCAAACGTAACCAGGACATGATAAGCCGATCCCCGCGGGTTCAACGAGACCAGACATTTTAAAACACTTTTGTTCCAGCAGGCAGCAAAACCTGCAAGAGACATGCGAGGGCAAATGCTTGTACTAGGCGCCGCAATAGAGTTCAATGCAGGCTTTCATGCCAAATTACAAACATCGGTCTTTCAGTTTTTCAACGAAACAAAGATTCGCCGTTATCGCCCAATCGGTGCAGGAGAACTTGGTTTTGAAGTGTGGTACGGCTGCCGTCAATATGTCAGGAATCAATCCTGGTCTCGATACTAGCGCGGGAAGATCGGCGTGATCCAAAGTCGATCTATCTGCGTCGAGTTCCGTTCGACGGGATTTATAATTATTTCAATGCGGGTGGCTTGTCTAATATGGTGGGTGTCCCTTCGTTTTCGAACGGTCGCTGCCACAAATCAGAAAAAACATGACGTCTCAATGCGCTCATTACCCACCGTACCTGCGCAATCCAGCGATACAACCGTGGACTTACCAGCGGTTTTGCCAGTGAGGCAGTTAACGCGGCGGGCACCGACCGGCCCTGGTCAAGCGTGGCCGCGACTTGATCGAATAATTTACACAGTGTTCTAAAACGCCGGTCCGTTTCGAGGTCAACCCCATTTCCCATCATGGCGCCTTCGCCCAATGCCAGATGACCGGCCCAGGGGAAGCCTGCCGCCGACGTCGCGCGCGCGATGATGCCGACGGCGAGGCGTGTATGGGTGGATTCGGGAAAACCACATTGAATGATTGGCAGCACCGCGGGCAGGGCGGTTCCGCGGGGAAGGCTGTCGGCCAGGTCAGTCAGCCCCTTGAGTATCAGGGCCGGCAGACTGTTGTAATATACCGGGCAGGCGATAACCAGCAATGATGCATTCTGTACCGCCGTCACCAGTTTTGGCGAACCCTGTCTGCCCAGCTTGGTCATGCGTAACATGAAATATTTTTCGCATCGCCAGTGCCTGGAGCGCAGACGCCTGATCAGCGCGTCGCCCAGCGCTTCCGAGGCGCTGGTGCCGCGGGGCTTGGCACTGCCGATCAGCAGTATCGCTCGGCGCATGCTCAATTCCGGTCCCGTGGTATCTGGACGCGGCGGCAGGGGGTCGATTAGAGCATGTCTAGCGCTGACATCAGGACGCGAAATATAAAGCAATGCATCGGTAACCAGGTTCTCCAGCCTGTCCGCCGCGACGGTATCGTGGACAAATTCAATCCAAGGTAGTTTCGTCTGCGCATTAAAAGTATTACGGTCAACCAGCATGCGAAAGGCCTGTATTTCGTCTTCGGGACAATCCTCCGGAACGCTGGCCAGTACCGCCCATTGCGGATAATGTTCATAGCGTTTCCGATGACGAGTCTCACCGTTGATTTCGATAAAGAACGGTGAAAGAAGACCCAGTGCCTTATCCAGCGCGGCTTTGGCATAGGCATCCCAGGCGCCGAATCTCGGTTTGGCGAGAAATAGTATCGCGTCGGACCTGATAATATCCCGCATCAGGGCGTTGCTGCCGTCCTTGCTTTTACACAGACCGGGAGTTGAAAACCAGCACTCGAAGCAGCCGTCACAAGGGGCATAGCGCTCATCGGTTAGATCGTGAAACCGATAGTCAACGCCCTCATGCCGCAGGGTCTCCAGCACCTGAGATTCGATCCTGTTACCGCCAAGTGAAGACCGAATGGTGAGGATCATGACCTATCTCTACCTTTTTCGAGTGGTTGGATCCACGTCTTTGGATAACGGAAAGATTTTTCAGCTTATCAATTGATACCACCCGGTCCTTGTAACGTTAATTCGTTCAATTACTGAGTATTTCATGGGCAGTCAGCGACTGTACCGTGCACAAACCTTCTGCCATTAATAACCGATCGTATCGCTGGGATAATTTAGTCGCGGCGTTTCTGGTTTCGTTTTTCCAATTCAGGAAACGCCCTGGATCAGTTTGTCCCGGAAGGATCAGAGCGGGATCATTCCGAAGATAATCCGATACCAGGCTAAAGCCGAGAAATTGTGGTACTCAATGCAGTGTCCTTCTGAAAACCCAAGCTGTTGAAAAAATCCACTGCGATACGCCGTCATTGCCTGCCCCGCACCTTTGGGTCTCAGCGGATCAGGTTCGGCTATCGCAGCAAACTATCGCCAATAAGTGGAGTGTCTGCCGCGATGCTGAATACGTTCACATGGCGAATTACGAAATGTTGCCACCACCCGGCGCTTCACTACGAGTTCTGCAACTATTGAGAAAGGAACTCTCAACCCGAGCAGAAAAGCAGCTAAGGTTGGCCGCCGAATGTGTTTAACGCCAGGTGGCAGGCACCGAGGAGGTAGGGGATTCTTAGCCTACGATCCCAAAATCGCGGACTGTAATCTGATTCATCTTCTGGCGGCGAATTGAGAATGCAAGTACTATGTATGCGGTGGCTACCAGGGGACCAAACTATGACACCTGAAAAACACTGGCGGGTTTTTCATACCTATCCTCGTGTCGTCTCTATTGTGGCATTCGTCTTATTCGTAATCGCAGCTTTAAAACATTATTTAGATAATGAGATTGCTTATAAGGTAATATTTATTTATCTTGCTAATGTTTTTATGATTTCAATTGCTGGTGCGGTAGTTAAATCAAAATGTGAAAGGTGCGGTTCGAAAATGAGATTTTTTGGAAACCGAACCTGTATTTACAGCTGCCCAAGCTGCGGTCACGTTTATGATACTGGCGTTCCACCAAGTTCGGGTGGCGGGGGAGCCTAGTCTTGTTGATATTGAATGCCTAATTTTGTAGGCCATTGTGCCCGATTATCTCTTGATAGGGTAGTCCTTGCGCATCGGTTGATGAGCTGGCCGCAGGTATAGGCAAATAATGAACAAGGAGGAAGTTGTGCGATATTTAGCATTGATACTTTCCGTTGTTGCCATTCTCGCATCAGGTTGCGCATCACAGTCATACCACGAAACGAAAAATGGGACCTTTGCCGGCGCATTAGATGTTAGGTGGGTAAAGAACGACCACTTTTTGTTCATACCCAATGAAGATAACCCATTAACATTCACGCGTAATGATGGCCAAGTTATCCATCCTGGCATCATGTACACCGATGGCGGCTCAATTCCGAGATTTCTTTGGGGTGTCAAAGGACTGTCTCCCTGGGGTTATGCGCCTGCGTATATCGTGCATGACTGGCTGTTCGTGGCGAAGCATTGCAACTATGAGCCAGACAACACTTATGACTTTCATGATTCAGTAAAAGTAATGGCTGAATCGCTGAAAGCGGTGATGGAAAGTGATCCGAGCGTCCGTGACTATTTTGCATTCGATTCTATCGTGGCGGCGGTGGGTTCACCCATTGCGGAGCGCCTTTGGGATAAAGGCGAGTGCAAGGAACTGGCCACGACGAAATCGTTGGTGAGCGAACCTTTGGGTGAGTTGCTGATGACGATAGAATACAAATAGTGGCCGGTAGTATGCAACGTGCGGCTTTCGGGCGGATAAGTTTGATCCCAGGAGAGTGAGTGATGTTACACTGTATCGGTGTCGGTAAAAACGGAGGGGTAAAGGAATGAAAGGGATAGCCAGCGTTTGTTTAGCGATATTGTGTTTCGCTTCGTCCGTCGCCTTGGCTTCTGATCTCGATTCTACGGGCGTATTTTCTTATGATCCCGTTATTGCAAACAGGGACAAATTCAAATTCTATGTCGATGAGGATGTAGAGCCGGCGCGAAGCGATTTCCAGGTTGTCAGCCAAATATTTCTCAGCAACGAAAAGGGTGCCCGAATTGCGGTAGTTTCGTTGAGAAATATTGCCTCCGGAACGAGGACGCTTTCCAATCGGGAAATCGTTGCCATTCTTGCCAATGGTGAAAAGATATTTCCGAGTGCAACTCATTTTGAGCTGCTCGGTGGTGACGAAAAATCAACCGTTTTGGATTTTGGTCATCAGCTGGTGCCGATTTTATACGTATATACGCGAAACTGACAAAAAAGTCCGCGATCTATCTCTGGCGGGCAGCGAAAGGGGAGTGAAGTCCTGCAGGCATTGTTTTTCGTGTTATCAATGTTGCAGGGCGTTCGTTGGAAAGCGTCATTTGCCCTTGGGCGCATGTGGCTGGTTCATTATGGAGAATGAAAATGTCGAACTTGTTGGGGGAAACGGCTAAACCGAGTGTCGACGTCAGAACCCTGCGTTTGCTGATCGGCGGTATCGCCATCGGGCTTGCGGTCCTGGTGCAGGCGATGTCGCCCTGGTCGCTGACGTCGATCAGCGGTGCTTATTTCTCGGGCGACTGGCCGAGGAATTTTTTCGTCGGATCTCTGTTCTTTATCGCCGGCTTTCTGATCGCCTATAATGGCGAGCAGATAATAGAAAAGTGGCTGAGCAAGATTGCCGCGATCGCCGCCATTGGCGTGGCGACGTTTCCCTGCGACTGTGCGAGCGAAGCGGAAAGCAAGGGGGAGGCGATGCTGCAGTGCCTCGGCGAAGATTCCAGCCGATACCCGAATGTAAGTCAGTGCCTGCTGCATTTTCAGGAGATCAAGGGGGCTCACTATACGTCGGCTCTTATTATGTTTGGCATATTGGCCGCCTTTTGCTACATCTTCTTCGCGCGCGCGAAGAAAAAGGAGGATGAACGCCGTAAGGCCGCCAGGCGCCGTATGCCCATCTATCTCATCTGCCTCGCGGCTATTATCGCTGCTATTGGCGCATTGATCTACGACTACTTAAGCGGCGGGAGTATTAGCTCGTGGTGGCAGACATTCGTATTTTGGGCGGAGTTCGCCGGCCTCGCGGCATTCGGCGTTTCGTGGGTCATGGCCAGTCATGTTCTTCCGTGGTTCGCGCACGAGACGCGGGAGCGTTATCATCCCTTGAGGCGCGACAATCCGCCGGAGCCTGGTGTCAAGAAGTGATGCCGATGGAACGACAGATAACAACAACTAACGGATTAAAGGGATACCCATGGCTGTCACACTCGAAAAAATAGTACCTTTTGGCCGATCTTTGGATGAATATCGGCGCATGGTCTCCCTGTCTGACACTGATCTGGGCGGAAAAATAGTAGGAGTGGGTGATGGGCCCGCCAGCTTTAACGCCGAAATGCATGGGCTGGGTAACATTGTCGTGTCTGTTGATCCCGTTTACCAGCTCAGCGCGGGTGAAATAGAGGGGCAGTTTTATGCCGTCGTCGATAAGATCATTGAACAGGTACGGGCCAGCCAGGAAGATTGGGTGTGGTCTTATCACCGCTCGCCGGACGCATTGAAAGAAGCCAGGGTGGAGGTGGCCAGGAATTTTTTCGAGGACTACGAGCGAGGGAAGAGGGAGGGGCGTTATGTGGTCGGCGAATTACCGTGCCTGGAATTCGGCGACAGGCATTACGATCTCGCCTTGTGTTCGCACCTGTTATTTCTTTATTCTGATCACTTGAACTATGAGTTTCACCTGGCGGCGATTTTGGAAATGCTGAGAGTGGCTGCCGAGGTGCGAATATTCCCCCTGCTGACTTTGTCCCTGGCTCGGTCACCGTATGTGGAGCGGATGGTGGGTGAGCTCGAAGACCGCGGAATGTCGGTGGAGATCGTGGAAGTAGATTATGAGCTGCAACGCGGCGGCAATGAAATGATGTGGGTTCGCCCTGGGGTCGGGCGATTATCTACCGGGTGATGTCAAAAAATCCTCGCGATCGAGTCCTATTTAATTAATAGGATGCCCGTTTTACTTTCCTTTGATCTTGTACTGAAGAAAATATGTTCGAACCACTTGAGCTTAGCACGCCGCGCCTGCGCTTGCGCCAGTGGCGCCCCGCCGATCGGGAGCCCTTTGCGGCGCTTAACGCCGATCCGAAGGTGATGGAATATTTTCCGGCGACCCTCACCCGCGCGGAGAGCGATGCGTTAGCGGATCGTTGTCAGACGCTGATCGCCGAGCGTGGTTGGGGCTTCTGGGCCCTGGACCGAACCGACACGCAGGAATTCATCGGCTTTCTCGGGTTGCATATTCCCGTGCCCGAGCTGCCGTTTTCGCCCTGTGTCGAAATCGGCTGGCGCCTGGCGGTGAGGCACTGGGGTCAGGGGTTCGCGACGGAAGCGGGGCGCGCGGCGCTGCGGGTCGGCTTCGAGCGGCTGGCATTGCCGGAAATCGTTTCCTTTGCCGTGGTGGGCAATCGCAGATCGCGCGCGGTGATGGAAAGGCTGGGTATGCGGGATACGACGGAAACGTTTGATCATCCCAAGGTTCCGCAGGGGCATAAGCTGCGCCAGCATTGCCTGTATCGGCTGACGCGGGAGCAGTGGGAAGATAGTGCGCTATAATCGTTCCGTTCAATGATCGAGTCGCTCCAGTGAAGAAAAAAGTCGCATCCACGGCGAGCCGAAAGACCGCGACTGGCCCTACCGCCGGTGCGGCCGCCGACGCCTCCCGGCAAATCGACGAAATAGTTGCATTACTGGGTGACTGGCGTGGCGCAACCTTGACCGCGGTTCGCGGCCTGATTCATGAGGCGATTCCCGACGTTCTCGAAGAAATCAAATGGGTGAAACCCAGCAATCCCCTGGGGGTGCCGGTGTGGTCCTGCGCCGGTATCATTTGTACAGGGGAAACTTATAAACAGGTCGTTAAACTGACCTTTGCCCGCGGTGCGGCTCTCGACGATCCCCGTCACCTCTTCAATGCCAGTCTGGAAGGGAATGCCCGTCGCGCCATCGATATCCGCGAAGGGGAAATGCCCGCGGCCGGGGCATTCAAGAACTTGATCAAGGCAGCGGCGGCGGAAAACAAGCGGGTGGCCGCGGCCAAGAAAGTGCGGTGACGCCGGCGGGTGTTGGCAATTGCAACGGTCAGAAGAATGCTATGAGGATATGGGATATCCATCCCGGCTACCTGAATCGCCAGAGCTTGCTGGGCGAGCATAGAGAACTGCATGGCCTGGTCTCCATCCTCGTCAATGGCAAGCAGGGATATGCGCGCCATCCGGAAACCCTGCGCTGGGTTGGCTATGGCTGGGCCATCCGGCAACGACATCGGCAGTTGGTTTGCGAAATGCAGTTGCGGGGTTATCGTGATCAAACCGCGGTCCGGACCCGGTCAGGTGTCGGGGTTTGGCCAGCGGATTATATCGACGAACCGCACGTGCAGTTTCAGTTGCTTAAGGGTAAATACCGGGATAAAGAGGGCGGGAGAATTCCGTTGCCGCGCAATTCCCAGGAGCTGTGGAGTCATCATAAGTATTCCATTCTGGCGCGCAGCCAGGTCAAATATCGGGAAATCGGGCGAAAGGTCGCGGATCGTGATATCGATCTCAGGCAACTTGCCCTGGAGCTGGTCGCTTTATTGCGGATTCGGCCGGGTGAGGGCGGTATTCGAAACGCATTGCAGCACATGTGGGGTTATGTGTCGGAGGGGAAGAAGCCGGCCGGTGTAAGCATGGAGCACTGGCCACTGCGCAGACTGCTACGGCAAACACAGGAAAATGCCCGGGAGTTGAATGCAAAGTATTTACTGCAGTCGACGGCGTTGAGTGAGCTGATGGCGTGGCTATAGTATAGGATAGGGCGGAAGCCTGCCAATGTCCGGCCCGGTCGGACTCTATGGACTGGTCGTTTAGTGGCCGGAAAAATTGCCACGGTACTGGCGGGCGATGTGGAATCTACTCCACGGCATATGGTACCCGAGGCCGCCGTCGAAACCGCGATTTCGCTGGCAACTGTCACAGTCCCCCTTTCTCCGGGTCTAAACAGGGTATGGACTCACTATCTCAACCACTGACCGATACCCCGGGCGACGAACGCGATCGCGAGCTGGTGGGTCTGGCCAAGGACGGTAATCAGACCGCTCTGGAGCAGCTCATCCTGCGGCATCAGCCCTGGATCTACAATCTGGCTTTGCGCATGCTGCATCGCTCCGAGGATGCCCGCGATGTCACGCAGGAGGCACTGATCAAGTTGTTCACGCGGCTGTCCACTTTCGACGGTCGCAGCAGTTTTCGCACCTGGCTGTACCGCATCGTGGTCAATCATTTGCTGAATATGAAACGCGGCCGGGCGGAGGCGCGGGGCATCACCTTTCAGGCATACGGCCACGCGCTGGATAACACACCGGACGAGGAGCTGGCGGATGCCACAGCGGTTCCGGTGGAAGCGCAGCTGCTGACCGCGGAGGCCCGCATCGGCTGCACCATGGGTATGTTGCTTTGCCTCGATCGGGAGCAGCGTCTGGTATTCATTTTCGGCGGTATCTTCGGTGTCAGCGATACCGTTGGAGCCGAGTTGCTCGAACTCAGTCGCGACAACTTCCGCCAGAAATTGGCACGCGCGCGCCGTGACTTGCAGAGCTTCATGCTGGAAAAATGCGGGCTGATCAATGCCGCCAATTCCTGCCGTTGCGCGCGCAAGACCCGGGGGTTCATCAAGGCGGGTCACATCGATCCCGCCAACTTGCGTTTTGCCGAGGCACGCCTGACCCGAGTGCGGGACGTGGCCCCACGGGTGAGCGATGAAATCAGCGCACTGGATGCGGCCTGTGCCGAGATCTATCGCGAGCATCCGTTTGCTAAATCACCGGATTTCGTCGCCGCCTTGCGGGAGTTGTTGCAGCGCCCGGAATTTCGTACAAGCCTGGACTTGAATTGAGCCCCGGCCTGCACGGAGCTCCCGTTCCCCTGTTGCAACCATTCGTGAGGAAAACGCCATGTTACCAACGGAACTACCCCAGCCGCGGCTGCGTCCGCTGCCCCCGGATCCGGCATTCACCGAGGTCTTTGCCCGCTTCGCCGCCGCCTGCGGCGGCTTCATTCCCAATGCGATGCTGATTATGCAACACCGGCCGAAGTTGCTGCGCGCGTTCGTGCAGCTGGCGGCAGCGGTCTCGGATCCGGAAACGAGCGAGGTCGATGCCGGCTTCAAGCGTCTGATCGCCTTATTGGTCAGTCAGGCGGCGGGTTGCCGTTATTGCATGGCGCACAATGCCGCCATCGCTCATAGTGCTGGGGTGAGCGATGAACGGTTGGCGGCTCTGTGGGATTACCGCAGCAGCCCGTTGTTCAGCGACGCCGAGCGTGCCGCCCTGGATCTGGCGCTTGCCGCTGGCGCCGTGCCCAACGATGTCAGCGACGCAATGTTCGCGCGGCTTTGTGAATACTGGAGTGAGGGCCAGATCGTGGAGATTATCGCCATGATTTCCCTGTTCGGGTTTCTCAATCGCTGGAACGATACGCTGGCCACGCCCATCGAGGCGGGGGCGCTGGCGGTGGGTATGCAGTATCTGGTACTCCACGGCTGGGACGCGGGCCGGCATGCGCGCGCGCAATGACGGCCGGCCACCGCTGTCTCGAGGCGCGAGACGCTTTTCCATTTCTGTTCCGCGTGTTAGGTATATACTGTGCCAGAGATTGTTTGCGTCGGAAGACCAGGGAAGGCATCGTTCATACAGGAGACAGTTTATGCCGGAGATCGCGATCAGACCCGCTGTGAAAACGGATGCGCCGGCCATTGCACATATTTTACGCTCCACCGGCTGGTTCGAGCCGATAAACGCGGAGCCCGTGCAGGAAACGCTCAATCGCATGGATCGCCACCTGAAGCTGTGCCTGGCGGACAACAGCCATTCCATCTATCTGGCGGAAGATCCACAGGGCGGTGTGGTGGGGTATGTTTCCGCTCACTGGCTACCCTATTTTTTCCTGTCGGGTCCGGAGGGGTTTGTGTCCGAGTTGTTTATCGAAGAGGCGTATCGCGGGCAGGGCATCGGCAAGCGCTTGATCCAGGAAGTCGTCCGCGAGGCGCGGGAGCGTGTCTGTTCCCGGCTCATGCTGGTGACCAGCCGCAGCCGGGAAGCCTATCAGCGCGAGTTTTATAAGAAAGACGGTTGGCAGGAGCGTGACGACATCGCCAATTTCGTGTTAAAGCTGTAATCCTCAAATCAACGCCCTACGCTGGAGATAGCGAAAAATATCGGATAAGCTGTGTGCTCAGGGCAGGGAATCCGCATCACCTGAGAAATTTCCTGGAGCTTGTCGGTAAATACAAATGAGTGGTCACAAAAAGCGGATATACTCTCTCGCTGGATGGTTCAGCGATATTCTCGCCGTGCTTAAAAAGCCGCGTCTGGCGATTGCTGTGCTGGTGGGCAATGCCTTGCCGCCCCGGTTTCGTGAACGCCTGTATCTGGCGGTCATCGCCGTGAACCAATGTCGATACTGCACCTATTTGCACACGCGGACGGCGCTGCAAGCCGGTCTTTCGCGCGACGATATTCGCATGCTCCTGGGCGGTGTCATGGAAAACGTGCCAGAAGGCGAAGCCAGGGCGCTTTTGTATGCGCAGCACTGGGCCGATAAGGTTGGCAAGCCGGCGGCGGATGCGCGGGCAGTGTTGCTCGCTGCTTACGGCATGGATCAGGTCAAGGCCATAGAAATGGCGCTGTTGCTGATTCGCATCGGCAGTCTGAGCGGTAATACTTTTGATGCGCTCTTGGCCCGGCTTTCCGGTGGCCGCTGGGGCGTGGCCCGGCATGGGCAGGGATAGTTCGGAAATTCGTCGTCCCGTTGATGCAATTTCACCGCAGTTAAAACTTAACCCTGTGCCTCGCTACGAGAGGGCGGTATCGCAATAGATGAAAATATTACGCTTGAACTGGGGTGAAGTGCGGGGCGAAACGGCGACATGGATTCCGGACTCCGGGCGGCTGTTTGCCCTGTGGCCTTCTCCCGTCGATCACGATCTCTGTTTCAAGGCAGCCGGCTTTCGGGATTTCGCTGATAGTGATGAAGCCTGGCATGGGGATTTTGCCCAGCTGGTTCAATTGACGTTACAGGCGATGCAATATCTCGGTGCGGCGAACCTGGTTGCCGGTGAATATGTGACAAAGGATAAGCCTGGTGAAACGGCGTTAATTGATGCCTTGCTGGCGGCCGCGCTGGATGACGGATTTCCTCCCTGCAGGCTTACCTTTGGCGGGCCGGGTGTCGCCTTCCTGCGATCGGGCCACGGCCTGCCTGTGCTTTGGCTGTGGCTGGCCACCGGCGATGCGGAAGAAATTCTCAAGGCGGTGGCGTGTGGGCGTCCGCTATCGCGAATGGATTTGGCCTGGGCGAATCTCTTTTAAAGCGCGCCGACTTGCAGCGGTTTTTCACCGCGAGTGCAAACCGGCAAAAAATGGCCGCCGTAAAACCAATATTGTCCACTCTGGCCCGGCTTGCCGCGGCTTCGTTAAGCTGGTCCCGTCATGATAAGCGACACAACAACAAGGAGCCGTCATCATGCCGGGGTTAAAACAGTATATACCATACGGTGAGGAAATTTCCCGTAGTCGCTGGGCGCTGGCCTGCGCGCTGGCGCTGCCGCTGCTGGCCCACGCCGGGCCGTTTACCGCCAGCGGCAATTCCACCGCCCATTCGACCGAATCGACCTATCGCAACAGCGTCAAGCCATCGGTGGATACCACCATCGATTTCAGCAAACGCTCGGCGGCGACCACCGCCGCCACGGCGCGCAATACCTATGAAAACGTGACTCAGCCCAGCGCCGAGGCGTCGACCCGGGTCAGCGATTACAGCAGTGCAGCGTCCGCGGCCAGCGCCCGCGCCAGCAGTCGTGCCAGCAGGAAATCCGCCGAGCTCAGCACCGAAGTGTCGGAGCGGACCGGGGAGGTTTCCATCCACGCGGCGGAATTTACCCATGATAATGTCAGCCAGCCCAGCGCCCGCTCCGCCACCCGGGCCAGCGAGCACTCCACCCGCGCCACGAAATACAGCGTGGAACTCAGCGGCCAGTCCAGCCGCTGGAGCCAGGAGCACCTGCTGGAGCCCAGTTCACGGCTGACTGGCCGCAGCGCCAACCTGTCCAGTGACGCCAGCCGGCGGTCGGGTCAACTGACGCGCCAGACCGCCGAGCAAACCAGTGACCTCAGCCGGCGCAGCAGCGAGGCCAGCAGCAAGGTATCGCGTTTTACCTACGACGACGTCCTGCGGCCCAGCAGCGAGGTGACCCGGCACAGCGTCGACGCCAGCAGCCAGGCCAGCGCCGGCACTTCGCAAAGGACCAGCGAGGCGTCGCGCTATAGCAGCGAACTCAGTGGTCAGTCGGCGAATTGGAGCCAGGAGTATTTGCTCGATCCCAGCACGCGCGCGACGCAACGCGGGGCGGAACTGTCCACCGCCGCCAGCGAGCGGTCCAACGCAGTGTCGCGGCAAAGCAGCGAGCAATCCACGCGTGCGTCGAATTACAGCGCGGAGTTGAGTGGCCAGAGCGCGCGCTGGAGCCAGGAAAATCTGCTCGAGCCGTCGACCCGGGCAACCGGACGCACCGCGGAGCTGACCACCCAAGGCAGCCAGCAAACCGGCCGTGGCACCCGATACAGCTCGGATCTGAGCAGCGAGGGCTCGCGCACCACCTATGAACGAGTGTTGCAGCCCGCCAGCGAAATCACGGCACGGACCGCTGTGGCGACCGGCGCGGCGACAGCGGCCGTCGCCGGACGCACCGCCGATGCATCCCAGTACAGCAGCGAGGTCAGTGGCCAGTCCGCCCGCTGGAGCCAGGAACACCTGTTTGAACCCGCGTCGCGGGTCACCGGGCACAGCGCGGATCTGTCTACTCAGGGCAGCCGAAAATCCTCCGCAGCTACCACCCAGGCATCGCGGGTGAGCCAGGAAAAAATCATCGAACCGGTCACGCGCTTTTCCACCGATACCTCCACCGCCGCCTCCCGGCAGAGCACCCGGGGCAGCCAATACAGCAGCGAGGTCAGCGAGCGCTCGGTGCAACACAGTTATGAGGAGGTCATCAAACCCGTGGCCAAGGCCACAACCCGGGGCAGTCGCGCCAGCAGCGAGGCCACCGGCGCCGCTGCCNNCCGCCGACAGCACCACGCGTGGCGCCCGGCAGTCCCGCGGTAGCAGTCTGCACAGCAGCGAAACCCTGGACGCATCCCTGGCCGATACCCTGGGCAGCACCTGGCGCGACTATCAGGCCCGGACCCTGGATGCCGACGTGGCCGATACTCTGATCCGTCAGGCCTATGGCAACAGCGGCGATGTTCTGCAAACCTTCGCCCTGGAGCTGCGGGTACCGGTCACTGTGCTGGCGCAGGTAATCGTGCAAAGCGCGCCCAGCCACCCCACGCGCCGGCAACTGCAGGAACTCATGAGCTACGTGATTCCGGGGCTGCAGGCGCACTACGGGCTCACGGCGCAGGGTTGAACGCATGCTGAGTTTGTTGCGTACCCGGCGCGGGCGCCGGCTGGCGCTCGCGCTGCTGTTGTGCACCGGTGTGCAGGCACGGGCTGCCGACACTCTGCTGGAACAGGCCGGTTTCCACCTGCAGTCGGGCGTCGCCGGTGAGGCGTGGCCGGCGCAGCTGCAGCAGGATCTGACGGCGATGGTCGCCGATCTGCCGGAGGAGCTGTGGCCCGTTCGTTTGTGGCCGGATCGGCGTGGATTGCATTTGTACTGGGGGCCGGGGCCGGCCACCGCCGCTACCGGCAACACTGACCCGGTGTTGCACCTGACCGGCGAGGACGCTACGGACCCGGTGTTGCGCCAGGTGCTGCGTTTTCTCCTCGATCGCTATGACCGTCGCTATGCGGTGAGCGCCGGTAAACGCTGGCGGGAGATCAGCGGTTGGGAGCCGGCGTATCTTGGCATAACCACCCGCGCCAATAATCAGGATCCGCGCGCTTATGCCGCACACAGCGGGCGGCGCGGCCCGCGCCAGGATTTCGTGACCAGCGCCGAGCATTTCATCCTGCCGCCGCCGTCGACCATGGAGGAATCGCTGCGCTGTCGCATGCCGCGCAAGTACCAGTTCCTGCAGGAGCAATTCACCGGTTTCGTGTCACCGCTGGATCTCGCCGGGACGGCGTGTAAATCCATGGCCGAAGGCATGCTCGATGATCTGGAATTCCATGATCCGGTCACCGGCAACCCCGTGGATCTGGGTCCGATCACAGCGGACACGGTGCTGGGTTTTGAACTGCTGTACGCCACGCCGGGCACCGGCGACGCGGCGGAAATCGCCGGCCATCTGATGCTGCGCATTCTGCTGGACAATAATCCGCGGGCGCGCCAGCTGGGCATGGAAAATCCCAACGATCTGGTGATCGCGTTCATGGCCAACACTCAGGCTGGCGCGCGCCCGGCCGTGGCGCCCACCCGGGATGTCGAAGCTAAGCAGTGCAAAAGCAACTGGTTCGGTCCGGTGGATGACGCCAGCGCCTTCGATGCCCTGGGGTCCGTCGTGCAATTGCTCAAGGGGCTGAGCGGCGGCTTTCTTACGCTGATGGAACGCCAGACCCTGGCGCAGGCGCTGAAAACCTATACGATCGAGGAGGACCGCAATCTGTTGCGCTACCGCTTGCATCTGGATGCGCGTCAGAAAAACGATCTGCTGGAGCATCTGTTTCGGGCGAAGAAAAATTACAACGCCAAGTACTACTTTTTCGATCAGAACTGCGCCTCGGTGCTGGTCAAGGTGATCGGCCAGGGCATAGGCAACCGGCGTCTGGCGGACTTCGATCCGGTGGTGTCGCCGCCGAATTCGCTGGTGGGTTTGTTCGTGCGCGAGGGCCTGGCGACACCGGTCTATCCGTCGTTTTACAGTTATCGCCGCAACGGGCAGCTGGCGCAGCTCATGTTGCGACAAAAGCTGCGGGCAGCGCGCGCGGACTTTCCCCTGGCGCAGTGGCCGGCATTGGACGCGCTGACCGATGCGCGCGGCAGCCGGCGCCTGCAGGCGGTGGCGCAATTGCAGCACATCGCCGCGGCGCAGCCCGCGGCCGCGGACACGCTCAACGAGCTGGCGGTGCTGTTGCAGGAAACCGAACTGGTGTACGCGCAGCTCAATCTCGATTGCGAGCAATATACCGGCAATGTGACCCAGCGCCTGCGGGATCTGCAACAGCAGGTAGCGCCGCGCCTGCCGGCGCTGGTGCGGGTGAGCGTCGAGGATCAGGTCGCCGAGCTGGGAGCGGAGCGTGAACAGGCGGCGTTCGCTCAGGGCGTGGCCCATACCAATCTGTTGAGTTTCGGGCTGGCATCGGCGCTGTGGCAATCCGCCGGCGCGAGCCGGGCCGGCTTTACCCTCGACGGTGCCCTGGAGCGCCAGGACATGGGCTCCTTTTCCAAAATCGCCATGCAACGCGCCGGCTCGGTGGTGCTGGGCGGCACCAGCCTTAGCTTCGGCGAGGGTGAAAAGGGGGGCGGGCTGCAGCAGTGGCGGTTCACCGGGCTGGAGGTGCGCAAGTTCAAGGAAGTGCTGGGTACGGTGCCGGGGATCTTCAGTCAGCGGGGCGCGCCGGGGCTGGGGCTGAGTCTGCTGGATTTTGCCGGTGACGAAGATCTGCATATCCGCCACGGCACGCTGGCCGGTGCTGAACTGCTGTTCAATCTGGCGGCCAGTCCCGGGTTCAACGACTATGCGTTCGTGTCGCTGGGAGCGGATATTCACCGTCATTTCGAACGCGGTCACGACGACGCGGGCATCATGTTGCCAATAGGGCTGGATACGCTATGGACGCCGGATGCCGAACGCCGCTGGCAATGGCGCAATCATCTGGAATACCGCTTGCCCACCAATGAGAAACAGGATGCGGAGTTCAGTCTGCGCTCCGATCTGGCCTGGCGTCTGTCCGGCAGGGATGACCAGCAGACCCTGGTGAAACTCGGCGCCAGCCAGGAGCAGGTCCTGGCCGGACATGCCGGTGAGCAGGAGCGTATGCGCCGGGGGATCAGTTTAGGCGTGGAGATCAACCGCTGGTGAGTGGGTACGGTATTTTTGCACCATAGGGCAGGTCTGAGGTTGCGGATGCTGTAGATGATGAACAGGAGCGCAGCACTGGCAGTGCGCTTGGTTTGGATGGCGTTCCCGCCCGCTCTTCGCAGCGGCGCCGGTCCGCTTTTCCAGGACCGCTAACAGAACGTCCCTGTGGGCTCGACCAGCGCCATCCCTGGCGCTGGACGTCCCGGAAAAGCGGACCGGCACCACTGCCGCGGGCGGGAAGGTATATATAGTGCATTTTCCACCATCGCTGGTGCAATGGGTTGGCATTGCCGCTCGCAGTTAGTGGCTCTGATAAAGATCGAAGCTGCGTCCAAGAAAGACATAGCTCTTGCTCCGCTCTTTCTCCGCGAAGCCCTTGGCGATATACAGCGGACCGACGGGGGTATCCAGCGCCAGCAGCAGGGCACCCGCCGCCAGCGCGGAATGGGCGCTGATGTCGGCGCGCCGGTCCCACACATTGCCGGCCTCCAGGGTGAAGCCGGCGTAAAACGGCAGGGCGAGGGTAAAGGGAATCCTGGCCAGTTCGCGCACATACATCATGCGCAGTACGCCGGCGTAGCGGCCGCTCAATTCATCCCGCTCATAACCGGACAGGTTGAAGAAGCCGCCGACGGCGTAGCCGGTGGGCGCCGCCGCTTCGCTTTTCACCACGCCGCCCAGCGAGCCCCAGAACAGCAGCGTGTTGCGCTGCCAACTGGTGGCGTTCAATAAACTGACCTGGGCCTTGCCCTGGTCCAGATCCGAGCCCAGACTTTTTTTCTCCATGGTCCAGCCGGCGTTGGCCAGGGCGCCGTGTCTGGGGAAGTTCACGTTGTCGAGTCGGTCATAGTTGATGCCGGCGGTCCAGGCGCCGATGTCGTATTTGCCGGTGCCGACGTTGACATCTCCCACCACCGGTTCGGTGTTGCGCACGCCGCTGACGAGGTCCACATGCAGCTTGCAGCAATTGCCGAACAGGCGCGCGGCGCCGATGCCCGCCTGGGAGGTGGCGACGATGTACTCCGCGGCCTTTTTGCCCTCCACGTAGCGGCCGAAATGGGTTTCCCGGTAAGCGGCCCAGGTGCTGAGGTTGTAGCGCAGCTGATCATCCAGCGGCTGGTAAAATTCGGACAGGAGGCTCTTGTTGTAGCCGACCTGCGCTTCCGAGCGCCATTCACCGCCGTCGGCGTTGAACGGGGTGACCGTGTAGTCGGCGGCGAGCTGAATGTTGCCGCGTTCTTCGGCGACGCTGACCAGGCCGAAACCCAGATAGTCCGGTCCCCAGCTTTTCTGCCGCGCGTTGATGTCCAGCTGCGCCCCCGCCGCGGTCCGGGTCAGGTCATAGTCCACCGATTGAAAGATATCCAGGCCGTAGAGGGTGTCCAGGTCGGCATTGAGATCCTCGATATTCAGGGGTTTGCCGGTGGTGGTTTTGAGCAGGGATTTCAGCACCGCTGCTTTCAGGTGTGAGTCGTTGCGCAGATGAATGGCTTCGACCGTGGGCAGCGCTTGCGGCTGTTTGCGGGTGCGGGCCAGGTAGTTGCGGTAGGCATCCTCGGACAGGGAGAAACGCCGCAGTTGATCGGCGGCGTTTCTGCCTTCCTGCACCCCGAGCTGGACCAGCGCCGCGGCCAAGGTGAAATCCGTGGAGCTGTAGCCGCTGGTGTCCGGTTGAATCAGCACATCGCTGGTGCCCACCTGTTGCAGCTGCGCAATGCTGTTTTGCAGGATGTGAAACCCCAGGATCTGGTTCAGGATGCTGAACGGCGAGGTCAGCTGTTCCTTGGCTTTGGGTTTGCTGTTGAGGTCGACGACGATCAATACTTCGGCGCCCAGCTCCCGCGCCAGCTGCACCGGCACGTTGTTGGCGAGCCCGCCATCGACCAGCACCCGGCCGTCCCAGTCCACCGGGGCGAAAATGCCGGGAATGGACAGGCTGGCGCGCATGGCGGTGGCCAGATCGCCGTGGCTGAGCACCACTTCCTCGCCGGTTTCGATGTCCGCCGCCACCGCCCGGTATTTGATCGGCAGTGCGTCGAAGTCGCGGGGCGCGAACAGGGTCAGCGCCTTCAGCCTGGCGCTGATTTTCTGCCCGTATATGGGCCCCGACGGAATGGTGATGCCGGCATGCTTAACGCCGGCGTCGAGCTTGAACAGGTAATTGGCATTGACTTCCTTACGGCGAAAATCCAGCTGGTCGCGGGGCGGTTTGTCGATGAAAACCTCGTTCCAATCCACTTTCACCAGCTGTTCGTCCAGCTCCGCCGTGGAATAGCCCAGGGCATACAAGCCGCCGACCACGGCGCCCATGCTGGTGCCGGTGATGATGTCGACGGGTACCCGCAATTCCTCCAGCACCTTGAGTATCCCCAGGTGCACCGCGCCGCGCGCACCGCCGCCGCTCAATACCAGGCCGACGACCGGGCGTCGCTGGCCATTTTCCAGTATGCCGTCGGCGGCATGCACCGCGGGCAGGAGCAGCAGTGTCAGCAGGGTCAGGACAGATATTCTTATGACAACCATATTGCACCGAGGCGTTCAACTTTTCGTATCCGCACGTTGTCGGACTCGCGTATAGCATAGCACTCGCCGCACGTCGGCGCGGTATATTTGTCTTGCCGCGCTACGGGAAATACCGAGAGCGGCAGGCGGTGGTAGCATTCGATCGCCGTTTACGCGAGTTTTGCTCCTGTGCTAAAAAGAGAGTTCGAAAAGAGAGTTCGAATGGACAGTCCATGGGAGCGATGATATGCAACAGCAAGGCCTGACGGGTTCCGAAGTGGCGGTAAAGCAAACGGTTGTCGACATCATCGAGCGCGGCAGCGTGTATGACGTCGAGTTTCTGGACCGACATTATGCCGATACCCTGAAAATCGTACGCGTGGGGTCCGACGGCAACACCAGCGTTTTGGGTAAGGGCGAGGTGCTGGGGTTCATGCAGGGCATGCGCGCCCGTGGGCAGGAGCCGCTGAGCACCGAGGCGAAATTCAATCACCTCGAAGTTACCGACGACCTGGCGCACGTCGTGGTAACGCGGCGAATGAAGCTGTTCGGCCGGGATGAAAAATCCGTCTACAGTCTTTGTCTGGCGAAAAAGGCTGCGGGGTGGCAGGTGGTCAAGGAAACGGTGGTGGCGGTGGAGTAGGGAGCTATGTCTGATTTAAATGATCCGCGCGTGCTGTTCGCGGCGGAAAGAACGCTGATGGCGTGGAACCGGACCTGTATTTCATTGATGGCATTCGGCTTCGTCATCGAGCGCTTCGGTCTGTTTCTGGAAATATCGAATCAATTCGAGCAAAAAGTATTTCAACGACATATTTCGTTTGTCGTCGGTCTGGTGTTCATTATCCTGGCGGTCACGGCGAGTTTCTATTCCGTGTTTCAACATCGAAAAATTCTCGGTACCCTGCGCCCCAGCGAGATCCCCGTGGGTTATGATTTACGGGCGGGCATGTTGATGAATCTGGTGACAGGCATCCTGGGGCTGGTGCTCTGTATTTATCTGGCGCGGGGCTTTTGGTAGATTTTCCCATGTCGTCAGCCGTTGCAGCCGGGTAGGGAATTCAGCGAGGAGGAAACATGCCCACGGTTTTGATCGAAGTACGCCAGCGCTATACCCCGCAACAGGAAATTGCCATGATCGAGGCGGTGCATCGGGCTCTGCTGCAAGCGTTCAAGTTGCCACCCGAGGATCGGGACGTGCGGTTGCTGGTCCACGAGCCGCATCGTTTCGTCTGCCCGCCGGACAAGGCGCGGCCGGAGTGCTTTACCGCGATCAGCATCGACGCCTTTCCCGGGCGCTCGCTGGCGGCCAAACGCGATCTTTACCGGGGTATAGTCGCCGGCCTGGAGCCTTTGGGCATCCCCGGGGATCACGTCCGGATCGTATTGCGGGAAATCGGTCGGGAGAACTGGGGCATCCGCGGCGGCCAGGCGGCCTGCGACGTGGAACTGGGATTCAAGGTCGATGTGTAACGGGGATTCGCCCGCGGCGGCCTGACCCGAGGGGCGGTCGCCGCGGGCAGCGCATCAATCCCACGGATAATAAAAGAATACGCTCAGCTGCGGTCCTTCATCCCCGGTGGCCAGGTCGAGGCGGTAGACGCTGCCGGACTTGGTAACCAGACGCGCGCCCGCGCCGACGACCATCCGCGAACGGTCCCACAAGTCGTTCCAGGTTTCGGAGACGGTGGCGTATTCGTTGAAAAAGGCCAGCTGGAATCCGGTATGCGTGTCGCGCCAGAAATACAGATTGAAGGGCGTGGCGTCGCGCACGAAATTCATCCGGTACTCCGCGCCGAAAAATGAGACATGGGCGCCGTTGAAACGTCCCTGGGGGAAGCCGCGAAAGCGGTTATCGCCGCCCAGGGGGGTGGCCGTGCCGTAACGCCGCTGGTTGACGATGACGTCGACCAGATTGGATTCCGCCGCCAGGCATTCCTGATTGCCCGGCGGGCAATTGAAGCCCAGTTCCTGAGCGATGCTGGCGCGGTCCAGGTTGCCGCGGACGCGCACGTTGGCATCCGATTGGAAATAGTTGAATACCAGCGTGTCTTGACCGACGACGGGAACGAAAAACGTGGAATTGACTTCCGTGACGAAGTAGTCCGGGTCGTTGGCATTGTGGCTGGGATGGTTGCGGTAGCGCAGGTTGACCCGGTAGCCACGGCGGGCGTCCAGGTAGTCATCGGTCATATCCAGCTGCGTGGACCACTGCCAGTCACGGTTCTCGAAGCGGTAGGGGTTGTCCAATGGGTCGATAATATTGCCCTTATTGTCACGGATTTTTTCCAGATTGCCGTGGTTGTTGCTGCGGGTCAGGGAGAAGGTCAGTTTACGGTCATAAAAGGTGAGGTCCAGGCCGGCGTTGCGTTCCTGGTAAGAGCCTACCTGCAGCAGGTTGTAGTCATCCTTGCCGGTGTCCATGCCCCGTGTCTTGTAGCTGTTGACCACCGCGGTGCCGATATTGAGCATTTCCAGCCGCAGGAACAGGTGTTTGTCGTACAGGGGCACTTCATCGAAAAACAATCCTTCCCCCTTGGCCTCGCCGGTAATAAGTACCGCGGTCGGGTCCAGGGTGGTGTCGAACACATTGGTGAACGAGCCGAGGATGAACATGCCTGAGCCGATGCCGGGGATGGAATAGGGCAGCGGCGCCAGCAGGTAGCCGTAATTGGTGGGAAACTGGTTCTTGCGGCGCAGTTCGGCGGTGTTGTCGCCTGCCGATTCGTCGCCGAAGGCCTGACCGCCGATCACTGCCAGCAATCCGCAAATCATAAACAAGCGAACTCTCATCCGGACCCCCCTCTTGCGCGTTTTTCGCAGTGTACCAAGCCAATCGGGGTCGGACCAGTACAACACACTGAAATTTATAAAAAAGTTGGGTAAAAAGTGGTCGCTTTTTCAGCTTAAACAGGTGTTTTTGCCCTGCAAAAGACCGTCCGTGTAAAGTCTATTATTTCGCGGCGGGAAATGGCCGAGGCCGGACGGTCGCCGGTGTAAATGATGGGGATGAAATAACCGGCGTGGGTTATTACAATCGGAGCGATAGACGAGTGCCTCGGGAGCGGACATAAAGATGTACAAACCATGAATATTGCCATTCTTGGCGCCGGCGTGGCCGGTCTGAGCAGTGCCATCGCCTTGCGGCTAGCCGGCTGCAAGGTCTGCGTTTACGAACGGCAGGAAACGCCTTCGACGCTGGGGGCCGGCATCGTCCTGTGGCCCAACGCTTGCTATGTGCTAAAACAACTGGGCGTGCTGTCCCCGGTCGAGGCGGTGGCGGGGCGGCCCGCGCGCATGCACCGACGGGCCAGTGACGGCACGGATCTGGGGAGCATCGATATACGGCAGATCGATGCCGCGATGGGTTATCCCAGTCTGTCGGTGTTGCGCGAGGACTTGCAGCACATTCTCACCGAGCGTCTGCGGATGCTGGGAGTCGAGGTGCGCCATGGCTATTCAGTCACCGATATCGCTGGCGGCGATAGTGGTCGCGCCGGGGTCGGTTTCAGCAATGGCGAGCGTGCGGACGCCGACATTATCATCGGCGCCGACGGCCGCATGAACTCGCTGGCGCGTCGCTACGTTTGTGGCGACAACGCCCCGGTGTACCAGGGGTTCATCAACTGGGTGGGCGTGTACGAGTCCGCCGTGGATACTTTCGACGAAATCGCCGTCAGCGACTTCTGGGGTGTGGGCGAGCGCTTCGGCATCGTGCCGATATCCGCGCGCAAAGCCTATTGGGCGGGAGGTGTGGCCAGCACCGAGATCGGAACACGCGATCCGACCGCCTACCGGCGGGAGTTGCATCAGCTGTTTGCGCACTGGCCCGCGCCGGTGCCGCAAATCATACGTGACAGCGCCGAACATCGTATCAACAAAATCTATGTGCACGATCACGATCCGGTGCGGGTGTGGCACCGCGACAATCTGCTGATGATCGGTGATGCCGCGCACGCGCCGCTGCCCACCTCCGGCCAGGGCGCCTGCCAGGCGCTGGAAGATGCCTGGCACCTGGCCCGGCTGCTCGCCCCCAATCCCGGCGACTATCAGCGGGTTTTCAGCGAATTCGCCAGCCTGCGTTTCGACAAGACGGCGGGCATCATTCAGGCGGCGCGGGGGCTGGCGGCATCGTTGTTCAACCGCGATGCGGATTTCTGCCGAGTGCGTAACGAAAACAGTCGGCGCACTGACTATAGCCAGGTCGCCCTGGCCATGTCCCGGGGCTGGGGGCAGCAATTGCCTCTGGGTGGGTGAGTCCGGCGGGAGTGGCAATCAATCTGTGATGCGCTGTTAATCACCAGTGGGGAATCACTATGCAAGCAATAGTCTACGAACGATACGGTTCACCCGACGTGATGCAACTGCGAGAAATCGCCCAACCCGTGCCACGCGCCGGGGAGGTCCTGGTCAAGGTGCATGCCGCGTCCGTCAACATGGCGGACTGGCACCTGTTGACCGCCGATATCTTTCTCGTGCGCCTGGCCGCGGGTTTGTTCAAACCGAAGCGTTCCATTCTCGGCATCGATGTCGCCGGCCGGGTGGAGACGGTGGGCGCCGGCTCCCGCCGCTTCCAGCCGGGGGATGCGGTGTTCGGCGATCTTTTTCCGAACCATGGCAGTTTCGCGGAATATGTGGCGGTACCGGAGTCAATCCTGGAAACGATGCCGGTGAATTTGTCGTTCGCGCAGGCGGCCGCGGTGCCGCTGGCGGCGATGACGGCGCTGCAGGGTTTGCGGCTGGGTCGGATTGCTGCCGGTCAGCGGGTATTGATCAATGGCGCGTCGGGCGGAGTAGGCAGCTTTACCGTGCAGCTGGCAAAGTATTTCGGCGCCGAGGTTACAGCCGTGTGCAGCAGCGGCAATGTGGAGCAGGCGCGCATATTGGGCGCGGACCAGGTGATCGACTATAAACGGGAAGACTTTACCACCGCCGGCAGGCAGTATGACTTGATCGTTGCTCCCTACAGTGCCGTTCCCCTGTCCGCCTACCGACGGGTGCTGTCCCCCCGTGGCAGGTATGTGATGATCGGTGGCCAAGGGTCGTTGTTTTTTCAATTGATGGTGTTCGGACCGCTGTTGTCGAAAAAGGGCGGCCAAACCTTCTCCTTGCTGTCCGCCAAGGGCAACGCTCAGGATCTGGCCTTTCTCAAGGAGCTGTTGGCAGCGGGTAAGTTACGGCCGGTGATCGACCGGCATTATCCGCTGGCGCAGACCGCCGAGGCCTTGCGTTACCTGGGCGCGGGCCATGCCCGCGGCAAGGTGGTGATCGATGTGGTACAGGAAGCGGTGTAAATTCGGCCATGTATCTTCCCAAACAGTTCGAACAACTCAGTATCGAGGCCATGCATGCCCTGATCGGAGCCCATCCCCTGGCAACCCTGGTGCATCAGGGGCCGGACGGCTTGTGCGCCAATCATCTGCCCATGGAAGTGCGAGCCGGCCCCGCGGCCAACGGCACCCTGCTGGGGCATGTAGCCCGCGCCAACCCGCTGTGGCGCGAGGCGGCGAACGGGCAGGAGGTGCTGGTGATTTTTCACGGCGCGGACACCTACATCTCTCCATCCTGGTATGCGAGCAAACAGCAGACCGGCAAGGTGGTTCCCACCTGGAACTACGCGGTGGTGCAGGCGCGGGGTTGTCTGCGGGTCCGGGACGACAAACACTGGGTGCGCCAGCATATCGCGGCCTTGATCGCCCATAATGAAGCTGCTTTTCCTCAGCCCTGGGCGCTGGACGACGCACCGGCGGAGTTCACCGATTCGCTGCTGGCGGGGGTGGTCGGCATCGAAATCGAAATCCGCACTCTGATCGGCAAGTGGAAGGTCAGCCAGAACCGGCCGGCGGCGGATCGGCTCACCGTGGCCGCGGGCTTGCGCGATCTGGGCACGCCGGCGGCCAGGGAGATGGCGGATTATGTCGCGGACTTCACTGGGGATCAGGACGTAACAGGATGAATAATAAGCAAATTATGGCTGGCGCATGGCGCCGCTGGCGAGCGGGCGGGCTTAAGTTATAATGCAGGCAGGCCGACAACGGAACTGCAGGGACCCGTCCGCTGAGCCCTTGGTTATTACCAAGCCAGTTGCGGATTGCCGGCGTCCCCGCAGGCCGTGCGGTACGGAGGTGTTCTCATGGCAGCGCAATCCTGTAGTACCACCAAACCCTGCGGCCCCGCCCGCGTCATGATGCTGCTCAGCATCGCCATCGCCACGGTGATGAGTATTCTCATCTTCTGGGACGTCTTTACTTCGGATCGCTGGGTGTATCGCGCCGAGTTCGCCACCAGCGAAACTCTGATACGCGAGGCCGAAGCGTTTCGCAGCGCCAACGGCAGACTGCCCAGTGAAACGGAACTGGCGGGTTTGCTGGCGCTGGACGGCTGGAAGCTTGCGGAAAAATGTCCCTGCTATCGACTCGACGGCATGGTCGGCTACATCGTCTGGTTCGACTATCGCAGCGCAGGCGCCTCCATGGTTTATCATTCACAAAACAAGAGCTGGGGCAGCGAAGGTTAAGCAGGTGGCCGTGGCGGGCAACAGCGCCCGCCAGCTGCCGTCGTCGCCACTGGATTATGTTGCCAGCGGCCTTGCCTGTCTGCCGTTGGCATGGGTCAGGCGGTGCCAGAAACTGGAAAAGCGTTCGCGCATTTTCAGCTCGAACAGACTGGCGAGCAGAAAGCAAACGGCCAGCGATTCGTAAACCCACAGTGGCAGTTGCGCCAGCGTGCTCAGGTAAAAGCTGGACGAAAGCAGGTCGCCGATGCCGGTGGCCTGCGGCAGCACTAGATAGACCGCGACCAGCAAACACAGGATGGCAACCCAGCACAGGCTGCGGCGGGCATCGCGGTAAATCCGCATCCGCGGCTCGTCGAGCAGGGAATTTTTCGTGTCCGGGATGTTCTTCTGCATGTCACCGACGATGTCTTTCCAGGAAGTCGCTTTGTTCATATCGTTGTTGCGCCAGTCCACCACCGTAAATCGTCGCGGCAGATTGCCCGGCGCGTAACCTTCGCTGCCCAGTTGAATGCGCTCGATGACACTGGCGTGTATCTGCGGCAACACCGCGCGATCCTGACACAGCTTATGGATGTCGCGCGGCTTGTAGCGATAGAAAAACGCCAGTCCGGCGCGGGAGTCATAGAGTTTGTCGTGAACGTTTTTGTGCGCTTTGTAATGCGCGAGGTCCTCCAGGGTGAAGCGCACGCCCTGCACCTGGCCTTTATCGTCCTTGAGCTGGGCTTTTTCCAGCATCCAATCCAGCGCGACCAGTGACATCCCCTGTTTCGGGTAACCGCCACCGACATTGGCGTGTACGCCGGCGAACCAGACCTGCTCGATTTTCTGCTGCTCCTGTTTCTTGCTTTCATCCCAGATTTCGGGATGGAAAGTGGCGCGCTGGTCGTCGATGGACAAAGCCTGGTAGGCATAGGCGATGGACGGATGCAGGCTATGTTCGGAGAAAGTGTAGTGGTAGATGTATTTGTTGAAATACCGGGCCAGACGGGTAAACGGCAAACCGACCGCGCAGACCGTATCCCAGACGCCGATCAGCTTCACCGGATCCTTGGTGTCTTTGGCGCTGAGATCGTGACAGTATTGCTCGCTGAATTTCTCCGGGCCTATGGTCAGATAAAACCGGGGAAAAATTTGCCTCAGGCCGACAAAGCCGAGGAGATAGCGCATGCCGCTCAGCACCGGCGCATAGGCCATTTCGAGCCAGGCGCGGTTTTTTTCCCTGAGTTCGCGGAATGCCTGATAGACACGCGCCTGCAGTTCACCGTCCGTGGGAATGAGGAGCGGGGATGCGGGATCGTCGCGGTTTTCCGTCCGGTCCTTGTCGATGATGCCGATGTTGCAGATCAGTGCGGCGAGGTAGCGCACGGTAAAGGCGCCGCGACTGAAGCCAAACAGGTAAATCTTGTCACCCGGCCGGTAGGCGCGCACCAGGGCGGCATACAATTGCCTGACGTTGCGACTGAGGCCGTAACCGAAAGCGCCACCGATGATTCTTACGGGTTTGAGGTCCTCGGTGCCGACGCCGTCGTCGTAGATTACTACCTGGGGAATGTCGGTCTCCTCCAGTTCGACGGCTTCGTACATCTTGAAGACATTGGTCCCGCGATTCTTGATGGTCGTATTGCCGGTGCCGTCTGAGAAAATAATGATATTCTTCATTGCTTATCCCCTGTATTTTTATGGCCGGAAAACGCAATGCGTGTCCCGGCGAAGCACGTTGGTCGCCGCGGCGGGTGCCGTTGAAAAGTTACGACTGGGCTGACGGCAGGAAGTGACCAAGCGGCAGCCGGTTTACCTGTCGGTGCAGATACGGATTACGTCGATGAAGAAACTACCAAGGTGAGCTGTAGTTAAGTATGGCAAGAAAAAACGCGAATTCAACCGCCGCAAGACTTTGCGGAGCCTATTTGCGATGCCCCGCGGGGTCTGGCTATCGGACGCCGTCCGGCTGCTATATTTTGGTCGGCGGTATCGCGGCGGCGAAAAGACCGAAGAATTTTGGCGGTTTTCCCTGTCAGGAAGCGCCGCCATCAAAGGTTTTTTCGCTACCTTTCCAGGGTTTAACGCCGCTGACCGGGTAAGCGGCGCCGGCTGGCGAATCCAGACCACGACGAATGCAATCGATGGACCGCTTGATGGCGAGCAGCGAGGTCTCCACCGCCGGCAGATTGCCATCGGCCAGCTGACGTTCCGCCTCGCCGGCCAGGCTGGTCAGCATGGGGTAACCGTAACCGCCGCCGGCGCCTTTGAGGTCGTGCAACTCCTTGCGCAGGGTGGTCCAGTCCTTTCCCTGAAAGCTGGACTGCAGCCGCTGCAGGTAATCCGGCAATTCCGCCACGTAGGTTTCCACCAGATGGCGCAACGACGGCTCTTCATGCAATAAGGTGGAAACAATGGCATCGTCGATCGGGGTGGCGGCCTCCCGGGCGAGATATTTTGCCGTTAGTGTATACAGCTGTTCGCGCGAAACCGGCTTGGTAAGGAATTCATTGCAGCCGGCGGCCAGGCAGGTGACCTTGTCCTCGGTGGTGGCGTTGGCGGTCAAAGCGACGATGGGCCGGTCGTAGCCATCATGACGCAACTGCCTGACGGCGTCCACGCCCGACATTACCGGCATCTGCATGTCCATCAGGACGAGATCGTAGAATTTCTGCTGCGCCGCGCGCAATGCCGCGTCACCACTGTCGACGATGGTTACTGTGGCGCCCATTTTGCGCAGAAAAAGCGTCAGCAGCTTCTGGATGGTGGGGTTGTCTTCCGCCAGCAGGATGGTGCCGCTGAGGCGATTTTTCTGTGACACCATGGCTTCCTGACGCCGTAAGGCTTGAATTTGCGGCACGGCGTAAACCCGGTCCACGTTGTTCAATGGACCGGTGGCGACGCGCAGGGTAAAAACAGACCCCTGACCGAACTCACTGTGTGCCTCGATGGCGCCGCCGAGTTTTTCCGCCAGATGCTTGGACAGACTCAATCCCAGACCTGTGCCGCCATAACGCCGGGTGGTGCTGGAATCCGCCTGCCGGAACGGTAGAAACAAACCGGCCATTTGCTCGGCGGTCATGCCAATGCCGGTGTCGGTAATGGCAAAGCTGAGCTGCTGATTGTTCCAGTCACAACTTGCCGTCAAGGAAATCGTTCCCTGGGCGGTGAACTTCACGGCATTGCTGCATATATTTAACAGTATCTGCTGCAGGCGCAGGGGATCGGTGGTAATGAGGACGGGCATGGGAAATTCGTAGTTGACGCTGAGGGTCAGGCCTTTCTTTTCCATCTTCGGCTTGATCAGCGCGATAACGTCAGCCAGCAGACGAAATGGATCGACCGTGGAGTATTCCAGGTCCAGGCGGTCCGCTTCGATCTTGGAAAAGTCGAGAATATCATTGATCAGCTGTAACAAATGTTTACCGCTGCGCATGATGGTTTGCAAGGCGGTGTTGCGCTCTTCGCTGCTTTGTCCGCCATCCAGGGAGGCTTCCGCATAGCCGATGATGGCGGTCAATGGCGTGCGGATTTCATGGCTCATATTAGCTAGAAACGCGCTTTTGGCTTTGTTGGCGGTTTCCGCTCTGTGCACGCTTTCCTCCAGCTTGCGCAACAGGCTGGAAACGTAAATAGGTAGCAGAAACAGCCATATTAGTAGACTGATGCCAAGGATGAGGTTTTGCCGCCAGTATTCGCTGAACAGCAACACCAGACAAAACGCCGCCATGCTGGACAGGTGCGCAATAACCAGGTAACGATGACCGTAGCGCAACCCGTTGGCGATGGTAACCCAGAGATAGGCGCCAAAAGCGATGGAACCCGCGGCGCCACCGCTGATCAGCAGCGCGGTGGCGCATAAAATATCGATTACGATACCGGCGATTCTGCGCCGTGAACTGGCTTGCGGGGAATGGGCGGCGGACAGCAGGATGCCGGAGGACGTGATGACAAAGATCGAAACGGTAATAAGCGCATAGTGGCTGACTTCACCCGGAGTTTCGTAGTAATCCATGAGAAAAATCAGCGCAAAAAACGCCGCGCTGAAGATCCAGCGGACGCACGCCTGGTGAAGCTCACTGTCCTGGCGTGCGAAAAATATGGATAACAACTTGGGGAAGGAAGTAGTCGTCATTAATGAATCACTGGGTCAATACGCAGCAGCAGGGTGAAGTTTATCGCCACGCAATAATTGTAGCGAATTTTCCGCAAAGTAACAGTGAACTTCTACCACGGGACGATCTTGAAGGGTTGGCAGATATATTGCAAAGTCAGAAGTGCTCGTTACCTGGAACGAACGACATTCAAGGCGCAGGGACAGTCCGTAAAGCGGTTTTTTCACCCGGCTATCAGTTTGAAAACAAATGTCAAATTATCTCCATAAAATCGTTCGTGAATACCGAGAATTGGCTGTACGGTATGATGCCCTGGACACCTCGCTGTGGTTCTATCTCAATCCGAAGCAGAGACCGTGTTTTACGCCGACCTTGCTGGCGGAAATCAAACAGTTTCAAGCGTCGTTGCAGGAAAACTTCTCCGCGCTGCAGGAGGAGGGCATGTACCCGATCAACTATGTGGTGCTGGCATCGCAGACACCCGAGGTTTTCAGCTTCGGCGGTGACCTGAATTTGTTCGCCGACCGCATCGTCGCCGGTGATCGGGAGCAGTTGATGGCCTACGCCCGGGAGTGCATCGATGTGCTGCATCGCAACGCCACCAATCTTTCCCTGCCGGTGACCACCATTTCCCTGGTGGAGGGCTCGGCGCTGGGTGGTGGCTTCGAAGCGGCCTTATCCAGCAATATTCTGGTGGCAGAACGCAGTGCGGAGCTGGGTTTGCCGGAAATTCTTTTCAACCTGTTTCCCGGCATGGGCGCCTACAGTCTGCTGGCGCGGCGTCTGGGGATGGTGGCGGCGGAAAAAATTATCACCAGCGGCAAAGTTTACCGCGCTGCCGAGCTGTATGATATGGGCGTGGTGGATGTGCTGGCGGAAGACGGCCTGGGCCAGCAGGAAATACGCAAGTACATTCAGCAGCACAGCCGCTCGCGCAATGGTTTGCGCGCCATTCATGCGGCCCGTCAGCGCTGCGCACCGGTCGACTACGCGGAACTGATCGATATTGCGAAAATCTGGGTGAGCGCCGCGTTAATGCTCCGTGACAAGGACATACGCAAAATGCGCCGCCTGGTGGCCGCGCAGAATCGGCATCGCTCGCCGGGGCCGGCGTCCGATGGTCATGCGCCGGTCTTGCGCAGCAAGCAGGATCGCCGGGTAGCGCCGCCGCAGGTGTTTCCCCTGGTGGATAGCCAGGGCCGAATCATCGAGCGCGATCGCAGGCAGGCTGGCGATCGCCGCGATGTCGTCGAAAAGGTTGCCGTCCAGCGTGTTATCGGCGAGTAGTCGGTGTTCGCCGGCCGGCCCCTCAAGAGAGAAAATTCAGCGAAAATTAAGCCGTTTTTCCGCCACTACGCTGCCAGCGCTACATATTTCTGACGGACGCCGGCAAGCGTGCACTAGTTCTCCTTTCGAGCTGCCATTTTTTCACTTTTTTTAAACATACCCCGCCGTATTCTGACAAACGGAGGTATTGTCAGCGTAAGCACGTGGTCTGTCCCTTGGATTCCGGCGGGCAGCCGGAGCGAATTTGCAGGAGGATGCAACATGGCCATTGATATGTTTATGAGAATCGAGGGTATCGCCGGCGAATGTGTCGATGAACAGCACGAGAAATGGATCAGTTGCCTGAGTTACAGTCACGCGTTGTCGCAATCGCTTGCCGATCCCGGCGCTACCGGCAGAAACGAAAGCGGACGGGTGCGTTTCAGTCAGTTTACGGTGCAAAAATACATCGATGCGGCTACGCCAGATCTGAATATTTACTGCGCCAGCGGCAAAGCCATTCCCAGGCTGGAACTGGAAATCTGCCAGTGCACCGGTGATCGTCTGTGTTTGATGAAGTACACGCTAGACGATGTCATCGTCAGCGGTGTCGGCACCTCGTGTACCGATGCGCCGGAGCGGCCGATGGAAGAGGTCAGTTTCAGTTGCGGCAGATTGGCCTGGGAGTACACCCGTTATAACGACGCGGGTTTTGTCGAAGGAACGATCAATCGCGCCTGGAACATAGCGATCAACAAACAGGAGCAATAATCGGCATCGCCATCGTCCACGCCGGGCGCGATGACATCCAGGTAGGCGCAGGATTGGCGCGAGCGTCGCTGCTTGCAGTTCGGGGCGGCGGCTTGCCGCGCCCCGGTAGGGATTGCTATTCTGCGAGGTCTGAGCGGTGTGTAGCGATCGGTGCAGCGGCGGATCCATGCCCCTAGCCGTCGCGCGCATCAGATATTGGCGAGTGGTATTCAGGGAGGGCTTCTTGTGAATCCACGTATCAGCATGATCACCCTGGGCGTGCGCGACATGGCGGCGGCGGTGCGTTTTTACGAGCAGGGACTGGGATTTCCGCGCATGGAATCACCACCCACCGTGGCTTTTTTCACTTTGAACGGTACCTGGCTGGGTTTGTACGGCCGGCAGGCGCTGGCGGAAGACGCGCAAGTACCCGCCGCGGGCCAGGGATTCGCGGGATTTTCCCTGGCGCACAATGTCGCATCGGAAACCCAGGTCGACCAGCTAGTGGCACAGGCCGTCGCCGCGGGCGCGACACTGGTGAAAAAGCCGCAGCAGGTCTTTTGGGGTGGTTACAGCGGCTACTTCAAGGATCCGGACGGCCATCTCTGGGAGGTAGCGTACAATCCCCATTTCTGGATCGGGCCGCGAGACCAGTAACAAAAAAGTCGGCCGGGCCTGTTGCGCCATATAGTAAACCGGTATACTATAAAGCCCGGGTGACTAAGGAGCATGGCTATATGTGGAGCAAAAGTTACAGCACGACGGTATCCGATTTGACTGCCGACCAGGTATGGGCGGTGTGGCAAGACGTGAACCAATGGCATACCTGGCAGGAAGATATCGACTATGCGCGGATGGACGGTGAGTTCGTCACCGGCGGCAAATTTGAGTTCAAACCCGCGGGGGGGCCGCGGTTGCAGCTGGAGCTGACAGAAGTCAGAGAGAATTCCCGCTACGTGGATCTGACCCGCTTGCCGCTGGCACGTATGTATGATATTCACGAACTGCACGCGCGCGATAGTGGTTTGGAAATAACAACCACCATTCGCATCGAAGGACCGCTGGCCTTTCTGTGGCGCAAACTGGTCGCCGAAGGCGTCGCCGATGGCGCACAAAGGCAAACCGACAGCCTGATAGCCCGCGCGCGCCATGGCTGAACAGTCGAGTTTCAAACACCAGAAGGCCGACGACAGCGCCGGCTTTCTGCTGTGGAAAATCACCGCCTTGTGGCAGCGCAGGCTGGTGGGGGTGCTGGCCGGGTACGGGATCACGCAAACCCAGTACGCGATCATGGCGTCATTACGCTGGTTCGAGGAGCAAAAGACGCCCACCACCCAGGCGCACCTGGTGGAACACGCGAAAATTGACAAGATGACGCTGTCCAAGGCGATTCGCCGTCTCGAGGAGGACGGGCTGGTGACCCGGGAACTGTCAGTCACCGACAGCCGTGCCACCAATGTGAGTTTTACCGCCAGTGGCCGCAAAGTCGTCCGGCAGGCGATAGTCGCCATCGAGCAGGCGGACGAGGAGTTTTTTTCCTGCTTGAACCCGCGTCAGCTGGATGCCTACAAGACGTTGACCTTGGCGGTAATTGCCGGTAATAATCCCGCGTCCGATTGATTGCCGAAGGTGCAGTGATGGTTAACCCTCGATTCTTTCTCACCGATGTATTTACCGACCGCAAATATGGCGGTAATCAACTGGCGACTCTGGTTGATTGCGACGCCATGGATTCCACCGAGATGCAACGCATCGCCCGCGAAATCAATTTTTCGGAAACTACCTTCATTACCTCATTGCAGCCGCAGCGGGGCGGGTATGATGTGCGCATCTTCACGCCGCGCGCGGAAGTGGAATTCGCCGGTCATCCCACCCTAGGTACCGCGTTCGTCATTCGCGAATTGTTGCGCCTGTCGCGGGAGCCGATGATCACCCTGAACCTGCGCATCGGCCAGATACCGGTTACTTTCACTACGGGCGATGGCCCGCCGCAACTTTCGATGCAGCAGGTGACGCCTGTTTTCGGACTGCGGCGCGAGGCGGCGGCGCTGGCGTCGGTCCTGGGTCTGGACGCCGGCGATATCGACGGCCAGTTGCCGGTGGAAGAAGTTTCCACCGGGTTTCCCACCCTGGTGGTTCCGCTGCGTTCCCTGGATGCGCTCAAACGCATCAAGATCAATCGCGATGCCTATTTTTCCCTGGTCGACGCTGCCTGGGCGAAGATCATTCTGGTCTTCGCCCGGCAAGGTCAGGAAGCCGGCCAGGACATCGCGGTGCGAGTGTTCGCCGATTATTACGGCATCGCCGAGGACGCCGCCACCGGCAGCAGCAACGGTGCGCTGGCGGCCTATTTGTTCCGGCACGGGCTCTACGGCGCGCCCAGTGTCGAAGTCCGCGTCGGGCAGGGCTATGAAATGCTGCGACCCTCCAGCCTGGTCCTGCGTACGCGCGTGGTGGATGGTCAGACACAGGTATTCGTCGGCGGCAGCGTCGTAGCGGTCGCTTCCGGGGTATGGAGCTGACACCGCCGCCGGCTATCCTGCCGTGGGCGCTTTACCAGGTCTTATAGGGCAGAAACTTGCCGTTCATCGTCACCTTTACCCTGTCCCCTTTGGGGTCTGGCACCTTATCTATATGCATGGAAAAGTCGATGGCGCTCATGATACCGTCGCCGAATTTTTCATGAATCAGCTGCTTGATCGTCTCACCGTAGACGCCGACGATCTCATATAAGCGATAAATCACCGGGTCGGTCGGCACGAGTTTATCCCAGCTCTTGTGCGGGCAAGCCTGCAGCGCCGTCGCCACCTCCGGCGGCAGCCGCAACGCGGCGCAAAGCCTGGCGGCGTTTTCCGGCGGCATGCTGTTCATGCCCAGACAGGCAGAGGTAGTGAACACGGGCGATAAGCCCGCATTTTCGGCAATCTGTTCCCAAGTGATGCCCATGGCCGCTTTGGCGGTGATTATCGCCTCTGTCATTGCAATTTTATTCATCAGTTCCGACTCCTGTGCAGGGAAGGGATGGTGTGTGCCCTATGAATTTGCCGGTTCGCTTTTTGCCTCGTACCGGTTGGCGGAGCCGTAGCAAGATGCAGGCCGTAGTTGATCACAAGACGTAAGTGCCGCTGTAGCGGTGAATTAGCTCGAGCCTGCCTGTGAATTTCATGGCAACGACACCGCGGCTGCGCTCGCGTGGTGCGGGTTGCGCCGTATTGGAGCGGTAGCGCACGGGCGGGGCGCTGCAGTGCCACTCAAAATTTCTGCCGGTGCCGCCCTGCGCCCGCCGGGCTGGCTCAGGATCGATCGTTCGCGCGCACTGAAACAAGGCGATATTCTGCTGATGCAGCACCGAAATGATGCGGGGCGTGGCAGCGAAACCTTATCGCGGCGTCAATGCTGGTCGGTTTGTATCGATAAAACAGAAAGTTAGATCGCGTCCAAGGCATGGCAAAGGATTTGCAAAACGTCTGGCGTTGGTGAATGCAATCGGCTGTTCATTGCCGGTGATTCTGGAATTTATACAGAGAGGGGTGAGTATGGCTTACTTGGTGCCGTCAGAATTCGTAACAAAAATGGTGGACGCGGGCGAATCGAAGATTTACATGTCGACCCGCGATACCCTGATTAGAGCCTACATGGCCGGCGCGATCCTGGCACTGGCCGCGGTGTTTGCCGTCACGGTGTCGGTGCAGACCGGCTATCCGATAATCGGCGCTATACTGTTTCCCGTCGGGTTCTCCATGCTGTATCTGCTGGGGTTTGATCTGTTGACCGGGGTGTTTGTGTTGACGCCTTTGGCCCTGCTCGACAAACGCCCGGGAGTGACACTGGGCGGGGTACTTAAAAACTGGGGGTTGGTGTTCGTCGGCAATTTCGCCGGCGCCTTCACCGTGGCCCTGCTGATGGCTATAGTCTTCACCTACGGATTTACCGCCGAGCCCAACAACGTCGGCCAGGCGATTTCTAAAATCGGCGTCGCGCGCACGCTGGGTTATGCGGAGCACGGCGCCGCCGGCATGCTTACCCTGTTTATTCGCGGTATGCTGTGCAACTGGATGGTATCCACCGGCGTCGTTGGCGCCATGATATCCACGTCGGTCAGCGGCAAGGTTATCGCCATGTGGATGCCGATCATGCTGTT
>DKAS01000242.1 GCA_002448875.1 Proteobacteria bacterium UBA6920 | reverse complement strand
CACGAACTGCGCACGCCGCTGGCCGGCATCAAAGCCCAGGCGCAAGTGGCGCTGAAAAGCGCCAATCCCCAGAACCGGGAAAAAGCCCTGCAGCGGGTGGTCGAGGGCGTGGATCGCGCCACTCATCTGGTGCATCAGCTGCTCACTCTGGCGCGTCTCGACCCGGACAACAGCATGATGCAGTACCAGAACGTGGTGCTGCGGGACGTGGTGACGCGGGTGGCCGGCGATCTTGAAGTCATGGCCATGGAAAAATCCATTCGCATTCACACCGACATCAAGGACGAAGGCATGGTCAGAGGGCAACCGGACGCCCTGGGCATCCTGCTGCGCAACCTGGTGGACAACGCCATTCGCTACACGCCGGACGGTGGACGCATCGATATCGGCGTCAGTCGCCGCGACGATTGTCTCACCCTGTGGGTGGCCGACAGCGGTCCGGGCATTCCGCCCGAAGACCGGGAGCAGGTGTTCAAACGCTTCTACCGGCGCCTCGGTACCAAGGCACCGGGCAGTGGCCTGGGCCTGTCCATCGTCAGCCGCATCATTGAATTACACCACGCTGTCATCACGCTGGACACGTCTGTATACAATGGTCTGTTGATCGAAGTTCGCTTCTGCGACAACACCCTGCCCGCGGAATAACCATCTACGGCAGCGCGTTGCGCTGCTCTCTACAACATCCTCAGCACCAAGCAAATCAATATTTTAGTTAAGTACCGATTAAGTTAGCGTCGCTATATTCGGTCTTACAGGCTCGGGATGCTTCATGGTTTAGCAAGCTCGAAGTCTTCGTCGCCTGTACCCTGTGTTGCTTGTTGCTTTCCTTCCAGAAGATGTTCCAGGAATCCTCACTCCTGGACCTCCCTATGCCCCATCCCAAATGGGGCATTTTTTTATTTCATTTCCGCAAGGTGACTCGCAGGAACGGAACGCAGCGGTTCATAGCTGGGGTAGGGATGCAGGATGCTGAGGGGAACGCTGCGTCCGGCGGATTGCACGATACGCACATGTTCGCGGCGAAATTCCCGAGCGTTGGACAGGCCACAGGCGTGCGCAATCACATCCAGGTCGTGGTTGAGCCAGTGGGCATAGGTCGCCACCCGCTCCGCTTTGTCCCGCACCACCAGACCTTTCTGCAATCGTTTGTTATGGGTGGTGATGCCGGTGGGACAGGTATCCTTGTGACACTGCAAGGATTGTATACAGCCCATGGCGAACATGAAGCCACGGGCGGATACGGCGAAATCAGCACCCACGCACAAGGCCCAGGCCACATCGGCGCTGGTCACCAGTTTGCCCGACGCCACCACGTGAATGCGCTCTTTCAGGCCGTAGCGAATCAAGGTATCCACCGCCAGCGGCAGACTCTCCGCCAGGGACAGGCCCACGTGATCGGCCAGCACCTGCGGCGCGGCGCCGGAACCGCCGTCGCCGCCGTCGACGGTAATGAAATCCGGCGCGCAGTCCGGACCGCGGTGGCGGATAGCCTCGCACAGGGTGGCAAGAAAATCTTCGCTCGAAACCACGCACTTGATCCCCACCGGCCTGCCGCTGACATCGCGCACCCGCTGGATCATGGACAGCAGATCGTCGGCGGAACGGATTTCCCGATGACGATTGGGACTGATCGACGCTTTGAACGGCGCTATGCCGCGGATGCGCGCCACTTCCTCGCTCACTTTTACCGCCGGGATCACCCCGCCCCGCCCCGGCTTGGCGCCCTGCGACAGTTTGATTTCGAAGGCTTTGACCAGGCGTGCCACGTCCCGCAGACGAGTGTCCGACAGGCTGCCCTGCTCATCGCGCACACCGTATTTGGCGGTGCCGATCTGATAGATCAGGTCGCCGCCGCCATCCAGATGGTGGGGCGCCAGACCGCCTTCACCGGTATTGAGCCAGATCCCGGCCTTGGCGCTGCCCAGGGACAGGGCGCGAATGGCCGGCGCCGACAGCGCGCCGAAGCTCATGCCGGAAATATTAAAAATCCGGTTGGCGATGAACGGGTGTTCGCACTGCGGTCCGATCACTTTGGGCGGTGCCGGCGTGCACTCGTCTTCCAGCTTGGGATAGGCGGAATTGACGAAAATTACCGTGCCCGGCTCCCGTAAATCCATGGTCGAACCGAAGCCGATGATGCCGCCCAGGCCTTTGGCATTGCGATAAATCCAGGCACGGGTGGCGCGGTTGAACGGCAACTCCTCGCGGTCGTGAGCAAAGAAATACTGGCGGAAATACTCCCCCTGGCGCTCAAGGAAATAGCGCAGGCGGCCGATGACGGGAAAATTGCGCCGCACCGCATGCCGCGTCTGCATGATATCGTGGACAAACATGATACACAGGACCAGCATGACGATACCCGCCATCCAGCCCATGGTCACGATCACCCAGTTGAAGAGATAAAACCCCGTCTCGGACATGGCGACACACGATTGTTCGACCTTAGAAATCGTGGCTATGCAAAATGCGTGCTATGCACTCCAGGCAGGTATCGAATTCCCGGTTGGCGCAGTCCACCGCCTCATGCACCGCGACCCGGACCCGGCTGGGGACCAGCAGCGATGTCAGCACCCGACCCTTGGCGCTGACGCCGCTGATATAGACCGGAAAAATCACGGTGCCGGTTTTCTGCGCCAGTTTGATCACCCCGCCTTTCAAGGGCGGCGCCGTTTCCCGTTGCCTGCCCACGTGAATACGGCCATGGGGAAACAGGGCGATGACTTCACCGCCGGCCAGCGCCCGCAGCGCGCCGCGAAACGCCTTGTCGGTGCGTCCGCCCCGATCCACCGGGATGCAGCCGGCGGCCTTGAACAACCAGCGCAGACCGAAACGCTCGTATTCCTCACGGGCGATGAGAAAACGCAAGGGCCGCCGCGCGGCGGCAATCAGCAGCAGCGGGTCCAGACCGGAAATATGATTGCTGACCACCAGTGCCGCGCCGTGCGCCGGCAGGGGAATATGAACATTACCCAGGCCGTGGGCATAACGGCACCACAGGCGTATCATACCGTCGATGCGATTGACCCAGACATTGCCCCAATCGGCGCCGCAGGCGCGATCCCCGGCATAGACCAAAAACACCAGGGTGGATAACACTGCCCCCAGCACAAGCACGACAATAAGCATGTCACTCCCGAAGACCATGGCCAGACACAAGTACATCATGGGCGGCCGGCCGAAACAACGTGCAAACCCTGTTGCGATGGTGGTCAGAAAGTGCGCACCACCGGCTGGCGGCGGCGCGGCGGCTATTTTTTCTTGGCGCCTTTCTTTTTGCTCTTGACTTCGCCTTCGGCGCCGGCTTTTTGCAGCAATTCGATGATGGCCATATTGGCATACTGGTCGGCGGTGGCCAGGGCGCTGATGCCGCCGTTGGTCTTGGCGTTGACATTGGCGCCATAGGCGATCAGATCGCGCACCAGGGTCTCACTACCCGAGTGCACCGCATCGATGATGGCGCTGGAACCGCTAGAATCCTTGGCATTGACATCGGCGCCGGCGGAAACCAGGATGCGCAGAATCTGGCGATTGCCGAAATGGGAAGCGGCCATCAGGGCGGTCTTACCCAGCTTGTTGGCGGCATTGACATCGGCGCCGGCAGACAGCAGCGTTTCCACCCGCTGCTCATCCCCGCTGCGGGCGGCACTGATCAATTCGTCCACCGGCTCGGCGCGAACCAGTTGCGCCGTCAGCAGCGAAATCAAAAGTAACAAATTCCTGAGCATAAAACCGGGGGCGACTCGCTCGCTTGTGTCCATCTCAGGAAAAATATCGGGAATCGGCGGGGATTCTTAAGGGTGGCACGCGGATGCCAACGGTCCCACGACCGCCGGCCTGACAAATTATCAGGGAAAGCGGCACATCCCCTTGAGCACCATGTCGGTCATGCTGACCACGCCCACCACCTCGCCCTGGTCCACCANNGGATATCCATGACCGGATCCACGGTCACGACCGGTTTGACCATGACTTCATAGACATTAACCCGTTCCGGCGCCTTATCCTTGGCCAGCACATGACGGGCGATATCGGAGATAAGCAGCATGCCGTACTCATCATCATTGTGGCGTTTGCGCACGATCAGGCACTTCGTTTCCCGGTGCTTCATCGCCTGCAGGGCCTGCTGGATGCTGGCCATGCCATCCACCAGGTCGAATTCCCGCTTCATCACATCCCGCACCCGGACAACGGTTCTCTCGCTCATTAGATTTCCTCCTCGATTTTCTCCGTNNCAGACCTTCGCCGCGCGCATTGGTGATCACCGTGGCGCCGGTCGCGCCGCAATCGCGGGCGGCATTCATCACCTTATCCGTTTTGTCATCCTCGACAAATGCGATGATCAGTTTGAAATGCAT
>DKAS01000142.1 GCA_002448875.1 Proteobacteria bacterium UBA6920 | reverse complement strand
CGTGGCGGTGATGTACGGCGGCCGGGTGATGGAAACCGGACCGGCCAGTCTGGTGCTGGACGAGCGCAATGGCCAGCGCCATCCCTACACCTGCGCCTTGCTGGCGTCGACGCCGCGCCGCAGCAATGCCAACCATCGAGGACTGCTGCCGGCCATCCGCGGCGAAGTACTGGATACCATCAATATTCCCAGCGGTTGCCGTTTTTACAGCCGTTGTCAGCTGGTGAACGACAAGGTGCGTGATCAGTGCCAGCAACTGGAGCCGGAATTGCTTACAGTCGCCAGCGGCCACCGGGTGCGCTGCTGGCTGCGGCAGGAGGGCGGTTGACCGTGAGCGCCACCATNNACATGCAGATGATCTTTCAGGATCTGGACGCGGCATTGAATCCGCAGATGCGGGTGCATGCCATTCTGCGCGAAGCGGTGAAGGTATACAGCCCGCGTCTGCCGGCGGCGATGATCAATACCCGTATCGGTGAACTGCTGGAACTGGTCAATCTCAAACCCAATAAGCTGACCCAGTATCCGGGCGAGCTGTCCGGCGGGGAGAAACGGCGGGTCGGCATCGCCCGTACCCTGGCGGTGGCGCCGCGCCTGATCATCGCCGACGAGNNCTGGATGTTTCCATTCAGGCGCAAGTCATCAATCTGCTGCGTGATCTGCAGAAAAAACTGGGTCTGGCTTATCTGTTTATTTCCCATGATCTGCCGCTGGTGGAGCTGGTGAGCCACAAAATCGCCGTCATGTATCTGGGGCAGATCGTGGAAATGGGCGTAACGCGGCAAGTGGCCAGCGCGCCCCGTCACCCCTATACGCGGGTGCTGTGGTCTTCCCTGGTGCGCAAGCAGACGGTGGAAACCACCAGCCAGGCGGCCGAGGGCAACTGGGGCGTCTATGATTTCGAACGACCGCTGAGCGGCTGCCGGTTCGCTTCCCGTTGCCCGGTCTACCTGGCCCGGGGCAGGCCGGAGGCTTGTATCAATCCCCACTCGGCGCCGCAACTCAAAGCGGTGGCGGAGGGACACCTGGTCCGTTGTCATTTCCCCTTGCGCGCCTGATTTCGTCACCGGCGTTGTTTACCGGGCGCATCTCCGATCATTGCTCTCACCCGTCAGGCTCTCTATACTTTCTGGCCTGATTTGCACGCCGGATAGTTAACGCGAGGTCTTTATGGAAACTGCTGCGATCGCCGCTTTTACGCCCCCCGTCCGTACCCTGATGGGGCCGGGACCCTCGGATGTGCACCCGCGGGTACTGGCGGCTCTGGCCCGCCCCACCATAGGTCATCTCGATCCGCAGTTTGTGGTGTTGATGGACGAAATCAAAGCCTTGCTGCAATACGCCTTCATGACCCGCAACGAGCTGACCATTCCGGTGTCGGCGCCGGGATCCGCGGGGATGGAAACCTGCTTTGTCAACCTGGTGGAGCCCGGCGACAAGGTGATCGTCTGTATCAACGGCGTATTCGGCGCGCGCATGCGGGAGAATGTGGAGCGCTGCGGCGGCCAGGCGGTGGTGGTGGAAGATGCCTGGGGGGCCGCGGTGGATGCGAACAAGCTGGAAGCGGCGCTAAAGGCTCATCCCGATGCCAAAGTGGTGGCTTTTGTCCAGGCGGAGACCTCCACCGGCGCCGAATCCGACAGTGCAACCCTGTGCGCGCTGGCGCAACGCCACGGCTGCCTGACCATCGTCGATACCGTGACCGCCCTGGGCGGTACGCCGGTGCGGGTGGACGAATGGGGCATGGACGCCGTCTATGCCGGCTCGCAGAAATGCCTGTCCTGCACGCCGGGACTGTCGCCGGTGACGTTCAGCGAACGGGCGGTGGCACGTATCAAACAGCGCAAGACCAAGGTGCAAAGCTGGTTCCTCGATCTCAATCTGGTGATGGGTTACTGGGGCAGCAGCCAGAAGCGTACCTACCATCATACGGCACCGGTCAACCCATTATATGGGATGCATGAAGCACTGCTGATGCTGCGCCAGGAAGGTCTGGAAAATGCGTGGGCCAGACACTGGCGCTACCACCTGGCCTTGCGGGCGGGCATTGAAGCCATGGGGCTGCGTTTTATCGTCGACGAGCCCCGGCGATTGCCGCAGCTCAACGCGGTCACCGTGCCCCCGGGGATAGACGAAGCCCAGGTGCGCCAGCGTCTGTTGCAGGACTATCACCTGGAAATCGGCGCCGGGCTGGGCGGCTTGGCGGGCAAAGTCTGGCGCATCGGCCTGATGGGCCACGCCTGCTCCCTGAAAAACGTGCTCTATTGCCTGGGTGCCCTGGACGCGGTGTTGACCGGTATGGGGGCATCGATCAACCCGGGGCAGGCGGTGGCCGCGGCGCAGGCGCAGTGGTCCCACGGGGCTGGAAAATAGTTTAAGAATTTCATCGGTTAAGGACGGAGCCATCGCCATGGAGGCGGTTACAACGGGGATATAGAAAAATCGCGTATACTTCCCCATGCTCAGCAAAATTTATAATTATGGTAAATATTGATTCGCCAGAAAACATGGTGATAAAGTTCAATAGCCGGAACAAGAGATTGGTTTTGTTTCGCGGGAAGAGCACAAGCACAGACAGTAGAAGTTTGCCGTGGAGGCACGGTTATGAGCACACACAATTCATCCAGACGCAGTTTCATCAAGAAGGCGGCGTACATCGCTCCGGTGGTTTTGACCTTGAACGCCACCCCGACGCTGGCGCATCGCATCGGTTCGGCATTCCAGCATTGCAATCAGGGCGTGGGCAATGGCGGCGAAGGCTGCACCCCGGGCCATTCGTTCGACAGCAATGACGAAAGTCCGAATTTCGTACCGGGCAATCCGGGCGCGAAACACAAGTAAGCACCGCGCGCCAGTGGGCGCGCGACCAGGAGAGACAAAGGCGCCTCCGGGCGCCTTTGTCATTGCAGCGTCTGCCGGCAGCGGCTTAGTCCCTGATCATCATAGGGATTAAAAAGGATTCCGTTTTCAGCTCTGAAACAGCAAAATATCCAGATAATTCCTTGAATTCCGGCGCCATAACCCAGGATGCCCGCCTTGCATGACTGACGACGAATATCGCGCCCTGGCGCAACGCCTGGGACGCCTGCATCTGCAGCAGCGCATCGGGATCGAGCGGGACTATGAAGCCCGCGTTTTCGGTCAGGGCCTGAATTTCTTTCACATCGAAAACTGGTATTCCGTGCACTCCCTGATGCGCAGAGCGCTGAAAGTGTCGGCGCTGTACGGGCGCGGTAAACGTAATGCCCTGGATATCCGGGTGCGACACCACGAGGTGAATATCGCCGAACTGCCGCCGGCACTCAATGGTTACACGGTGCTGCAGCTCAGCGACGTGCATTTGGACATGAACGAAGCCATTGCCGCCGCGGTGAGCAAGCGTATCCAGTCCGTGGACTACGACCTGTGCGTCATTACCGGGGATTTTCGCGGGCAGACCTACGGGCCGTGGGAACGGGCCGTGCAAGCCATGGCGGAAGTCTATCCCAGCCTGCGCCGGCCCGCTTATTGCGTGCTGGGCAACCATGATTCCATCGAGATGCTGCCGGCGCTGGAGCGCCTGGGATTGCGCGTGCTGATGAATGAAAACGTGCGCCTGGAGGTCGGCGGCAGCGCCCTGTATCTGGCCGGCGTGGATGATCCGCACTACTATTGCGTCGACAACATCGAAAAGGCGGCGCAGGATATTCCCCCCCATGAGGTTTCCATCCTGCTGTCGCATTCACCGGAAATCTATAAACAAGCTTCCCATTGCGATTTCAATCTGATGCTCTGTGGCCATACCCACGGCGGTCAGATCTGTCTGCCAGGCGGGTTTCCGTTAATGACCAATGCCCGTTGCCCGCGACGTTTCTGCAGCGGGCCCTGGCGCCACAACAGCTTGCTGGGCTATACCTCCAGCGGCACCGGCTCGTCCGTGGTCGATGTGCGCTTCAACTGCCCGCCGGAAATCACCCTGCATCACCTGCGCGCGGCCTGAGGCCGTAGCCGGCTACGGAGCGCGGCATCTGTAAATTTATCGTGGCTTTTGCATTTTTTATAGCGCGGGAAGCGCGCATTTTAAGAAAAATTTCATTTGTGGAGAGTAGTTTTGGCCCAGGGTACGGGGTATAGTCTTGCTGGAAAAAAACAAGGCGTTTTTCGCAGAGAACAGGGGAGTCGTAGCAACCATGGGGTGTCGCATTCAGCGCGCGACCGGGTTTTCCTGGTGGGGGTGGGTGCAATTCCCACGTTGGTTCGCAGCCCTGTGGCTTTGCCTGCCGCTGGCCGGTTGTTTCGTCAATCAGACGGAAACCATTCAAGTCTACGACGTCCACGGGCAGATCGACCCGGCGGTTGGGGGTGTCGACCTTACCCTGACCGACGCCAATGGCGGCAATGAGCAATACGCTCGCACGGATCGAAAGGGTCGATTTCAGTTTTCCCGCCTGGCCGTGGGCCAATACATCATCACTCCCGCGATGGAAGGTTATGAGTTCAACCCCAGCAGTTTTGCTTTTCCCGTCAGCAATCAGGACATCTCGGTAAACTTCAAATCGGTACGCCTGAATCCGGACCTGTTGAGCGGGCGCTATCAGATTTACGGTCGCGTAAGCAACAGCGCCAATGGTGGCGTCGCGGAGGTCAAAGTCGAGCTCAGCGGCGATGCGACAACCGTCGCGGTGACGGACAGTGACGGCAACTTCAATATCCCGGACCTGGCCAATGGCAACTACGTGGTCACTGTCAGCCTGGCCGGTTACCAGTTTCAACCGGTCAGCCAGGACGTGACCATCAATAATCAGGACGCGGCGGTCAACTTCAGCGCCAGCCCGGTCAGTGGCGGCGCCGATACCTACGCCATTTCCGGGCAGGTCAGGAACGGCGGCGGTACGGCCATGGCCGGAGTGACGCTCAGCCTCAGTGGCGCCGCCAGCGCCTCGACCAGCAGCGACGCCCAGGGCAATTATCAGTTCACCGGCCTGGCCGCCGGTAATTACACGCTCAATGCCAGCGCCAGTGGTTACAAATTCCAGCCGGCACCCCTGGCCGTTGCCCTGCCTACCGCTTCCGGTGGCGCGACGGGACAGGATTTCACGGGCTTGCCCTTCTATACCCTGCAGGGACATGTTCTGACCGCGGGCGGCGCCGGGGTGAATGGCATCACCGTCAACCTCAGCGGCGCCGGCAGCGACAGTCGGCTCACCAATGCTACCGGTATTTACACATTTAATGATCTGACCGACGGCAGTTATACCCTGACACCCAGTTCCGCCGCTTATACGTTTTCGCCGCCAAACTTTAAAGTGGATATCAAAGGCGCGACTCCGCCTATGGTGGACTTTACCGCCACGCCCGTGCCGGTAAACAGCTATCACATCACCGGCCGCGTACTGGATAACACCGGCAAGGGGCTGGGCAGCGTCAACGTCAGTCTCAGCGGTGCGGCGACCACCGGTACGACCACCGATGCCAATGGCAACTATGTTTTTTCCGCGCTGGCCAACGGCAGCTACAATGTCGCCGTGACCTTGCCTGGCTATTCCGTGAGTCCCACCCAGCAGTCGGTTGCCGTCAGCGGCGCGGACCGGACCGGGATCGATTTCACGGCCACACCGCTGATCTATAAAATCAGTGGCCACATTGCCCTTGGCGCCACGGGTCTGGCCCAGGTGACGCTCACCCTCAATGGCACCAGCGCCGCCACCACCACCTCCGATGCCAACGGGGACTATGTCTTCACCGGTCTGCGCAATGGCAGCTATACCGTGGCGCCCAGCCTCGCCACATATATCTTCGCGCCCGCCAGCGCCTCCGTTACGGTCAATAGTAAGGATGTCGCCAATATCAATTTTACGGCCACCGCCCAGACCTACAGTCTCAGCGGCGCGGTCACCTTCAACAGCAGCGGCCTGGCCGGTGTGCAGGTTACCGCCGGCGGCAGCAGTACGACCACCAACAACGCCGGGGGCTATATTCTCAGCGGTCTGAGCAGCGGCATTTATACGGTGACGCCGACCCTGGCCAACTATATCTTTACACCGACGTCGCAGAACATTGACCTCACCAATGGCAATGCCAGCAACGTCAATTTCAGCGCCGTCCTGGTCACCCATGTCGTCTCCGGGCGGGTGGTCGCCGCCGGCGGCGCCGCGCTGGCGGGCGTATCCCTCAGTATCAACGGCAGCACCTTGCTTTCAGACAACAACGGCAATTACCGCATAGCCTTGGCCAATGGCGGCTATACGCTGACCGCCAGTCTCAGCGGCTACACCTTCAACCCGGCCAGTCAGCCGATCAACGTCAACGGCGCCGATGTCAGCGTGCCGGATATCGTCGCCACGCCGGTAACTGCCGCCACATACTCCATCACCGTGCATGTCGTCGATGCGGCGCAGGCGGCGCTGAGCGGCGTCAGCCTGGCACTTGGTGACGCGGCCACGGCCAGCGGCAGTACCGATGCCGGCGGCAACTATACGTTTTCCGGGTTGGCCAACGGCAGTTATACGGTAACGCCGACAAAGAGCGGCTACAGTTTCACTCCCGCCAGCCTGTCGCTGACGATCAACGGCGCCAATGGCGCGGCAAACTTCACCGCCAGCCAGATCAGCAGCGGCGGCATAACCCTGTACATAACCGAAGGCAGTATCGTAGTAAACAACGATGCCGGTGCGCCCCAGGCCACTCTACCTGCCTGGGGATTCAGCCAATCCGCGGGCGGCGTCGCCGCCTTCCCGCCGCCGGTATTGATCGCCACCGTGGGCGACAAGGTCAGCATCACCGTAGTCAACAACCACTCCGTTTCTCATAATTTCGTCATTCCGGGGCTGTCCGCGGACACGACCGCCATTCCGCCGCTGAGCAATCAGCCCAATAACCAACACACCTACAACTTTGTTGCCACCAGCGCCGGCACCTACCTGTACCAGGACACCTTAAACAGCGAGATCAACCGTGAAATGGGGCTGTACGGCGCCTTTGTGGTCAAGGCGGCGGGAGCTGCCAGCTACCCGGTAGAGCGCACCTGGGTACTGGGAGATATGGACATTGCCCGCTGGAACGACCTGGCCAATGCCAATCCCGCCAACTCCGGCATCGACACCGCCGTGTACAAGCCCAATTATTTCCTGATCAACGGCCGCGGCGGCTTCGACGGCATGAAGGCGGCGGATACCACCATCGCCGGCGCCGTGGGGGACAACGCCTTGCTGCACGTGGTCAACGGTGGCTTGTTCAGCCAGGTGCTGCACTTTCACAGCAACCACGTCGACCTGTTGTACGCCAACGGCGTGCAGTACAGCGCGCCCTACCGGTCCCTGGACGTGGTGACAGTGCCGCCCAAGGGTCGGGTGGAACTGCTGTTCAATCTCAACCAATGCGGCAAGTATCCCATGCATAATCACGCGGCTCAGATGGAAACCGCCAACGGTGTTTACCTTAACGGCGTGGCCACCATGATAGACGCGGTCAATAAACAGACGGGGACTTGCCCATGAACAACCGCGCTAAACTTTTCGTATTACCGCTGCTGGCAAGCGGTCTGTTGCTGGCTGCTGCGCAGGCCCCGGCGGCGCCGGTGACCCAGAACCTGAACCTGTGCGTGCGTCCGGTCAACAAAACCATGAGCGACGGTCAGAGCGTTACCTTCTGGGGCTTTCTGCCGCCCCCCGGCGGCGGCGCCAACTGTATGTTCATGGTCGGCGCCGGCCAGGTCCCCGGGCCCACTATCGACCTGACCACCGGTGACACGCTGAACCTGAGCCTGAATATCACCATGGCGCCGCAGGAAGCCGCTCCCTACAACGGCCATACCGTGCATCTGCATGGCGCCGATGTGATTACGGCGGAAGACGGTGTGCCGGAAACCGGCGCGGCGGTGCTGGGCGATACCTATCGGTTCACGGTTGACAGTCGCTATGTCGGTTCACACATGTACCATTGCCACGTGCATACCGTGAAACACCTGGAAATGGGTATGTACGGTGCCCTGGTGGTCAAAAGCGGCAACCGCATCAACAACAACGGTCCGACCTATGATTTTGAATGGAACTGGGTGTTGAGCACCGTCGACCCGGCATATCATACCGCCGTGCAGGATAGCCTGGTGTTTGCTGATTACAATCCGCGCTACTTCCTCGTCAACGGCCAGGAGGGACGCAGCAAGAACGCACCGGCACAAACCTTTACGGCGGCA
>DKAS01000110.1 GCA_002448875.1 Proteobacteria bacterium UBA6920 | reverse complement strand
GGATGCCTGGGGGCGTTACTGGGCATGGGACGCACTGGAAACCTCCGCCTTTCTCACCTGGCTGGGGCTGGCGCTGGGCCTGCATTTGCGTGCCGCGTACCGCATTCCTTACTGGGTCGGCGGGGTTATAATCTGGAGCGTGTTCATCCTGGCGTTCACCACTTATTTCGGCACGCCCTATCTCAGCCCGGCCGCGCATAAAGGAATGATATGAACAAACGAGCCGCCGATTTCGCCAATCTCACCGCCCTGCTGTCGCTGGTGGCCATCCTGGTCATTGCCGGTTTGATCGCCGATCTGCGGCGCAGCGCCGATTTGCAGTTCCGCCACAGTCTGCTGCACGCCCATGCCAGTCACCCCGGATTCAACGAACTGGATCCGTCGATCCGCCACGAGGTGGAGCAGCGTTTCGATCAGGGCGTGGCCCTGCTGCACGCCAAGCAATATGAATACGCCATCACCGCTTTCAGCCGGGTGATCGAGCTGGTGCCCAATATGCCCGAGGCATACGTCAATCTCGGTTTTGCCCTGCTGGGCCAGGAAAACTTCGAACAGGCGGGCGAGGTGTTCAATCGAGCCACCCTGATGCGCCCCAATCAGGCCAACGCTTACTGGGGGCTGGCGGAGGCGTTGGAAGGCATGAAGGACTATGAAGGCGCGCTGGGCGCCATGCGCAGCTATATCCACCTGTCCACGCCCAATGATCCATTCGTCGCCAAGGCGCGCGCCGCGCTGTGGGAGTACGAGGCGCAACTGGGGCGTATTCCCGGCGTCACCCCGGTGGATGACAAGACCGCCGGTGAAATCAAACAGCAACAGCCGGAACAGCGTCCGACCTGGCAGCAGGGTCACAACCAGCCCGCATCGGCAGGTCATCCCGCGCCATGAGCCTGGCACACGGCATGAGCTTGCCGGGGCTGCTGCTGGGGTTGAGTCTGCTGCTGAGCGCCTGCAGCGATGCGCCGCCGCCGCCCCTCAAGGTGCAGGTCGGCCAGCCGTTTCCCGATCTGGTGGTGAAAACCCTGGATGGCGAAACCGTTACTACCCAGATGCTGCGCGGCCGCGGCCTGGTGTTCAATGTCTGGGCCACCTGGTGCGCTCCCTGCCGCAAGGAATTGCCCAGTCTGCAGCGCCTGCAGGCGCGCCTGGCCGACCGCCGGGTGGTGGTGGTGGGCATGGCGGTGGATGACGACGAGCACCGGGTGCGCGAATATCTCATCGATCGCAAGGTGCGCTTCACCTCCTATATCGATCCGCAACGCCTGATGGCCAATGAAGTGCTGGGCGTGCGTGTTTACCCCGCCACTTTCGTGGTCGACGCTGACGGCATGCTGCGCTGGATAGTGGAGGGTGAACGCGAATGGGACAGTGCGGAAACGCTGGAAAAACTGCAGAGTATCTTTGAAAAGCCGCCGGAGCCGTAAGGCTCCGGTGGTGGCAATGATCGCCTTATTGCGCGGGCTTTTCTGCCTGCTTCTGCTTTTCTTCGTCGCTGGCCGCGGGAGCGGCATCGGCGGGAGCGGCTTCGCCGCTGGCGGGGGCGGCGTCGGTCGGCGCGGCAGCCGCAGGTTCGGCCGCAGACTGCATGGTCTGGGGTTGTTCCTTAAAGGCGCCGTCACCGCTGGACTGTTTGTCCATCGGCGCTTTGTCTTGCCCACCGCAGCCAGCCAACAGAACTAGCAGTGTCACCAGCACAACGTGATTCAGAACCTTCATTGCAATACCTCCTGTGGTCCGGTGGATGCTAACCGGAATGTGTTTGGGATGAGATGCTTTTTTTTAGAGCATCAGGACAAATTTAATTAAAATATTCTGAAATTCCAATTAAGAACGCAAAATATTTCCGGAATCTCGAAGGCGTAGATTTTTAAGTTATTTTCGCCGTAGGGGTATGCATCGCCGTGGTGGTGTTCAGTCACGGGAAAAACATCGGTTACTCCACTGCTAAGCGGTTGTATGATAGGGCGCTGCGATCAGCGCAGGCCGCATCGCCCGACCTAAGTTATAGAAATCGGAGGGATAAGACGGGCGGTTGATTTGTAACTCAATAAAACATAAGTAGTGAGGGGGATATGTCGAGGGAAAAATTTGTCCGGCGCCTGGCGCCGGCGGTGGTGTCATTGTTGCTGGCGGGGGCGCCCTGGGCGGCGCGGGCGGACAGCGACGAAGGATTGAAAATCAAATTCGCCGGCCGTATTCAGCTGGACTCACGTTTCATGGAATACGATCCCGGCGTCGCCAATCTCGATGAACTGGAGACGCAGCAGCTGGCCGAGCCGCGCCGTCTGCGCGGCGATATCAAGGGCAGCTGGAACAAAAATTTCCAGTTCAAGGCCGGTGTCGATGTGGCTGACATCATGGAATACAAAGACGTCTATGTCAGATTCAAGCATCTGCCCTACGCCCAGGTCACCATCGGCCAGTTTACCGTGCCGTTCGGCAACGAGAACATGGTGTCATCCAACTTCACCGAGTTTCTCGAACTGTCGGCCATCGGTAAGTTCATGTCGCCGAGCCGCGACCGCGGCATCATGGTCGGCGGCCATCTGCTGGATGACAGCGTGTACTACGAGGCCGCCCTGGTCAACGGCACCGAGGAAAACGTCAACGACAATAATAACAGCCGCGACGAAGCGCTGCGCGTGGTGATGGCGCCGGAATGGCTGCAGTTGTTCGATGACGAGGACAACAAGGGCTGGGTGGGTTTTTCCTACACCTTTGGCCGGGAAACCATCGGTGCCGATGAAAAATTGAAGCTGAAGTCGGAAAGCCACAGCGAGGCCGAACTGTTCAAGAACAAGCTGCCCGAGGGGCGCAGCTATGACCGCGAGCGCTATGCCTTCGAATACACCCAGTTCCTGGCGGACAACCTGCTGCAGCTGGAGTGGTACCGGGCGGAATATTATTTCGGCAACATGGCGGCCATCGACGGCGGTCGNNGCGGTTATGTCAGTTTCAGCCGGTTTCTCACCGGCGAACGGCGCACCATCGAAGACGGTCTGATGGAACGTCAGGACGTGGAGGCGCCGTTCGAACTCGATGGCGACGGCTGGGGCGCCTTTGAACTGGCGCTGCGTTATTCCTGGTTTCACACCGGCGACGCTTTTTTCAGCGACAACGGCCTGTACAACGGCTCGGCGGCGGTGGATGACAGCAAATACCATGACGCCGGCAACGCCTGGACCCTGGCTCTGAACTGGTATCCGGATCCGCATATGCGCTTGATGCTCAATTATCTGGTCACCACGGTCAGCAACGGCCTGGTGAGCAGCGGTCTGGGCGCCTCCGGCACGGTGGCGGAAACCGCCACCACCCTGCGGATCCAGTACGAGTTCTAAGCACGGTCACTACCGGCGCTGACTTGACGCCCCGGCGCGTAACCGTTAAAAACAACAGTTTACAGCCAAGGCAGGTCAGCTGCCGGGAGAATGACCATGTGGATGCGGATCGCGAACCTGTTCCGGGGTTTTCTCAGCCTGTTCATCAAGGATCTCGAACGGCGTAATCCCGAGGCGCTGCTGGAACTGGAGCAGGAGAATCTGCGCAAGCAGGTGGCCAATTTCAATCAGGGGCTGGCGGCCCATGCCGGTCTGGCGGAGCGCCTGATGGGGCAGGTGCGCAAGCTGGAGGCCGACGAGCGGGAGTTGAAGGCCAAGACCACCGCCCACCTGCGTGCCGGCAACCGCGGCGCCGCCGGCCAGTACGCGGTGCGCCTGCAAACCATCACCCGCGAGCTGTCGGAAAACCGCAGTCAGCTGGAGCAGGCCGAAGAGACCTATAAGAATCTGGTGAAGGCGCGCGACGTGGCGGTGACGTCGGCGCGGGCCAAGATCGAGAACCTCAAGGGCGCGATCAACGACATGCGGATGAAAACGGCGATGGCGGAGATGCACGAAATGGCCTCCGGCATGGTCACTGGCATCGGCAATTCCGGCGATACCCTCAACCGCCTGCACGAAATGGTGGAAGAGGAGCGTACCAAGGCCGCCGGCCGGGCCCGGGTGGCCAAAGATGCCGTCGACATGAGCGAAGTGGTGGTCAAGGAAAAAGAGCTGGAAGCCCTGGCCGATGCCGCCCTGGCGGATTTCGCCGCCCGTGAAGGCATCTCCCTCGACAACGGCACCAGCGCGGCGCCGGCGCGCAGCATGGGCGGTGCGCCTCAGTCCGAGACCGAATAGCCATGCCGCTGCCGGCCACGGCACCGTCCTGGGCCGCGGAACTCGCCCTTTCCTACGAAAGTGGCGCCCACGGCCAGTTCATTCTCTATGGCAATGTCCATGACCGCCTGGTGCTGCCCGCGCAGCTGGTCAATCTCACCCGCTATCTCGAACAGGTGCTGCTGGGCAATTTCCAGGTGATCTTCACCTACGATCTGGGCAACGGCCTGCGCATCGAGCGCGGTGGCGAGCTGGTGCAGCAATGGGGCGGTGCCGGCGGTCTGAAGACCCTGCCGCGGGAACCCCTGCCGGCGGTGGAATTCGTCGGCCACTACCTGCGTTATCTGGCCAATCTGCGGGCCCTGGGCCGCGGCGAGGCGCTGCACGTGGCCTGCATCGTGCGCGGCGCCGACCAGATCGCGCCGGCGGGGCCGGGCTCCTATGGCTATGAGCAGGGCGCCCTGGTCAGCCTGCTCAAGGACTGGGCGATGGAAACACCGTTCGCCGACTTCACCTTTGCCAGCATTCTTATCGCCGACAACCTCAACGATCTGCATCCCTTGCTCGCCTTCAACCCGCGGGTGGCGCGCCTGCGCGTGCCGCTGCCGGCCGCCGGCGAATTGCAGGCGGCTTTGTCGCAGCTGCGCCAGGCCTACGCCGCGGCATTCGATCCGGCGCAAGCCGATATGCAAACCACGGCGCAGGCCATCGTCGGCGTGACGGTGGCGGCGGTGGAGAGCACGGTCAAGCGTCACGCCGGCGAGGGCCGGCCGCTGCAGGCCCGGGACTGGGTCGAGGCGAAAAAACAAATGGTGGAAAGCGATACCGCCGGCCTGGTGGAGTTCGTCGAGTCGAGCAAAACCCTGGAGCACTATCACGGCCAGCCGGCGCTCAAGGCGTGGCTGCGCCAGGACGTGGCCCTGTGGCAGGCGGGGGACAGCCGCGCCCTGCCCATGGGGTATTTATTCTGCGGTCCGGTGGGCACCGGCAAGACCTATCTGGTGGAATGCCTGGCGGGTGAAGCCGGGGTGCCGGTGGTGAAGCTGAAAAATTTCCGCGACCGCTGGGTCGGTTCCAGCGAAGGCAATCTGGAAAAAATCTTCCGCCTGATCCGCGCCCTGGGGCGCTGCATGGTGTTCGTCGACGAGGCCGACCAGGCGCTGGGGCAGCGCAGCAGCGGCAGCGCCGACAGCGGTCTGTCGGGGCGGCTGTACGGCATGATCGCCCAGGAGATGAGCGACAGCGGCAACCGCGGGCGGGTGATGTGGATTCTGGCCTCGTCGCGGCCCGATCTGATCGAAGTGGATTTGAAGCGACCGGGGCGGGTGGATGTGAAAGTGCCGCTGCTGCCCACCGTCACCGCCGCCGACAGCCAGGCGCTGCTGCAGGCCTTGTGCAAACGCTATGATCTGCAGGCCAGCGCGCAGGAATGGCAGGCGTTGCAGCCGCTGTTGCCTCTGCTATTGACCCCGGGCGCGGCGGAAGCGCTGGCGGTCAAGGCTTACCGCCTGAGCCGCACCGGCAAACTTGCCACCGCCATTGCCCTGCGCCAGTGTCTGGACGGTTATCAGCCGCCGGTGCCGGCGGATGTGCTGGAATTTCAGATGCGGCTGGCGATCCGCGAGGCCACGGATCTGAATTTCGTGCCGCCGGATCTGCGCCATTACGCGCAGGCCACCACCGTGCCATGAGCACGCGTTCCTCCTATCTGGCGGCGGCGTTCAACGCCCGGCCCTTCGGCATGCCGATTCCGCCCAACTGGTTCGGGCTGGCGGCCTTCGCTCTGCTGGGCGCCCTGCTCAATCCCGGTTTCCTGCTCATCGGTGCCGGCGCGGAGCTGGCCTATCTGCTGGCGCTGACCCGCAGCCGCCGCTTTCGCAATCTGGTGGATGCGCAGAACGCCGCCGCTGATACCCAGCACGACGAATATCAACGGTTGTGGCTGGGTCTGGATCGCGATGACCAGCAACTGCAGCAGCAGCTGGAAAAACAGTGCGGCGAGATCGCCCGCCGCCTGGCGCACAATGGTGACGGCATTGTCACTCAGCAGGAAGGTCTGGAGCGTCTGTGCTGGCTGCACTTGAAACTGATGGGTGCCCGCGGCGCGCTGCTGCGGGTGGTGCGGGAAGGGCAGCGTGAACATGACGGCCTGGTGGGGCAGCGCCAGCAGTTGCAGCAGCGCCTGGCGCGCAACGATATCGCCGCCGATCTGCAGCGCAGCCTGCAGCAGCAGAGCGAAGTGATCGCGTCCCGCCTGCAGGCGCACACGGACGCGCAGCAGCGGCTGGAACTGGTGGACGCCGAGCGCGAACGCATTCGCCAGCAGGTGGCGCTGATGCACGAACAGGCTCTGCTCAGCAGCGACGCCGAGGGCGTGGGCCGCTCGCTGGACGTGCTCACCGCCTCGCTCAACGAAGCCAATCACTGGCTGCGCGAGCAGCGCGAGCTGTTCGGCGGTCTGCAGGATATCAGCGACGCCGCGCCGCCGGCGCCGTGGACGAAAAGCAAGGGACGTACCGCAAGAAAACGCATGAAGGAGACCGAAAATGAATAATGGGCCTGGCCCGCGGGCCATGGGCGGCAATGCCGCTGGCAAGTTTCTTTCCTTTTTGTTCAGCGCTGCCCTGGTCGGCCTCGGCCTGTGGCTGGTGCTGCGCGACAACGGCAGCCAGCCCACGCCGGTGAGCGAGGCCATCAAGAGCGTGGGGCAGGCGGTGAGCGGCGGCGGCGACGCGCCGCAGGCCATCGAAGCGCTGACCACGGTACCGGCCCTGGCGCCGCCGCAAACCTATGTGGCCAAGGACAATATCGTCGAGGTGGATATCAGCGAATACGCCGGCTACGGCGGCCTGATCGTCGCCAACGGCGGCATGGCGCCCAACCCCGATTCCATCTTCGCCAAGGAATACGGTTTTCAGTTGAAGCTGTCCCTGAGCGAGGGCGAGAACTGGTCGGAGCTCAACGCCGGCCGCTTCGCCGCCTCCGCCACCACCGCCGACGTGCTGGCGGTGCTGGGCCGCCAGTTGCAGGCGGTGGTGCCGGTGCAGATCGGATTTTCCCGCGGCGCCGACATGGTGGTGGTGGATCACGGCCTCAATTCCATAAACAACCTCAAGGGCAAGGTGCTGGCCGCCTCGCAGTTCAATGAAAGCGAATTTTTCATCCGCTATCTGGCGCAGGAAGCGGGCCTGCCGGTGAAAGTGATGCAGAACATCGACAGCCGGCCGGCCGCCGGCGAACTGGGGCTGCTGTTTTACGAAGACGCCTTCAGCGCCTGCGACGCCTATGCCGCCGAACTCACGGGCGGCGGCCGCCTCAACGGCTGCGTCGGCTGGGCGCCGCGCACCAATGAGGTGGTCGACGGTTCCCAGGGCAAAGCGAAGATCCTGGTGTCCAACCGCAATCTGCTGGTGGTGGCGGATATTCTCTGCGTCAACCGCGGCTTCGCCCAGGCCCAGCCCAAGTGGGTGCAGGGCCTGGTGCACGGTCTGCTCGACGGCAACCGCAAGCTGCGCGACGAGCCGGAGAGATACCTGAGCCTGGTCACCGGCGCGTTCAAATGGAGCGATGCCCAGGCGCGGGAGGAAATGGCGCGGGTGCACCTGGCCAATCTGCCGGAGAACCTGGCGTTCTTCAACGGCACCATCGACGCCGCCGGCTCCTTCGGCTCGATTTACCAGTCGTCGGTGCTGTCCTACGGCAGCCTGCTCAAGGATCCGGTGGATTCCGACCGCTTCCTCGATCTGCAGTATCTCAAGGCGCTGGATAAATCCGGCAAGTTCGCCGGCCAGAAGATCGCCATCGCGCCCCTGCAATCGGGCAACCGCCAGGCGATCGAGGGTGACGCGCTGCTGAGTAAGGATATCCGTTTCCTGTTCGAGCCCAATTCCGCGGCGCTGGACATGAAGGCCAAGGAGAACGCCGATTATCTGGATATCATCAAGCGTTTCCTGCAGGTGAGCCCCGGCTCCATGGTGCTGCTGCGCGGCCATGTGGACAACGCCAAGGTGGAGGATTTCCGCAAGGCCGGCGGCGAGAAGCTGGTGCAGAACATGGCGCTCAAGGCGATGGAGCTGTCCAAGCAGCGGGCGCAGGCGGTGCGCGACGGTCTGGTGGCCCGCTATCCGCAGATCGACGCCAAGCGCATCGAAACCGTGGGCCGCGGCTGGGAAGAACCGGCGGGCGAGGCCAGCGAGCTGAACCGGCGGGTGGAAGTGCAGTGGTTCGCGCTGGAGTGAGGCGGCAAAAGGTCGGCAGCGGCGTCCAATTTGGGCAGGAGCACTACATCGGCAGAGCGTAGGATGCGTTCGACTTCCGCTGCCGCTGCGCGTTGATCAGTCGGGTGATTCTCTCGCTTGACGGCGAGAGAATCGAGATGTAAGGGTGCGTTTTACGTACTGTACCGTTGCGGTGATCTATCCGCGTGGTAATGAGCAGCGTACCGTTGCAGTAAGTGGTCCGTGTTGCAATGAGTTCCCGCCCGCTTTTCGCAGCGGCGGCGTTCCGCTTTTCCGGGACCGCAAGAGCCACATCCCTGTGGGCTCGACCAGCGCCATCCCTGGCGCTGGACGTCCCGGAAAAGCGGATCGCCACCGCTGCCGCGGGCGGGAAGCTGATTTGATTTTTTCTTGCGCGGCGAGTGCCGGTTTGTCGTTTCGACTCCAGCGATAACCGCCGATTGGCTTCACCTGGTGGATCGGTGTTGCGCCCGTTGGATCGGCATCACCTGTTGGTCGGTATCGTCCAGATTGGTGTTACGTCCGCTGGATCAGTCGCGCCCGTTGGATCGATATCGCCCGCTGGATTGATGCCCCCGTAAGGGTGCGTTTTACGCACCGTTTACTTTATTCATATTATGCGGAATTTGCCGATTATTATGCAATTTTCCGCGCATGAACCCCGCAGGAGTTATTTATGAAAATGCAGGATAGCATGTTGCTGGCGGCGCTGATCGGCGCTTTATCACTGACGGGTTGTCTGCCGGCCGATGACGGCGACAACGCAACGACGCCGCTGAGTTACGAGATCCTGCTGCAGGGCGACGGCGGTGACCACGCGCTGGACCGCAACCCGCGCCTGGAAGTATTCTCCACCCAGGCGTCTCTGGATACCGCCCTCGCCGGGTACGCCAGTCCGCCACCGGTCGTCAGCGTGGACTTTGCTGCTCAACAGGTATTTCTTGCCGATATGGGTACGCAGGTCGCGGGCGGTTATGCCGTAGAAGTCAACGGCGTCGACGATGCGGGCGATCACGCGCAGGTGACGCTCGATTATGTCGTTCCGGGAAAAACCTGCGTTACCACCGCGGCGCTCACTGCTCCCTTCATCTTCGTGTCAGTGAACAGCGGCAAGCCGTTGCGGTTTCAGCAGAATCAAGTGACGCGGGAATGCAGCTGAGTAGTATCTTCCTGTCGTGATTGCCGCTGGACCCCTCTTTGAGAATTCTGAAAATTTCGTGGACAGTATACCTGTTTCAACCTGGCCACCGCCCAGGGGGTGAAGGAAGGCATCACCTATAACTACCTCAACCGTCTGTATTACGACGAGTTCGAGCAGCGGGTCCTGCTGGAAGCCGGCAACGGCGTGGTGAGCACGTACACCTACGATCCGGCGAGCCGCCGTCTGAGCGACCTGGTGTCGACCCAACCCGGCGACACGCCGTTCCAGAACCTGAGCTATAAATACGACGTGGTGGGCAACATCACCCACCGTATCAACGATGTGCCGGTGCTGCAGCCCCCGCTGGGTGGCGCCAAGCCCGGCCACCTGATCGGCGGCCCGGTCGTGGAGACTTACGATTACGACAGTCTCTACCGCCTGACCCACGCCGAGGGCAGCTTCGATTTCGCGCCGGCCAAGACTGACAAGTACACGCTCGACCTGCAGTACGACAACATCCATAACCTGACGCGCAAGGCCCAGGTCAGCCGGCGCACGGTGCAGGACGCCGGCCCCGGCAGCCACCCGCGGGAGCTGCAGAACACCACCTACACCTGGGACTACCGTTACACCGGCCCGCAGCCCCATGCGCCGACCCTGATCGGCTGCCGCGACTACGGCTACGACGCCAACGGCAACCAGACCGGCTACGCCAACCGCTGCAGCCCCAACCCGCGCAACACGCCCTACGAGGGCGGGCGCCGCATCGTCTGGGACGAAGAAAGCCGGGTCATGGCGATTCACGACCACGGCTAGGGCCACAGCCCGCAGCCCGGTCCGGACGGCGACCACGGCCACGGTATAGGCTAGGAAGAAGCCTGGCCGGAAGCCGGCTGTGAGTTTGAGAGAATAGGTATACTGTCCCCGGAATGCCTTATTATATTCGCAAATTCATTTGGTGGTCTTCGCGGGTGAGTCGAAGGGGAAGCCCGGAAACTGTGGTCGGCGAAGATTGCTTTTGTCAATGGAGGGAGTGAAGGCAATGAAAATGTACAACGCATTAACCATAGCGGTGATTTTCCTGGCGCTGACGAGCGCATGCGTTCCACGCATGCCTAGTGATCGCGCTGTTCGGCCGATGATATCGGAGAAATACGGCGCTATTGTTGGTAGTATTGCGGTCCCCGGTGGCATAAATGATATCTTGTTAAAACGTTATGGCAAGCCACACGCGCCGCCGAGCACCCGGGGGGCGCACGGTCATGTGGATGATCTTGGCAATGTATTTTTCGCGAACCTTGGGCCGGGAACGTACTATATGCAAGGATTCTACAGCGGTCGAATGTTTCATCCCTTAGTCAACAATAAAAAGGAGGTGCTAAACAGCTTGATTACCGTGAAAGCCGGTGAAATCACTTATTTTGGATCTTATGTCGTCGAATATTTGAAAACAGGATTTTTTGAAGGCGCGAAATTCACGATAAAACCTGTCGCTGAACCAGATGAGGCAGATGTACTCACTGCGCTGGGTCCGATGCTGAAAAATAGAGGTTGGGATAGAGTGGTCGAAACCCGATTAAGACAGCTCGCCGAGAAGAAAAAACCGACCGTTCCGGCCGGCTCGGGGATGAACATTAGTTCGCGTTCGACTACGAATGCGGTGAATTAGTCGGCAAATTACATGCTGAGACCGTTGTGTAGTGGATGCTTGGCCAACGACTATTTCCCGTAAGATGTAGATACGAAAATCCCTGCCGTCCGACACGCGCCGATGGCACTTTGAATGATCTACCCTGTTGCCGCGCATGTTACTGACTTGGCGGTGATGCATATTCTCTGTGATAGGCTAGATACCGACGAAAATTCGGGAGTAACACAGTTCGCCAATTCATAATTTTCAACTCCCAGGGATTTTTTTCGCGTAAAGGCATGACTTTTTCCGGTGCGCGTCGTGTTCCGGTCAGTCAGGAAATGACTGCGGGTTCGCAAGAAACCATGAGCGTGGGCCGTTAATCAGTGAAGAAAGCGTCGATTTTGACGCCTGAATCTTACTTGGAAATTGCACTGAGGTCGATTTTCTGAGGTTCAGTTTTGCGAATAATATGGAGTTCGGGTGAGCAGTTGTGATGTGGGGTGTTTGTTGTGTTGAGGGGAGCGCTGTATGTTTCGAACAGTATCAAATTTCGTCTTTATTTTGCTGCTTGGTGTTGTGTTCGCTACGCGTGCGAATGCCTATGGGATCGGCCTGTCCTCCGGCATGGCAGCCGAAAAGTGGAATGTCGAGGCGGAAGACCAGAACGCCAGGACCTTTCGTCACAGGGAATCCAGAGATGTCGTTCATGTCGGGTTCATTATGGACAGTTGTCTCTCGAACAAAAAAAGCACCAATTATCGTCTGGTCGGTGGTTTTGAAACCAGCGAAGCGCACGGTCACAACTTCAGTATGTCTGGAGCGTATGTTACTCACACTTTTGGCTTTCTAATGTTGTGGCGGGATGGGATTCGGCTGTGGGCAGGTCCGCAATGGAAGTTGTCTTACTACAATACTATGTGGAATGACAGACACGAGGGTTATGTTGGACATCTCCTCGGCATGGGGTGGGGCGGAGTTCTGGGAGCCAATTTTAATTTTGCGAAAGACTTTACCATGAGTTTTACCGGCGGTACCAGAGGCATGAGTCAGTGGGGAGGTTACCACCCGTCGACAAATTCCAATGACGAAACGCATGTCGATGCCGGTACGGACGGCGTGTTCTTGGATGTTTCACTGGTTTTCCGGCTTGGTGAGCGCGGGGAGTAGTCCGGGCGAGCTAGCGAGTCGTTGACCGGGAAGGCATTGGCCAGGAAGCAACCTGGCCGGAAGCGGGCGGTCAACTAGAGCGATTAGGTATACTGTCTCCGGCATGCCGCAGCGTGAATTCCTTCACCAGCGCGTACACCGCCGGAATGACGATCAGGGTCAGCACCGTGGCCGAGACCATGCCGCCCACCATGGGCGCGGCGATGCGGCGCATGACCTCGGAGCCGGTGCCGCCGCTCCACATGATGGGCAGCAGGCCGGCGATGATCGCCACCACCGTCATCATCAGCGGCCGTACCCGCAGCACAGCGCCTTGCATCACCGCTTCGTACAGATCGGCCGGCGTCAGCGCCGCGCCCGCCGCCCGGCGCCGGTCGGCATGCGCGCGCAGCGCCTGGTCGATGTAGATGAGCATGATGACGCCGGTTTCCGCCGCCACGCCCGCCAGGGCGATGAAGCCCACCGCCACCGCGACACTGACGTTATAGCCGAGCAAATACATCAGCCAGATGCCGCCCACCAGCGCGAACGGCACCGACAGCATGACGATCAAAGTTTCGGTGAGGCGGCGGAAATTGAGATACAGCAGCACGAAAATCAGCAGCAGGGTCAGAGGCACGACGACGCGCAGCTTGGCCTTGGCGCGCTCCATGTATTCGAACTGGCCGCTCCAGGTCGCGTAGTAGCCCGGCGGAAATTGCACCTGCTGGCGTACGGCCCGCTGTGCGTCGGCCACGTAGCTGCCGACGTCGCGATCGCGGATATCGACGAAGATATAGGCGGACAGCAGCGCGTTTTCCGTGCGGATGCCGGGCGCGCCCTTGGACAGGCCGATGCGCGCCACCTGCCCCAGCGGCACCATGGCGCCGGTCATGGTCGGCACCAGCACCTGGGAGGCGATGGCGCGCGGATCGTCGCGCAGTTCGCGCGGGTAACGCACGCTGACGCCGAAGCGCTCGCGCCCTTCCACCGTGGTGGTGACCATTTCGCCGCCCAGGGCGGTGGCGACGATTTCGTTCAGTTCACCGGGCCACAGGCCGTAGCGCGCCAGCGCCAGACGGTCGGGCTCGATATCCAGGTAGTAGCCGCCGGTGATGCGTTCGGCGAAGGCGCTGGTGGTGCCGGGGACGGTCTTTACCACCTGCTCGATGCGCTGCGCCAGCTTCTCCATTTCCGCCAGGTCGGCGCCGAACACCTTGATGCCGATCGGGGTGCGGATGCCGGTGGACAGCATGTCGATGCGCGCCTTGATCGGCATCGTCCAGGCGTTGCTGACGCCGGGGAATTGCAATGCCGCGTCCATGTCCGCGATCAGCTTGTCCAGGGTCATGCCCGGCCGCCATTGCTCCTGGGGTTTGAGGTTGATCACGGTCTCGAACATTTCCAGCGGCGCCGGATCGGTGGCGGTGGCGGCGCGACCGGCTTTGCCGTACACCGAGGCGACCTCGGGAAAGCTCTTGATGATCTTGTTCTGGGTCTGCAGCAGCTCCGCCGCCTTGGTCACCGACAGGCCGGGCAGGGTGGCGGGCATGTAAAGCAGCGTGCCTTCGTTGAGGGTCGGCATGAACTCCGAACCCAGACGCAGGGCCGGGTAGGCCGTGGCCGCCAGCGCCAGCAGGGCGAAAGTCACCGTGAGTTTTTTATAACGCAGCACGCCGGCGATCACCGGCCGGTAGACGCGGATCAGGGTGCGGCTGATGGGGTTGCGGTGTTCCGGCAGGATGCGGCCGCGGATCAGCAGCAGCATCAGCACCGGCACCAAGGTGATGGACAGCAGGGCGGCGCCGGCCATGGCGAAGGTCTTGGTGTAGGCCAGCGGNNGCCGCCCAGGCTCATGATGTTGGAATTCAGGCCCAGGGCACGCATGATGATGAAGGCGATGAGCACGCCCACCGGCAGCATGATGATGGCCACCAGCGCGCTGCGCAGGTGCAGCAGAAAAGCGATGCACACCGCGGCGACGATCAGGCTTTCCTCGATCAGGGTGCGGTTGAGATTGGCGATGGCGCGGTAGATCAGATCGGAGCGGTCATAGACGGTTTCGATGTTCACCCCCGCGGGCAGACCGCCGGCGATCTCCGCGATGCGGGTCTTGACGTTGGCGATCACGTCCAGGGCGTTCTGGCCGTAGCGCGCCATGGCGACGCCGCTGACCACTTCGCCCTCGCCGTTGAGTTCGGTCAGGCCGCGGCGTTCGTCGGGGCCCAGTTCGACGCGCGCCACGTCGCCCAGCAACACCGGCACGCCGCCCTCGCTTTTGACCACCAGACGCTGCAGATCGGCGCTGCCGCGCAAATAGCCCTTGCCGCGCACCATGTACTCGGTTTCGGTCATTTCCACCACCCGGCCGCCCACGTCCTGGTTGCTTTCGCGGATGATGCGCGAGATTTCCGGCAGAGCGATGCCATAGGCCTGCAGCTTGTGCGGATCGACCGTGACCTGATACTGCTGGACGAAGCCGCCGACGCTGGCCACTTCCGCCACTCCCTGCGCTTTGGTGAGCTGGTAACGGATGAACCAGTCCTGCAGGGTGCGCAGCTCCGCCAGCGTGTGGTTGGCGCCGAGCACGGCGTACTGATACACCCAGCCGACGCCGGTGGCGTCGGGGCCCAGGGTCGGGGTCACGCCGCGCGGCAGACGGGCCGCGGCGAAATTCAGGTATTCCAGCACCCGCGACCGCGCCCAGTAGATATCGGTGCCGTCCTCGAATATGACGTAGACGAAAGAGGCGCCGAAGAAGGAAAAGCCGCGCACCACCTTGGAGCTGGGCACCGCCAGCATGGCGGTGGACAGCGGGTAGGTGATCTGGTCCTCGACCACCTGCGGCGNNTCCGACAGGTCGGGAATGGCGTCCAGCGGCGTGTTGATCACCGCGTAGACTCCGGCCAGGACAACGAACAGGGTGGCGAGCAGGGTCAGGAACACATTGCGCGCCGACCACTCGATGATGGCGGTCAGCATGTCAGTGGCCCGCGTGTGCGGCCGGCACGTCCTGGCCACCCGTGGTGGCCGGTGTGTCATGGCCGTCGTGTGCGGCCGGCGCGTCGTGGCCGCTGTGCGCGGCCGCCGCGTCCCGGCTACCGGACGCGGTCGCGCCGCCGAAGCCGCCGAGCGCCGCCTTGAGATTGCTTTCGGCGTCGATGAGGAAGTTGGCGCTGACCACGACTTTGTCACCGTTCGCCAGGCCGTCGAGAATCTCGACATAGCCGTCGGCCCGCATGCCGGGTTTCACCTGGCGCGGCTGAAACAGGCCCGCGCCGCGTTCGATCAGCGCCAGCTGGCGGGTGCCGCTGTCGAGGATCGCGGAATCGGGCACGGCCAGCACCTCGCCGCCGGCGTGCGGCACGATCAGTTCGACATTGGCGTACATCGCCGGTTTGAGCACGCCCCCGGGATTGGGCAGTTCGATGCGCACCTGGGCGGTGCGGGTCTGCGTATCCAGGGTGGGGTAGACGAAGGCGACAGTGCCGGTGAATTCACGGTCGGGAAAGGCGTTGACGGTGATACGCGCCTGCAGGCCCGGTTGGATCAGCACCAGGTCCTGCTCGAACACCTTGGCGATTAGCCACAGGGAGGAAAGATCGGCGAGGCGGTAAAGCACTTCCCCGGGCATGAAGCGCATGCCCTGCGCCGCCATTTTCTCCAGCACGATGCCGTTGACCGGCGAGCGCAAGGTCAGCTGCCGGCGAATCTGGCCGTCGGCGCGCAGGCGCTGCAGCTGTTCCTCGGAAATGCCCCAGTTGCGCAGGCGCTCCAGGCTGCTCTGCGCCAGTTGCTGCATACCCGCCTGCGCGTCGCTGGACCCGGCGCGCAGCGACTGCGTGCCCTCCCAGGCGATGACGTATTCCTGCTGCGCGGACACCAGTTCGGGGCTGTAGGCTTCGAGCAGGGCCTGGCCGTTGCGCACCGCCGCGCCGGTGGAATTGACGTGCAGGGTTTCGATCCAGCCCTCGAACTTGGGCGCGATGGTGTAGACACGCTGCTCGTTGGCCTCGATGATGCCGACGACGCGCACGGTGTGCAGCATCCTGCGCGTCTGCGCCGTTTCGGTTCTGACCCCGAGTTTCTGCAGCTTGTCGAGACTGATCTTGATGGCGTCGCCGGTGGCCTGCTCGTCGGCGTACACCGGGACGTAATCCATGCCCATGGCGTCCTGTTTCGGCACCGGCGAGATGTCGGGCAGTCCCATGGGGTTGCGGTAATACAATACCTTGCGTTCGTTTCCCGCCGCCGGCGCCGCTACCGTGCCCGCATCCCCGATGGTATCGTTACCGGTCTGCGCGCGCTGACCTCCCCACCAATAACCGGCGCCGCCGACACCGGCGAGCAGCAGCATCAATCCCGTGGTACGCAGCAAAGCTTTCACAGTTCTTCCCCCACCAGGTTTTCAATTTCCGTGCGGCGCATTTCCAGCTCCACCTGGGCCTTGAGCAGATCCAGGCGCGCCCGGCGGATGCCGCGCTGAGCGTCGAGCAGGGTGGCGAAATCCACCTTGCCGGTCTGGTAGCTCGCCAGTGCCGAGTTGAGCGTGGTTTCCGCCTGCGGCACCAGCTCGCTGGCCAGCAGATTCTGCTGTTTACGCGCGGCTTCGAACGTGGCGAGCGCCACCTGCAACTCTCCCGCGGTGCGGCTGGCCAGCGCGCGGGCGCGCTGATCGGCCGCGGAACGCATCATGAAGGCCTCGGATTCGCGGTTGCGCCGCGCCGACAGTTGCAGCGGCAGATTGATTTCCAGCATCAGTTCCCAGGCGTCCAGGCGGCTGCCGCGCTGCATCGGCGCGATGCCCAGAGACAGGTCGGGGTAGCGGTCTTTCGCCGTCAGCGCCTCGCCATGGCGTGCCGCCGCGACTTGCGCGGCCTGAATAAGCAGTTGCGGATTGCCGGCGCGAATGCGCTGATCGAGATCGTCGGCATTGAGCAGGGGAGGCGGCGGGCGCAATTCCAGAGGTTCGGCCAGCGGCGCCAGCGCCGGCCGGTCGAGCAGGGCGTTGAGGCGGGCATGGGCCTGCATCCGCGTCGCGTCCAGGGACAGCAGCTCGGTCTGCAGCGCGGTTTGTTCGGTGCGTGCCTTGATGACGTCCTGTTGCGGCGCCAGCCCGTTGCCGTAGCGGGTTTGCGCGATGCGCTCGAGATCGCGCATGAGATCCAGCACCTGTGCGGTCAAGGCGTGGGCTTTGCGCGCGAAAAAATAGTTGGTGAACACGGTTTTTACCGCGCTGTGAATTTCCACCCTGGTCGCGCGCTGGCGACCGTCGGCCGCGTCGACTTCGGCGCGGGCGACGTCGCGCCGCAGGTCGCGCTTTCCCCAGAAAGGAAAACCCTGGGACAGCGTGTACTTGGTGGCGCCGACCCGGCTGGGGTCCAGGCTGGGATCGTCCTTGTCGATACCCTGCAGCTCGATGCGAAACATCGGATCGGCGAACGCCCCGGCCGGCTGCACCCGCGCCTTCGCCGCTTCGACCTCGAACCGCATGGCCGCCAGATCCGGATTGCGCGCGTCGACCCAATCCAGCAGTTCGCGTAATGTCGCGCCCGGCGCCGCATCCAGCGGCATGTCCTCGGCACTGGCCGGCGACAGCGTGGCGACGAGCAGTGCCAGCAACGGAACCATGCACTTCACGTCCAGACTCCTTTGGTGGTCCGGTTAACGCGGTACGGAGGTTGTAGCGTTGAAACGGGGACAGAGATCGCGGATAGCGTGACTGGCGACGTCAGGCGCTATCTGTTTCCCCCGGCGGGATTATACCTGAATTCCTACCCCGTGAGGTAAGGACGGGTTACGCTGGTGATGTTTGGCGAGATCTCTAGTATGAATCGTATGTCTATAGGGCGCCCGCGAATGCAAGGCAGTTAGTTCGTCGCCGACGTAAGCGCCCATCTTCCAGACTCTCGATCGCTAAGCACGTTCACAGGCCAGCGTTGTGCCAGGATGGAGGCACGGTGCCGTGCAGCCTGGTTGTGAGTTATCTTGCGGGGCGGTGGCGTCCCGGGCAGGCAGCCGCGCCAGGTTAGGTGTTACTCCAGCACCCTCATGATTTCCCGACGTTTCTCCTCGGTGACCAGGGTGTTCCAGTCGTCGCACAGCTCAGCGCCGTCCTGACCGATGTTCAGACTGCGGCGGGTGGCGTAGTCGACCAGCTGCTCGGTGGTTTTCGAGGTATACCACTCGGCGGCAACTTCCAGGGCAAGGTCGTTGAGACTTCGGGCGGCGAATTTATTGGTGTGGCTCATGACATCAAACTCCATTCTCGGCGGTCAGGTCGGGAACGTCCTAGCGATACAATCGCGGCCTGATTTTTTTTGTGAGTATGACCGCCCCGGTATTTTACTGGGGTGCCCGGTGGGCTCGTCAATGTTTTGTTCCGCGCCGTGGCGGTTTTGTTGCGGGTCAAATGATGAATCAATGACTTGCGAGTTGCCGGGGCAGGGAATACTTTGGATTCGAGTGCGGTTATTGCGTGCCGATGCCATGCCACCCTTACCGGCCCCGTCCGGGGCCGGTAAGGGTGCGTGTCTTGAATACCGGGGCGGGCTTACGGTGCAGCCAGCTTGCCGTCAGGAATATTCCTCCTGCTCCATGGTCCGTATCCAGTCGGGCAGCGAAGCCAGCAGGCTGTACACCGCCGGAATCACGAACAGGGTCAGCAGGGTTCCCAGGCTGAGACCGCCCACCACCACCCAGCCGATCTGCTGGCGGCTTTCGGCGCCGGCGCCGCTGGCCAGAGCCAGGGGGATGGCGGCGAAGATCATGGTCAGGGTGGTCATCAGGATGGGTCGCAGGCGCAGGCCGGCGGCCTCGATCACCGCCTCGCGCGCCGACTGGCCGCGGCGGCGCAGCTGGTTGGCGAACTCGANNAGCTTTCGAACTGCGCCGCCAGCACCAGATAGATGAAGGCCAGGGCCAGGCCGAAGGTGACGTACATGGCGGAGCCCGATTCCGCGAACTCGCGCGATACGCCGTCCAGTTCGGTGCGGGCGGTGGCGGGCAGCAGCTCGGCCGCGGATTTTTCCAGGAAGGCCAGGGCTTCGCCCAGGGAGTAGTCGCCGCCGATATTGGCGCTGATGGTGGCCGAGCGCATGCGGTTGAAGTGATTCAGTTCCTTGGGTGCCACGGTTTCTTCTACCCGTACCAGGTTGGCCAGCTGTACCAGCTGGCCGTCGGCGCCGCGCACATAGATCGACAGCAGATCATTGGGAGTCACCCGGTCTTCCTTCTGCAGCTGCAGGATCACGTCGTACTGATCACCTTCTTTTTTAAAGCGCGTCACCTGGCGGCCGCCGAGCATGGTTTCCAGGGTGCGGCCGATGTCCTCGACGCTGACGCCGACGGCGGAGGCCTTGTCGCGGTCGAGAATCACCTTTAACTGCGGTTTGTTCAGGCGCAGGTCGCTGTCGACATTGGCCAGGCCGGGAAAGGCCCGCGCCTTGTCCAGCAGCTTGCCGACCATGCCCTGCAGCTCGGCGTAGCTATTGCCCTGCACGACGAACTGCACCGGCGGATTGCGGAAGCTCTGACCCAGGGAGGGCGGGTTCACCGGAAACGCCATCACCCCGGGCAAACTGAAAAACTTCGGCATCAGTTCGCCGGCGATCTGCTGCTGCTTGCGCTGACGCTGGTCCCAGGGCTTGAGGGAGACGAAGGACAGGGCCATGGTCACGGGGTTGGGCCGCTCCAGGCCGGGTGCCACCACCATGAAATAGGTGTTGATCTCGGGAATCTTGCTGTAGAAGTCCTCGATACGGCGCGCGTAGCTGTCAGTGTAATCCATGGTCGCGCCTTCCGGCGTCAGCATGATGCCGATCAGCATGCCGCGGTCCTCGGTGGGTGCCAGTTCGCGCTTGAGGATGGTCAGCAGCAGGCCGCAGGCGATCACGGCGGCGATCACCAGGCTGGCGACCAGCCAGGGCGCGAAGCTGCGGCGCGGCAGCGCGCGTGCGGCGTCGTCCCGCGCCGCGGCCTGCGCCGACGGCGCGCCCAGGGCGCGTGCCAGCAGGAGCTTATAGCCCTCGCGCAGGGTGGTGATCCAGCGCTCGGTGGTGTTGTACATGGCGCCGTGCTTCTGATGGTCACGCAGGATCTTTGAGCACATCATCGGCGTCAGGGTCAGGGCGACGAAGCCGGAAATGATAACGGCGCCGGCCAGGGTCCAGGCGAACTCGGTGAACAGGCGGCCGGTGTTGCCGGTCATGAAACCCAGGGGCAGGAATACCGCCGCCAGGGTGGTGGACATGGCCAGCACCGCGAAGGCGATTTCCTTACTGCCGTCCAGGGCCGCCTGGTAAGGCGCCATGCCGTCTTCGATACGGCGGTGAATGTTTTCCAGCATGACGATGGCGTCGTCCACCACCANNACCAGGCCGATGGCCAGCACCAGTGCCAGCAGGGTGAGGATGTTGATGGAATAACCCAGCATGTACATCACCATGAAGGCGCCGATCAGTGACACCGGGATGGTGACGAAGGGGATGATGGTGGCGCGCAGAGTGCGCAGAAACAGGAAGATGACCACTACTACCAGCAGCAGCGCTTCGCCTATGGTGTGGTAGACCGAGCTGACGGATTTCTCGACGAAGATGGAGGCGTCGAAGCCGATGCGCAGTTGCATGCCGGCGGGCAGCTCCGCTTCTATGGCCGGCAGCTGCGCCTTCACCGCCTGGGCTACCGCCAGGGTGTTAGCGGTGGACTGCTTGACCACGCCCAGACCGACGGCGGCGCGGCCGTTGACCCGCACCGCGTTGCGCTCGTCGGCGGCGCCGATTTCGGCGCGGCCGATGTCACGGAAACGCACCGGGTAGCCGTTGACCTCGCGGATGAACAGATCGTTGAATTCCTGCGGCGTGCGCAGATCGGTCTGCGCCTGTACGACGAATTCCCGCTGCTGGCTCTCGATGCGGCCCGAGGGCACTTCCAGGTTCTGCTTCTTCAGCGCGTCTTCCACGTCCTTGGCGGTGACGCCGTAGGCGGCCATGCGCGAACGATCCAGCCACAGGCGCATGGCGAAGCGGCGTTCGCCGCCTATCATCACCGAGGCGACGCCCGGCAGGGTTTGCAGCTGATCCTTGACGTAGCGGCTGGCGTAGTCGGTGATTTCCAGCGGCGTGTGCTGGTCGCTGGAGAAGGCAATCCATATGATGGCCTGGGCATCGGCTTCCACCTTGGCCACCACCGGATCCTGGGCGTCGGCGGGCAGGCGGCCGCGCACCCGTGCCACCCGGTCGCGTACGTCGTTGGCGGAGTCGTCGATGTCCCGCTCCAGAGTGAATTCGACGGTGATCTGGCTGACTTCCTCGCGCGAGATGGACTTGAGGGTGCGCACGCCTTCGATTCCCGCCAGCGAATCCTCCAGCGGCTTGGTCACCTGGCTTTCGATGATTTCGGCGCTGGCGCCGGGATAGACGGTGCGCACCGAAACGATGGGCTTGTCGATGTTGGGATACTCGCGCACCGACAGGCGCTGATAGGAGATGACGCCGAGCAATACCAGCATCAGGCTCATCACCGTCGCCAGCACCGGCCGTTTGATCGAGATGTCGGAAAGTATCATGGCTTGGCGTCCGCTTTGGCATCCTTCTCCGGCGCGCCGCCGCCGGTTTTCACCGCCATGCCGTCGCGTACTTTCTGGCCCGCGGTGATGACGCTGTCACCCTTGCTCAGGCCGCTGGTGATTTCCACCTTGCCCTGCATGCGCCGGCCGGTCTGCACCCGGGTCTGCGCCGCCTTGCCGTCGACGATGCGGTAGACGAACAGGTCGTTGCCCATGGGCACCACCGCCTGCTCCGGTACCACCAGCGCCTCGCTGCGGGTGGCCAGGATCAGTTCGACGCGGGCAAACATGCCCGGCAGCAGCGCCCGCTTCTGGTTGGGCACCAGAGCGCGCAGCAGCAGGCTGTGGGTCTGGGTATCGACCCGCGGATCGATGGCGTAGACCGAGCCGGTGAATTTGTCGTCGGGATAGGCGTCGACGCCGACGCTGACCTTCTGCCCCACCCGCAGCGAGCGGGCGTAGGTTTCCGGTACGCGGAATTCCAGTTTCACCGGGTTGGTTTCTTCCAGCGATACCAGGTCGTCGCCGGGACGCACATAGGCGCCGGGGCTGACATTGCGCACGCCGAGGATGCCGCTGAACGGGGCGCGGATCACGGTCTTGTCCAGGCGCGACTTGTCCACGGCGAACTGCGCCTGGGCTTCCGCCAGTTTGGCCTCGGAATCGTCGTAGTCCTGCTGGCTGATCAGCGATTTTTCGCGCAGATCCTTTGCACGGTTGAACTTCATATCCGCCAGCTGCAGATTGGCCTTGCTCTGCGCCATCTGCGCTTCGTACTCGGTGGCGTCCAGCAGGAACAACACGTCATTGCGGTTGATCACCTGACCCTCGTTGAACTTGATACCGGTGATGCGGCCGGCGATCTCCGGGCGAATCACCACCGATTCATTGGCCTGCAGCGAACCGACGGCGGATACCATGTCGCTGACTGCCTCGACGGTCGCCACCGCCGCTTCCACCGGCATCGGCGGCGGCGGACCGCCGGCCCCGGGCGGCCCGCCCTGGCCGGCGGGCGGCGCCCCGGGTTTGGCCGGCGGGTCGGCCGCGTACAAACCTCCCGCGAGCACGCAGGCGGCGACGACGATGGCGGTACGAAACAGGGCGGTGCGGGTCATGCGGTCATCCTTTACGGGTCTAGGCGGATTAGCGGTCGGATTTCATAGGGTGTGGGGTGATGCCTGATAAACATCTTTTTAAAAAAGGCAGAAAAATGGATCGCGGCGACCGGTCGGTCGCCGCTTAATCTAAGGCAATGTAGAGAGGTTACCGGGGTTTTGCAACCGTATGGTGCGTAGCTGTTCAGCGGCGCCCGCCGGTGGAGGCCTTGCCCCCGGGCGCGGTGGTTTCCAGCGGCAGGCCCGCGTCCTGCCAGTCCTGTTTGCCGTCGGTGTATTCGAATACCCGGTCGTAACCCAGGGCTCTAAGCGTCTGCGCCGCCTGCCGCGAATTGCTGCAGCTGGCGCTGGCGCAATATACCACCACGGCGGTGTCTTTTTCCGGCAGCAGGGTGGCGGCCTGGGCGGCGATCTGGTCGTGCGGGATGTTGATGGCGCCGGGCAGGTGCCCCGCCTGGTAATACTCGGGGGGCAGGGCTTCGATCAGGGTAGTTTGGCTGTCGGCGGCGAGCAGGGCCTGGACTTCGGCGCGGGTCAGGGTAAGTTTCATGGCGGTCTCCTTGTGAGTGATAGTTGCAATTGCAACTATAACAGGCTAGCAGCAATTGGTTGCAATTGCAACCAGTATCGCCTAGCATGGAGGGCATGGAAAAATCACCGTCAGCCGCCGCCGAACAGGCGTGGATAGCGTTATTGCGTTCGCAGCAGTTGCTGCTGGCCCGGGTCGAAGCGGCGCTCAAGGCCGCGGACTTGCCGCCGCTGGCCTGGTATGACGTGCTCCTGGAACTCAGCCGCGAACCGGAAACGGAGCTGCGCCAGTTCGAGATCGGCGAGCGCGTGCTGTTGAGCAAGCACAATCTGTCGCGCCTGCTGGACCGGCTGGCGGCCGAAGGACTGGTGAAGCGCCAGGCCTGCGACAGCGACGGTCGCGGCAACGTGGTGACCATCACGAAAAAAGGCCTGCAACTGCGTGAACGGATGTGGCCGGTGTACGGCGCGGCGATCAAAGAGCTGATCGAAGGGCCGTTGAGCGCAGCGCAGATTCGTTCCCTGGGGGATATCATGCAGGCGTTGCTGCAAAATCTGCGTTGATCGCGGCGCTTGCGCGACCCGGCGTCGGTGGCGTATGTTATCGCCGTGCGCTCGACCAGCGCCATCCCTGGCGCTGGACGTCCCGGAAAAGCGGACTGGCACCGCTGCCGCGGGCGGGAAGACTTATGATGGGGGTGAAAGTTGGCGCGGCAGCCTTAGCGTGAGCACCCTGGGTTCGATGGCGGATTCAACATCGCCCGGTGCGTAGCACGCACCGTTTATAACAGCGATTAATCAAATCGCGTGGGGACTGTCAGGGGCGGTCACGGGATTCAAGGAGGATGGGGTATGAGTTCGATTTTCGGTGAAATGCGCCAGATCGCCTTCGTCGTGCCTGATATCGACGCGGCGATGAAATACTGGGTGGAGACCCTGGGCGTGGGCCCGTTCTTCATCAAACGCGCCATCGAGTTCAATAACTACCGTTACCGCGGCGAAAGCGTGCCCTCGCCCATGGTCAGCATCGCCCTGGCCAATTCCGGCAACGTGCAGATCGAATTGATCCAGCAGCACGATATTCGTCCCAGCATCTATAAAGAATTTCTCGACAGCGGTCGCCACGGCTTGCAGCATGTGTCCAGCTGGCTGACCCGGGCCGACTTCGATCGCAAGAAGATCGAGCTGCAGGCGCGCGGCCTGCGCATCGCCCAGNNTCCCGCCAGCGGCGTGCGGCTGGTGTATTTCGACACCGCCGGCGCCGACGGTCTGGTGTTCGAGATCGCCGATCTGGCCGAACCGGCGCAGCTGGAGCGGGTCACCAAAATCGCGCGCGAGGCCCGTCACTGGGACGGCATCGCGCCGGTGCGCGAGGTCAAGGCGTAGGGGGCGGCGGTGAACTACGTGGCGATTATGCCGGATGTAAGGTGATTCCCTGGGACAAGGTGAAAAGACCAGCGAAATAGGCGACTGGCTGATGTCGGCCGACGGCCAGATTGTCAATGGAACGCCCGGCGGG
>DKAS01000007.1 GCA_002448875.1 Proteobacteria bacterium UBA6920 | reverse complement strand
ACGGTGGTGCGCAATTACATCGACTGGCTGGTCAATGTGCCGTGGAAGAAGCGTTCCAAGGTCAGACACGACCTGGCCAAGGCCGAAGAGGTGCTGGAAGCAGACCACTACGGGCTGGAAAAAGTGAAAGAGCGCATTGTCGAGTATCTGGCGGTACAGCAGCGCGTCAACAAGCTCAAGGGTCCGGTGCTGTGTCTGGTCGGTCCTCCCGGCGTGGGCNNATCGGCTCCATGCCCGGCAAGGTGATCCAGGGCATGAAGAAGGCGAAGACCTCCAACCCGCTGTTCATGCTCGACGAGATCGACAAGCTCGGCGCCGACTTCCGCGGCGATCCGTCCTCGGCTTTGCTCGAGGTCTTGGACCCGGAGCAGAACTCGACCTTCAACGATCATTATCTCGAGGTGGATTACGATCTGTCGGATGTGATGTTCATTGCCACCGCCAATACCCTCAACATTCCCGGTCCGCTGCTCGACCGCATGGAAGTGATCCGTATTCCGGGTTACACCGAGGACGAGAAGATCAATATCGCGTTCCGTTACCTGATTCCCAAGCAGGTGCGCAACAACGGGCTGAAGAAGAGCGAGATCGATATCGCCAACGACACCATCCGCGACATCATTCGCTACTATACGCGGGAAGCCGGGGTGCGCAATCTGGAGCGTGAAATCGCCAAGATCTGCCGCAAAGTGGTGAAAGAGATCCTGCTCGACAACTCCCTGGATCATATTACCGTGAGTCCGGACAATCTCGAGCGCTATCTCGGCGTGCGTCGCTTCCGCTTCGGTCGCGCGGAAGAACACGATCAGGTCGGACAGGTTACCGGTCTGGCCTGGACCGAAGTGGGCGGTGAATTGCTGACGATAGAAACCGCGGTAATGTCCGGCAAAGGCAAGCACAGTGTCACCGGCCAGCTCGGCGATGTGATGAAGGAATCCATCCAGGCGGCGATGAGCGTGGTGCGCAGTCGCAGCAACATGCTGGGCATAGACAGCGAATTCTATGAAGAGCATGACATCCATGTGCACGTGCCCGAAGGCGCCATCCCCAAAGATGGTCCGAGCGCGGGTATCGGCATGTGCACGGCGCTGGTGTCGGCGCTGACCGATATTCCGGTGCGTTCCGACGTGGCGATGACCGGCGAAATCACCCTGCGCGGTGAAGTGCTGCCCATCGGCGGGTTGAAGGAAAAACTGCTGGCGGCGCTGCGCGGTGGCATCAAGACCGTGATCATCCCCGAGGAAAACAAGCGGGATCTCGCCGAAATACCGGATAATATCAAGAGCAACCTGGACATCCGGCCGGTGCAGTGGATAGACGAGGTCTTTGCCATCGCCTTGACCCATTTGCCTGAGCCGCTGCCGGAAACCGAGGAAGGTGAAATTAAAAAAGAAGGCGGCAAGGAAGGCACGAAGAAAAAGCGCCGTCAAATCCATACCCACTGACAGTTCAAGGACGGCAAGCGGATTGTCGTCGGCGAAATGCGGCAGCAACTATCCCGTCCGTCAATACCCGGTTCCCGTTTCCTCCCCAGGGAGGGAACGGGGAGCGGCGGGCGGACACCGGATCAGCGTAAATAATAAGCAAAGGCATTCTGCCGGAAACGTGATGGGTTTTCGGCAGTATGTCGTTGACTTGTTTTGATAAGTTGCGGGCAACCGGCGAATCCGGGAACGACCAGCGCGCGTGGTGAAGCGAATTTGCCAAATATTTACTGCCGCGACTTCCTTGACACGTCTTTAAGGCTGTTGGTATAAATCCGCTTCCGCGTAACCGAGATGTATGGCACGGGGTGTAGGTTTCGTTAGTACCGGTAATCAGCGCTTTGTCAAGCCGGGTGCCGGTGCTTAAACAAGTTAAAATGACCGCGAGGGGATAATTGTGAACAAGACCGATCTGATCGAAGCCATTGCGTCAAATGCGTCCCTTTCCAAGGCTGACGCCGGACGGGCGCTCGACGCCATCATCAATTCCGTTACAGACACGCTGCGCAAGGGTGATCAGGTAACCCTGACCGGCTTCGGAACCTTCGTCGTCCGTGAGCGTTCTGCCCGTACCGGGAGAAATCCGCAGACCGGCGATCCGATTGCCATCAAAGCGGCAAAAGTTCCCAGCTTTAGGGCTGGTAAAGCGTTGAAGGATGCCGTAAACTAGCCAACCTTCAACGGCGGGTGCTTAGCTCAGCTGGGAGANNGGTCGCGGGTTCGAGCCCCGTCCGGTCCGCCAAATCAAAAGGCACTTCCACTTGGAAGTGCCTTTTTCATATGTGCTTCCCGGACAGGCTACGGTATAGTTAGCCTTTTTAACTCGGACAGATACTTTAGGACCTATCGCAATGCTTGAATTTATCCGTGAACGTGCGCAGGGTTGGATCGCCTGGTTGATCGTCGGCCTGCTGATAATACCATTTGCATTATGGGGTATAAACCAGTACTTTACCGGTGAGGGTAAAGCCCAGGTGGCCCGGGTGAATGACACGGAAATCGGTCTGCGTGACTATCAGCAGGCGCTGCAATTCCAGCGCGAACGGGTGCGTTCCATGCTGGGGGCCAATGCCAGTCCGGAAATGATCGAAAACCTGGTGCGACCGCAGGACGTGGTACAGGCGCTGGTGGAAAACGAAGTGATGGTGCAGGCGGCGGAGAGCAACGGCCTGGGGGTCTCGGAGAAGGATCTGCGGCAGCAGATTCAATCGATAGAGGCGTTTCAGCAGGATGGCAAGTTTTCCAACGAGCAGTACGAACGTCTGCTGCGCACCCAGGGAGACACACCCGCCACCTTCGAATACCGCCTGCAGCGCGGCATCATGACCAATCAGTTGCGCACCGGCATCATGGATACGGTGTATGTTTCCGACTTCGACCTCGATCAGTACATTCGCCTCAACAACCAGAGCCGCGAATACCGCCAGGCGAATATCGAAGCCACGGCATTCGCCGGCAAAGTTCAGGTCAGCGACGACGAAATCAAGAGCCATTACGAAGCCAATCTGAGCCGCTACATGGATCCGGAACACATACGCCTGGAATATGTGGAGCTGAGTTCCGACGCGTTGAAAGCCGCCGTGGAATTCACCAACAACGATATCGAAGGTCTGTATGAGGAAGAGAAGAACCGCTTTGGCGTCGATGAGCAGCGCAAAGCCCGTCATATCCTGATTGCGCTCAATGCCAGCGCCGATGATGCCACCAAGACCGCCGCGCGCAACAAGGCCGACGAGCTGGTGAAAAAACTGCGCGCCGGTGCCGATTTCGCCGCCCTGGCGCGGCAGAATTCCGCGGATCCGGGTTCCGCCAAACAAGGGGGTGATCTGGGCATGTTCGGCAAAGGCGTCATGGCGCCGGAATTCGAAGCCGCCGCGTTTTCCCTGAAACAGGGTGAGATCAGCGAGCCGGTGCTGACCAGTTTCGGCTACCACATCATCCGCGTTGACGAGATCAAGCCGGCGACCATCAAGCCCCTGGCGCAGGTGCGCGATCAGTTGATCGATATCTACAAGACGCGCAAAGCGGAGCAGATGTTTTACGACATGTCGGAAAGCCTTGCCAATCTGGCCTATGACAATCCGGAAAGCCTGGCGCCGGTGCAGGAGGAATTGCGCCTGCCGATCAAGGAAACCGCGTTTTTTACCCGCGCCGGCGGTGCCCCCGGCATCCCGATGGAGGCCAAGGTACGTACTACCGCGTTTGGTGAAGATGTGCTGAAAAAGAATTTCAACAGCGAGCCCCTGGAGATCGGCCCCAATCACGTGGTGGTCATCAGGCTCAAGGAACACCGGGCGCAGAGCCAGCTGGCGCTGGAAGCGGTCAAGGAACAGATCCAGAAGGAACTGCAGATGAATAAGGCCAAGGAGCAGGCGGCTAAGCTGGGTGAGGCGCTGCTGGCTGAACTGCGCAAGGGTGGCAGCCTGGAGCAGGTGGCCAAGGCCAACAATCTGACTCTGGCCCCCGCCGTGAGCATCAGCCGCAAGGAAAAATCCGCCAAGGGGGCGGTGGGTGAGGCGGTATTCCGCATGCTTAAGCCGCAGGATAAAGCGGCGTATGAACTGGTATCACTCAGTGACGGCGGCTACGGCCTGCTGGAATTGCTGGCGGTCAAGGATGGCGACCCCGCGACCGTGGTCGGCGCTGAACGTGACAAGCTGCGTAAGGATCTGGCCGGCAAACGCGGCGAAACCCAGAACAGCCAGTTCGTCAATTTTCTCAAGAGCAAGGCCAGCATCGCCTACTCCCTGGAAAACATCAAATAAACGCTACGGGGGCGACTCGCCCCCGTATTTTTCTGCCGCAATATTGAGTGTGCCGCTGAGTGCGTCGCGTAACGGCCGTCAGCGCATCAGTTCCTGCGCCTTTCTGTAGTCCAGCACCCCGGTCCATTGCATCTGCTCCTGGTGCTGTTCGCGCGCATGCCGTTGCGCATCCTGTTGTGCTTCTTCCCGCGTGCCGCGGCAGACGCCGGTCCAGCTTTTCAATCCATGATCGGCATGGGTGCAGACGGCGAAATACGCCAGTTGTTCGTTGCAGCTGCCGGCTTCCGGATAGTTGCCCCGGCTGCAGCCGGTGGTTGCCGTGGCGATTGCCAGCAGGGCCAGGAGAGCGGGGCGGGCGCCGCGACAATGGCGCTGGCCGACGGCGGTGGCGCGCGGCATTTCGGCACCTCGCCGCAGAATCATGGCAGCGGCTCCACTTTGATGCGCCAGCTGAGGCGAGTCGCGGAGGTGCTGTAATCGCGACGGGTGCCGGTTTCCTGCGGCGTGGCGCCACGGGTATCCAGGGCGGCGACGTCCGTCCACACCCCGGGGTTGACTTCCAGCACAGTTTGCGCGCTGACCATGCTGGTCTGGCCCTGCTGGCGGGCGGGGGCCAGCAGGGGGGCGATGCTGATTTGAATTTTTTCGCCGGCAGCGCGCGCCAGCAAGGAAAAGCCCTGGGCGCTCGGGGGCGTGCGTGACGGTGCACCGCCGCCCGCCGACGAGCTCAACAGCAGTTGCGCCCATTGTCCCTCCAGGGCGCGAATCTGCTGGGTCGCGGCGCCTGCTTCGTTCTGGCTGCTTTGGGTGCCGTACAGACGAAGGCTGCCGTTGCGCTGAACGTCCGCCCCATTCTGTTGCCATTGCAGGGATCCGCTGGCGCTGCTGGCTTGGTGGCTGCTTTCCATATTCCTTGAGGATTGAACTGATATAAGATACTGGCGGGCGCTCACATCCAGTTGCGCGATAAGTTTGCTGATTTGCCGCAGGGTGGACGGGCTGCTCCTGACGATCAACTGGCTGCCGCTGGCGCTGATCGCGCCATCCGGGGCGACCAGGGGCCGCAGGGTTTCGACCAGGTCGCCGGCATCGCGGTGGGCCAGGGAGAAAACCTGGATCTCGGAGCGCTCACCGGCGGCGACGGCTCCGTTTAACCACAAAATCAGAATCAGGAAGGCGATCCAGTTAAAGGTGCAAACGGCGGAGTTTCGGGTCCGGTTCACTTTTCAGCCACACTTCTCGAAATGTTTTAAGCAATTCCCGGCATTCCATGGCCGCGTTGAACTTTACCACGCCTTCGAAACGCGTGACCACTTTGCGCAGGACCAGGGCGCGCTCGTCGGCGATGAAGAAGCCCTGAGTAAAATCCATGTGCTCTTCACACACTTTGCGCATCTGGATGTAAGAGCTGAGCTTGCGCATGGTTTCAATGAGCATGTGGCCATGCTGAATGATGGGATTGGTGTCCCGCACCAGAATTTCGATGCGTGCGTGCTTGCTGGAGACCGCCAGCCTGGTCACTGCCGCCACGAACTCGCGGTTGCTGTAAATCGCCGGATCCAGGTCCTGACTGTAAATGTGCAGGGTGTGCACCGCCTGCCGCGCCATGTTCAGGCAGGCCAGGCGGTTCTGCTCCATGGTCGTAACGACCAGAGGTTCGTTGAATTCGCCGATTTTTGCCGTTTCCAGCAAATGGTTGGTGTCTTGATCGGTCAGGTGGTCCATGCTGTCACCCCAGGGTAAGCGCTACCTGCCTATATCATCGGACAAGCCGCGGAAAAGTTGGGTGTCTGGGGGGGCGCTTTTGCGGCGGGGCAAAAAAAAACCGGATTGCAAGGGATGGATAACTGCAATCCGGTATCAAGGAGGATTACATGATGACAGTGCACATGGGGAAGTGGGAGGGAGCAACAGCCATCTGGTAGTAATCCCGCTCTTATTATGCGAACCTGGCCG
>DKAS01000251.1 GCA_002448875.1 Proteobacteria bacterium UBA6920 | reverse complement strand
TATGTTTCGCGGTATTCTTTTACACCCGCTTTATAACCTTTTTTTTCTGCCATAGTCGTTCGCCTCCTGAAGCGATTAATTATCTTTCATTTCAACAACTTACAACCCTATCCCGAAGATCCCGGCGGAATCCGCCGCCCGCTGGAGACCAGCTCCAATTGCAGGGTAGGGTTAGTATACGGCGCTCACTCATAATGTAAACTCAATAATAATGATTGATATCATAAGTAATTACTTATAGTATCGGGGCATGAATATCACCGTGCGCCAGCTCCGGGTCTTTGAGGCAGTGGCCCGCCACCTCAGCTACACCAAGGCTTCCCGGGAACTGCACCTGAGCCAGCCGGCGGTCTCCATGCAGATCCGCCAGCTGGAGGAAAGCGCCGGCCTGCCGCTGTTCGAACAAATCGGTAAGAAAATCTTCCTGACCGAGGCCGGCCAGGAGATGTTTCACTATGCCCGGGCCATAGACCAGCAGTTACGCGACCTGGAGGAATCCTTCGCCAACCTCAAGGGCCTGCACAAAGGCAAGCTGGCGATTTCGGTCGCCTCCACGGCCAACTATTTCATCCCCACCCTGCTGGGCGTGTTCTGCAAGCGCTATCCCGAAATCCAGGTCAGTCTCGATGTCACCAATCGCAAGACCCTGCTCCACCAGCTGAGCGCCAACGCCACCGACCTGGTCATCATGGGACAGCCGCCGGCGGACATGGATCTGGATGCGCAGGTGTTCATGGACAATCCGCTGGTGCTGGTAGCCAGCCCCGAACATCCGCTGGCGAATCAAACGCAAATCAAGCTTGAATCCCTGGCCACTCAGGCCATCCTGGCGCGCGAACGCGGCTCGGGCACGCGCGACGCGCTGGAGCGCTTTCTGCAAAAACACAATTTGCAGGTCAAAACCAGCATGGAAATCGGCAGTAACGAAGCCATCAAGCAAAGCGTGGAAGCCGGCCTGGGCCTGGGCCTGCTGTCGCTGTACACTCTGGAAATGGAATTGAAACTGCATCGCCTGGTGGTGCTGGACGTGGAGCATTTCCCCATCATGCGTCACTGGTACGTGATGTACCGGCGCGGCAAGCGACTGTCCAAGGTGGCCGAGGCGTTCCGGGATTTTCTGGTCAAGGAAGCGCGGGATATCGTACAGATCTGAAGCTGGCGCGGCACCGGAACGCGCCGCCGGGCCCGCAAACGGAAAGCCATTGACACGGGAATTTCGCGCCGAACCGGCAGGTTTTTAACCGTGGCAAGCACGGCTTATATTATCCTTTCATTAACGGTCACGGCCCAGCCCCTGTTTTCACCGCTTCCTTCGGTGCATCGCCGCAGGGGCTGTAATATCATGCGGGATATCGCTCCCAGACGCAGGAAAAATCCGATGCTGGCTACAATCGATAAAACGCTGCGGGCCGTGGCGCTGCGCTTCCCAGTCCGCAGTGCCGGCATCCTCGGCCTGTGCCTGTTGCCTGCCCTGCTGTGCGCCGCTCCGACCAGCGACAGCGACGACTATGCCGCCGGACGCGCCCTGGGCACGCAACTGCGCCAGCTGCAGCAACAGGGACAACAGATCAACGTGGAAGACGTGCTGCGCGGTCTGCTCGACGGCCTGCACGATGACACCGCCGCCGGCACCGGCGGCAACCCACCGCCCACCGCCGTTGCGCCGCAACCGCCGGCGCGGGAGCGCGGCTTCAAAGATGACTATGCTCGATTGAATGCCCAGCGCCCCGGGGTCAAGGTGCTGGCCAGCGGCGTGCAGTATGAAATCCTCGAAGCCGGCAACGGCCCGCGGCCCGGCGCCGGCGATACCGTCATCGTCAACTACCAGGGTTCCCTGAGCAACGGCGTCGTGTTCGACGACGCCAGCGACAGCAGCCAGCCCGCGCATCTCAAGCTGGACAGCATCGCCGTGCCCGGCCTGAAGGAAGCGCTGTTGCTGATGCCCACCGGCGCCAAATGGCGCGTGGTAGTGCCGCCCAGCATGGGTTTCAAGAATTCCGGCAACAACCAGCTGCGTCGCCGCGACCTGATCTACGAAATTCATTTGCGGGAAGTGGAGGCGGTAAGCGGGAAAAGCGGCGGCTGAGCCGCCTGTCACGCGGCGTCGCCCGTAAGGGTGCGTTGTACGCACCAGGCGATGACCCGGATCAGAACCGGATCACCGCGGAGTTCACGAAAAAAACACTACCAGGGTACGTGGTACGGAAGGAGTTCCCGCCCGCTTTTGGCAGCGGCGCCGGTCCGTTGTTCCAGGACCGCAAGAGCCACCTCCCTGTGGGCTCGACCAGCGCCCTCCCTGGCGCTGGACGTCCTGGAACAACGGACCGGCGCCGCTGCCGCGGGCGGGAAAGTTAATATAATTTTCTTATTGCGATCGCTGGCAGCGTGCCTCGGCATTGCTGCACGGTGTGATTTATGCACCGAGCGATGCGCCAGGTCGCTGCAGAGTTCAAGAAAAAAACGGTGCGCACAGCACACCCTATGAGCGGCATCGATCAACGCATGCGCTTCCGATTCAACAGGTGAATTCGTTCCAGCGTGCGTGGCACCAGTCCGGTGGCGTGATGTCGATTCGACACTCGCGGCGAAACAAGAAATCAAAACACCTTCCCGCCCGCAGCAGCGGCGTCGGTCCGCTTTGCC
>DKAS01000058.1 GCA_002448875.1 Proteobacteria bacterium UBA6920 | reverse complement strand
GGTTGGAGCAATCGGGGGCTGACGTTTGTCCAGCAGGCGACCCCGTAGGCTGAGTGGAGATCTGGCGTGAGTGGTTTGTTTATGAGTTGATGGCGTTAGGAGTTTACCAATCTAACCATGACTTCCAGAACATAAAAAAAGGGATCAAAAAACAGCCTGCGATTCCACATATCAGGACTGTTCTTTGATCCCGGTTAGCCAAAGTCTACCAGATGGCGTCCCCGACGCGGTGGCAGCCGGATTGCCCGCAGTTGTTGTTGACCAGCACCGGTTGACCGCCATGTGCTCCAACAGACGGCATATATCTCGCCGCGTGGCAAGCCGCGCAACTCGGCGCCAGGCTGGGTGTGTTATAGATGATCGCCTCGCTATTGTTCACGTGGCACGAAACGCAGGTGACGCGTGGATTATGGTCGCCCGGGTAGTTGGCGGTGCGATGGGTATAGGTGGCCGGCAGCCACAGTGACGTCTGGTGGCAGACGCTGCAATCCTGGGTTGTCGCCAGGTGAGTCACCGGCTTGCCCGTGGCGTTTACTCCATTGTGGCATGCTGCGCAATTATTGACGATTCCCGTGTGAATGAAATGCGCGGGCAGCCATGCGGTGGTTGTATGGCAAGTGCTGCAATCGCCGGTGGTCGGCAGGTGATTGGCCGGTTTGCCCGAGGCGGTTGCCCCATTGTGACATGTCGCGCAACTACTGACGATTCCCGTGTGATCGAACAGCGCGGGTCGCCATGCCACGGTGGTATGGCAGGTGCTGCAATCACCGGTCGTTGGCAGGTGAGTGGGAAGTTTTCCCGAGGCAAAAGTGCCGTTGTGGCATACCGCGCAATTATTGACGATCCCCGTGTGATTAACGACAGCGGGCAACCATGCGGTAGTCTGGTGGCAGTTGCTGCATTCGCTGGTGGTCGGCAGGTGGTTGGCGGGTTTGCCTGTAGCGTTCATCCCGTCGTGGCAACCGCCCTGGGAACAGGTTGTCGGGAGTGTGCGGTGGTCCAGGCCGGCGGCGTTGGTGGTGCCTAGAGCCACGGCGCTCGGCAGGCCTTCACCCGTGCCGTTGGTTGCGGTCACCACATAGAAGTACATCACATCCGGGGTGACGCTATTGTCGTTATATCGCGGTTCAACCACGTCGATCAGCTTGGTGACCGCGGAAGGGACGACAGCGGGCTGGGTGTCGCGGTAAACGGAATAGTGAGTTGCCGTGGCGACCGGGCTCCATTGCAACTGGACAAAATTCGTGGCGCCCAGGGTCGACAGCGCTTGCGGCCTGTCAGGCAGCAGGCCTTGCGCCGCCAGTTGGAAATCCACCGCGATGTTGTCGCCGGTTTTGACCACAAGCCCGGCCTGCTCACAATTCCATGAGCCATCGGCATTGACCGCGGTGATCACTCGTTGTCTTGACGTCGTATTTCTACAGCGTACCTGGCTGATGGATTGGTATCCGGAAACGGTGCCGGACACGGGCGCGGCTTGCAGGTTTGGGGCGAGGGTGGCGAACAGAAGCAGCAGTGAAGTTACAGCGACAGTTTTTGGAGACACCTTTGACATTTTTCTCTCCTTGTTAAACATCTACGGACTATTTACTCAATGGGACAGCCAACGTTCACTATTTAATATGTAGAAGATGCGTAACTATTGCGTTGTCAGAAAATTGATTTTTTTCCGTTTGGCACGCTACCCTTCAATGATTAAGCGGTGATGAATATGTCATTTTTTTCTTATTTAAATCCGAGAGCGATTCATCGGCGGAAGGCGTATGCGGAAGCGGGCGTGATATCGTGCGAAAATGAGTTCAGCGGCTGTATTGCCTGTGACCCAATCGGGTACGACAAATGTCGTTGTTTTGGCTATCCGATTCAGCTCTTTGCTTTGGTCAGATACCAGAGCAAACAGAGGATAATTTCTGCCTGTAACTACAACTGAAAGGGATGAGCCTTTTAACCGGTCCACTTGTAGCGCCGGCGTATCACAAAGATCTAGGCGCGATGTTTTTTAAGTGGGTCAGTGTTATCATAATTTGAGCGCATCAGATGAGTATATTTTGAACAATGCCAGCGCACTGAAAAATATCCGTATAGGTTCATTCGGGATGAATGAGTGTGGCTGCGCATGGAAAAATGTACCGCCCAGGTGAATTGTTTGTGCCGACGGATGACTCAAGCGGTGACGACAATCGTCGTGGATTTGGTTTAACGATTCAGCTCTTTGGTTGGGTCCGCCACCCGTGCAAGTTTAGGATCGTTGCTGCCTGCAACTAAACACTCCAACCGGAAAACACGGAATGAAGACGCTGGCAAATTGGTTGAACAAGGAATGTCGTTGCATTGGCCTTGATCGCGATTTGCTTCGCGACCAATTGGCGTCGACGATTTATGACAACACCTTGTATCAATGGATAGAGACTAATCGTCCGAATTTATTTTCGACGACGATGGTGTTTATCGATCGCGAACAAGTACAAGTCATGCGTGATACCATAAGCGCGATCGAGCGCATGGCCGCGAATACGCGTTATCGGGAAAGAGTGTTATCGTGGGCCCCGCCGGTCGCGTGTCGTGATCCAAAATTGACCGGCGTGTTTTTCGGCTACGATTTTCACCTTGGCGCCGATGGACCCAAGATCATTGAGATCAATACCAATGCCGGCGGCGCGATGCTATGCAGCGTATTGGCGCAAGCGCAGCGCGGATGTTGCGTCGACGTGGAGACCTTGAACAGTACTCCGATGGCGCTTGCCAACGTCGAAAGCTCCTTTGTATCGATGTTTCAGCAGGAATGGCTCCTCAGCGGCATTCAGCGGCCGCTCACGACCATTGCCATCGTCGACGACGATCCGGAGAATCAATTTCTATATCCTGAATTTTTATTGTTTCAACGATTATTCGAGAGCCGAGGGCTGCGCGCGATCATTGCGCCGCCGTCGGATTTGGAATTAAAGGGCGACGGTTTGTATCACGGCGAACACCGCCTCGATATGGTTTATAATCGGTTAACCGATTTTTACTTGCACGCAGCGACAACCAAGGTGTTGCGAGACGCGTATGAAGGAAAGTTCGTTGCGTTAACACCGAATCCGTTTTCATATGCATTGTATGCGGATAAACGAAATATGGCCGTGTTGACGGACGCGGATAAACTGCGACGGTTTGATTGCAGTGAACAAGATATCAAGCTGCTCATAAACGGAATCGCACCAACGGAGCGGGTCACGCCGGAAAATATTACTCATCTCTGGGAAAATAGAAAACAATATTTTTTCAAGCCGGCGACCGGCTACGGAAGTAAAGCCGTGTATCGCGGCGATAAGATAACGAAACGTGTATGGTCCGAAATATCGACATCGGACTATGTGGCGCAGCGGCTTGTACCGCCAAGTGAACGCGAAGTCTTTGTTGACAATGCAACCACGCCTTTAAAATACGACGTGCGTTGTTATACCTATCAAGGCGAAATTCAATTGATGGCGGCGCGTCTATATCAGGGGCAGACAACTAATTTTCGCACGCGCGGTGGTGGATTCGCCCCGATTTATTTTTTACCGGTATGAATTCTATAGCCATAGGATTTTCCCGAGACCCGCATAACTCCCTCAGTACCAGCGGGTCATGACATCGCGCAGGCGGCAATTACCCGTCGGCGACATTTCCGCCGCCATCGCCAGAAACAACTCCGCCGTCGCCAGTGCGTCGTTCAGGGCTCGATGTGCGCCGTAGCGCGGCAAACCGTAGCGTTCGCGCAGACTGTACAAGCGCAGGTCGCCGGACTTGATCGGCAAATCGCGCCGCCGGTGCTGGCGTCTGGCCAGGGCCTGGGTATCGATGACTGGTAGCAGGCAAGGCACGTTATAGAGTTGACGGCAGGCCCGGTCGAGAAAAGCCCGATCGAGGGCGGCGTTGTGCACCAGCAGCACCTTGCCACACAGGCGCTGCAGCAATTGTGGCAAAATCTCCGCCAGGGACCGCCCGCCCGCGGCCTGGTCGTCGGTAATGCCGTGAATCACCACTGTCTTTTCCGGCAAGTCGCCGTCAATGTTTAACGACGCCTGCCAGGCCTCGGCGAGCACCACCGCCATGTCGCGGACCGGCACCGTAGCAATGCTCAGAATGCGATCGTGGCGCGCATCCAGGCCGGTGGTTTCCAGATCGAGGGCGACGATCGCCGCTTCCCGGCAGGGAGTTTTACCCGTCGGCAATGGGGCCAGCAGAAACTCCCGCATGATTCCGGCCGGCGCGCGCCGCGCGGCGTTGCGGCGCGCACGTTCAGACCATGAGAACATACCCCGCATGCGCTAGCGAAACCGCCCCAGCTGGTAGCGGTTATCCAGGGTGGCCTGCATGTCCTTGATCACGGAGAATGCATCCTTGATATGGGCGCGTTCCAGTTCGGACAATTCCGCCGGGGAAACGAAGTTGTCGATAGCCCGCCCGGCGCGGATCTGCCGTGCCTGGTGCTGGATGCGTACGGTGGCGATATATTCGAAAGCGTCAAGCAGATTCTCGCTCATTTCCCGACTGAGCGCGCCGCTGGCCGCGGCGGTGCGCAGCCGTTCCACCGTGCGTACCGCCGGCAGACCTGCGGACAGGGCGAAAACTCGCGCCAGATCGATGATGGGGATGATGCCGCGATGCTTTATGTCGATGGTGTCGTTGTGCCTGCCGTCCTGGATCAGGACGAAGTTGCGAAAAAATCCCAATGGCGGTCGATGGCTCAGGGCATTGGCGGCCATATAGGCGATGAAAACGGTGTTATTGCGGGTTTTTTTCAGCACCTCTCTCTGCAGTTCGGCAAGCAGGGTGGCATCGCCGTGCACGGCGCGCAGATCGAAGAAAATGCACGCCAGCATCAGCGCCTTGGGCTCCGGACGATCGATCCAGGTGGCAAAATAGTCGCGCCACTTGCGCAGTGGCTGACGCCACTGTGGATTGGTGGCCATGGCGTCGCCCGGACAATAGCTGAAACCACAGGCATTGAGACCATCGCTCACCTTTGCCGCCAGCGCGGCGAAATAGCTGTCGTGGTCCGGCTGCGCCGTATCCGCCAGTATCAGTGCGTTGTCCTGGTCGGACAGGCTGGTCTGCTCCTGCCGCGCCTGAGAACCACCCACTACCCAGACATAGGGCACCGGCGGCGGACCCAGCTCGGCCTCCGCCAGATGCAGCAACTTGCCGGTAATGGCATCGGTGAGCGAAGACAGGGCATCGCCGATATGAAAGGCGGTGGCGCTGGCATTGGACAGCTGCAATTGCAGCTCCGGCAGCGTACGGCTGGACATCGCCAGATCGGCGACGGTCTGCGCCTTGCGGATGTCCGAAGCGATGAACGCCGTGTTGGTGCTCTGCAGGCGCGACAGGTCGCTGGAGGTGACGATGCCGACCAGGCGCTCGCCGTCCATCACCGGCAGGTGATACACCTGCAGCTGGGTCATGGTCATGAGCGCCTCGAACACGCTGGCGTCATGGGCGATGGTGGTCACCTTGTGTTTGACGATATCGGCCACCGGCGCGTCGGCCGGCACGCCGTCGACGATACAGCGCTTGCGCAGGGTGCTGTCGGTGAGTATGCCTGTCAGCCGGCCATCGGTCAGCAGCATGATGGACGAAATCTTGTGCTCGGTCATGGCCCGGGCCGCGTCGCGGATGCTGCAGCCGGCGTCGATGGTTACCGGCGGTCGCTTCACCAGATCCATGACGCGAATACCGAGTACCGACACATCCTGCATGTAGGTGCGGCGGATAGTGCTGACCGCATGCCGCAGGCGTTCGTTCAGGGAACGACTGAAATGCCTGCTGAAGTCCGCATGAGCGTCGCGCAACTGCTGCAGTCGATCACAGGCCAGCAGATAGAGCAGCGCATCTTCGCTGGCGACGCCGTGCCAGTCGGCCGGCAGGTCTGGCAGGTGGCAGTCGCCAGCGAAAAAGTCCCCCTCGCCGAGCTTTTCGCACAGATTGCCGGCGCCATCCCGGAATTCGACCGCGCCGCTGCGCACGATGTACAGACTGACGTCTGCGACTTCCGGCGGAAACGCGCTGCCGCGCCGCAGGTAGCGGACTATCAAATTACGCGGCAACTGGTCCAGCACCTGCGCCGGCAACACGTCGAAGGGTGGATGGCGCGCCAGAAACTCGCGAATTTCGATCAGTTCGATGTCCATGATCGCGCTAGTGGACAGCCCCGCTGAAGCGGGGCTGTCCCGGGCTCAAACTCAGTGACCGCTGGCCGCGCCGGCACCCTTGGGTACACGGATATCTTCCACCAGATGCTGGATATGCTCCGGCGGCACGGCGGTTACGCGAGCCACGGCGAAAGCGACGCCGAAATTGATGAGCGCGCCCACGGCGCCGAAGGACTCCGGCTGTATGCCGAACAGCCAGTTGGCGGCGACGTTTTCCAGGTTGTTGGTCCCCGGCACGAAAAACCATCCCTTGTAGACGAAGATGTAAATCAGGGTCGACAGCAGGCCCGCCAGCATGCCGGCGATGGCGCCGGCTCGATTCATCCGCTTGTAGAAAATGCCCATCATCAGCGCCGGGAAGATGGACGAAGCCGCCAGACCGAAGGCCAGCGCTACCACCTGAGCAGCGAAACCGGGCGGATTCATGCCCAGATAACCGGACAGCAGGATGGCGCCCCCCATGGCGATGCGACCGGCCATGAGTTCGTTCTTTTCCGATATGTCCGGCTTGAACACGCCCTTGAGCAGGTCATGGGAAATGGCCGAGGAAATGGCCAGTAACAGACCGGCGGCCGTGGACAGCGCGGCCGCCAGACCACCGGCGGCCACCAGCGCGATCACCCAGTTGGGCAGGCCGGCGATTTCCGGATTGGCCAGCACCATGATGTCGTTGTCCACCTTGGTCAGCTCGTTGCCTTTCCAGCCCCAGGTCTCGGCCTTGGCGTTGAACTCGGCATTCTTTTCATTGTAGTACTGGATGCGGCCATCGCCGTTCTTGTCCTCGAACTGCAGCAGGCCGGTTTTTTCCCATTTCTGAAACCAGGATGGCCGGTTGTCATACTGCAGGTTACCGTCGGCGGCGCCCACCGCACCTGTCTGCACGGTTTCCGTGAGATTCAAGCGCGCCATGGAACCCACCGCCGGCGCTGTCGTATACAGGATGGCGATGAACACCAGAGACCAGCCAGCGGACACGCGCGCATCCTTGACCTTGGGCACGGTGAAGAAGCGAATGATGACATGGGGCAGGCCGGCGGTACCTATCATCAATGACAGAGTAAGCAGGGACAGGTTCAACGACGTGCCTTTCTGCGCCGTGTACTGGGCAAAACCCAGTTCCGTCAGCACCTGATCGAGCTTGTCCAGCATGAAGGTGCCGCTGCCGTCGGCCATGGTGCTGCCCAGACCCAGCTGCGGCAGAGGATTGCCCGTCAGGTTCAGGGAAATGAAGATTGCCGGCACCGTATAGGCGAAGATTAAAACGCAATACTGGGCGATCTGGGTATAGGTGATTCCTTTCATGCCACCCAGTACCGCATAAATGAACACGATGCCCATGCCGACTATAACGCCGGTGGTGAAGTCCACTTCCAAAAAGCGGCTGAAGGCCACGCCGACGCCCTTCATCTG
>DKAS01000072.1 GCA_002448875.1 Proteobacteria bacterium UBA6920 | reverse complement strand
TCGAAGGTGCCGGTCATGCTGTTGGCGATAACGTTGGCATCCGCGCCCACATACTCGCTGCGCGACAGAATCTTCACCGCGTCGGCCCGATTCTTGTTGTTTTCCTCATCCAGCCACTGGGCGGCGCGGATCAGAGCCTTGATCAGGTGGATGTGGGTGTTGGGGTACTTGTCCGCCCAGCTCTTGCTGACGCCGAATACTTTCTCGGGATTGTTTTTCCAGATTTCGTAGTCGGTGATCACCGGCACGCCTATGCCTTTGAACACCGCCTGCTGGTTCCAGGGCTCGCCCACGCAATAGCCGTTGATGGTGCCGGCTTCCATGGTGGCGGGCATCTGCGGCGGCGGCGTGACCGACAGCAGGACATCGCCTTTGATCTGCCCGGAGACATCGCCCTTGCCGGGGGCGTAATAACCGGGGTTGATGCCGCCCGCTGCCAGCCAATAGCGCAGTTCATAGTTGTGCGTCGATACCGGGAACACCATGCCCAGATTGAAGGGTTTGCCTTCGCTCCTATATTTCTCGATCACCGGTTTGAGGTAGTCGGCCTTGATCGGATGCACGGGCTTGCCGTTTTCCATGGGGACATGTTTCTTCATTTCCTCCCAGACGCTGTTCGACATGGTGATGCCATTGCCGTTGAGGTCCATGCTGAAGGCGGTGATGATGTGCGCCTGGGTGCCGAAACCGATGGTCGCTCCCAGCGGTTGGCCGGCCAGCATATGCGCGCCGTCCAGTTCGCCATCGATGACGCGATCCAGCAGCACCTTCCAGTTTGCCTGCGGCTCCAGTGTGACGTACAGTCCTTCATCCTCGAAGTAGCCTTTTTCGTAGGCGACGGCCAGCGGCGCCATGTCCGTCAGCTTGATGAATCCGAGTTTCAGCTCCGCTTTTTCCGGCGCGCCGACCGCGGCCAGCGCCGGTGTGATGCCGGTCAGCAGGACGGTCGCGGCTGCCACCGCCAGATTGAGCTTGCGAGAGATATTGCTGTTGCGATCGCGGGTTAAAAAATTTCTGACGAACATAGTCTGACTCCACAAAATTCGTGATTAGTGTCGCTACCCCATTGCGGTAGCGCCTGCCATCGCCTCATCGTTTACGTGATGCCGCGCTCCAGGGCAGTCATAGCAGACACTATGCCATTTAGTAAGTTATTGAATATTGTGAGTTGTTTTTACACGGCTTGCCTGCTCCGCACTCTGCTTGTGCGTCGCCGCCGGGCGGTGCACCGCAGGCATGCAAAAAAACTATGACGCGGGAGCGGACACAAATTTTGTAGGCTGGTTTGCCGTGTTGCACGGCAAACCAGGCGGGCCGCCCGGTTTGGGTGCGCGCCGGTGAATCTTGCGATGAAAACGTGCATGTAAATGCCTGCCCGTGGCGTTGCGTCTTGCGTCCGCTGCGTGCCGGCGACCGCTGCCGCCGCCTGATTCAAGGAGTTGCCTGCCCGATGCGGCGACTGGCATGGATGCTGCTCGAGGCAGAGGGGTCTCAATGGAAAATGCGGGAGGTGGATTATGCTGGCATTCGTCTATCGCCTGGTGGCTGAATTCAAACATGAGCATGGGATGCATCCCAACTTGCTCTATCTCAACCCGGAACATGCCCGGCATCTGCAGGCTGCCCTGGACGCGGGTTTCTCCTATCAGTCGATGGTTAAGCTCTTGCGCATGGAACTGGTGATCAATACGGACACGATCCACCCCCGGGTGGCCTGGGCGCAGAGTGCCGCGCGTATCGCTGTTTAGCACTATAGATGATCCAAGCGTGGAGGCGTGAATGAACAATCTCGCGGTTAATCCCGGCAGTGCGATGCGGATAGAGGACGACCGCACCAGTTTCAGCAAGGAGTCGCTGAAGCGCGCGTTTCTGGACAATCTCTTTTATACCCAGGGAAAATTTCCCGAGCTGGCGACCCTCAACGATTACTACACCGCGCTGGCGCACGTGGTGCGCGATCGCCTGCTGCAGCGCTGGGTCAGTACTGCCGCCGAGTACACTACGCGCGGATCACGCACCGTGGCGTATTTATCGGCCGAGTTTCTCCTCGGACCGCACCTGGGCAACAATCTGGTCAATCTGGGCATCTTTGAGCCGGTGAAGCAGGCCATGGCCGAGCTTGGTCTGAGCCTGGAGGAACTGCTGGCTCAGGAAGAAGAGCCGGGTCTGGGCAATGGCGGCCTGGGGCGGCTGGCGGCATGTTTTCTCGACTCGCTGGCCACCCTGGAAGTGCCGGCGCTCGGTTATGGTATCCGTTATGAGTTCGGCATTTTCAAACAGGAAATCTGTGACGGCTGGCAAGTTGAGAAAACCGACAAATGGCTACGTTTCGGCAATCCCTGGGAGTTGTGCCGGCCGGAGTGGGTGGTGGAGGTGAAACTGGGTGGCTATACCGAGCACTACCGTGATGAAAATGAACAGCCGCGGGTGCGCTGGCAGCCGGCGAAGGTGGTGATGGGCGTGCCGTTCGATACGCCCATACTGGGCTATCGTACCAATACCGCCAACACCCTGCGCCTGTTCCGCGCCGAGGCGCCGGAATCGTTCGACTTTGCCGTGTTCAATCGCGGTGACTACTACGGCGCGGTCAATCAGAAGGTGACTTCGGAAAATATCACCAAGGTGCTCTATCCCAACGACGAGCAGATGCAGGGCAAGGCCCTGCGCCTGGAGCAGCAGTATTTTTTCGTTTCCTGCGCATTGCAGGACATGCTGCGCATCCTGAAGACGCAGGGAATCGCCGCCGACCGGTTCCATGAAAAATTCACTGTCCAGCTCAATGACACCCATCCGGCGGTTGCGGTGGCGGAATTGATGCGTCTGCTGCTGGACGAGTACGGCATGGAATGGGAAGCCGCCTGGCATATCACCCGAAAAAGTTTCGCCTATACCAATCATACTCTGCTGCCGGAAGCCCTGGAGCGCTGGCAGGTCGGCATGTTTCGCGCCGTGCTGCCGCGCCATCTGGAGATTATTTTCGATATCAATAAGCGCTTCCTCGACGAGGTCAACGAGCTCCATCCCGGCGATCAGGCGCTGTTGGCGAGGTTGTCGCTGATCGACGAGAACGGCGATCGCTATGTGCGCATGGCGCATCTGGCCTGCGTCGGCAGTTATGCCATCAACGGCGTGGCGGAGTTGCATTCGACTCTGCTGTCGCAGGATGTGCTGAAAGACTTTTACGAGTTGTGGCCGGAGAAGTTCAGCAATAAAACCAACGGCGTGACGCCGCGCCGCTGGATGGTGCTGAGCAATCCGAGGCTGGCGCGCCTGATCGGCAAGGCGATAGGCGGCCGCTGGGTGACGGATACCGACCAGCTGCGCAATCTCGAGTCCTTCGTTGCGGATGCGAATTTCCGCAACGACTGGCGCAATGTCAAACGCATGAACAAGAACGATCTGACGCGCCTGCTGTATCGCCGCATCGGCACGCTGGTGGATCCGGATTCCATTTTCGACGTGCAGGTAAAGCGAATCCACGAATACAAGCGCCAGCACCTGAATGTTCTGCATATCATCGCCTTGTATCACCGGCTGAAGAGCGATCCGCACCTGCAGTTGCATCCCCGCACCTTTATTTTCGGTGGCAAGGCGGCGCCCGGTTATCACCTGGCGAAGCTGATCATTCGCCTGATCACGGCGGTGGGCGAGGTGGTCAACAATGATCGCAGCATCGGCGATTGCCTGAAGGTGGTGTTTGTGCCCGATTACAACGTGACCAACGGTCAGCGCATCTATCCGGCGGCGGATCTGTCCGAGCAGATTTCGACCGCCGGCAAGGAGGCCTCC
>DKAS01000186.1 GCA_002448875.1 Proteobacteria bacterium UBA6920 | reverse complement strand
CTTGGGCAGGTCGGGATAGAAATAATTCTTGCGCGCGAAGATCGAGCGTGGCGCCACGCTGGCGCCGATGGCCAGGCCGAACTTGGCCGCCATGCGCACCGCTTCGCCGTTCAGCACCGGCAGCACGCCAGGCAGCCCCAGGTCGACGGCGCAGGCCTGAGTGTTGGGCTCGGCGCCGTAGGCGGTGGCGGCGCCGGAAAAAATCTTGCTGCGGGTCTGCAGCTGGGCATGGATTTCCAGGCCAATGACGGTTTCCCATTGCATCGCGTGTTACCCTGAATAAGATATTGCTAGGCGAAAGCCGACGGCCGTTGCCGGTGCCAGTCGGTCATCTGCTGGAACTGGTGCGCCACGTTGAGCAGGCGCGCCTCCTGGAAATAATTGCCGATCAGCTGCAGCCCCACCGGCCGCTGCTTGACGAAGCCGGCGGGCACCGACATGCCGGGCAGGCCGGCGAGATTGACGGCGATGGTGTAGATGTCCGACAGGTACATGGTCACCGGATCGTCGGTGCGCTCGCCGAGGTTGAACGCCACCGTCGGCGAGGCCGGCCCCATGATCACGTCCACCTGCTTGAACGCCTGCACGAAGTCTTCGCTGATCAGCTGCCGCAGCTGCTGCGCCTTGAGATAGTAGGCGTCATAGTAGCCGGCGGACAGGGCGTAGGTACCGATCATGATGCGCCGTTTGACCTCGGCGCCGAAGCCCTCGCCGCGGGAACGGCAGTACAAATCCAGCAGATCCCTGGGCTCGCTGCAGCGGTAACCGAAGCGCACGCCGTCGAAGCGCGACAGATTGGAAGAACATTCCGCCGGCGCCACCACGTAATAGGTGGGCACCGACAGCTTGCTGTTGGGCAGGCTGATATCCACCAGACTGGCGCCGCGCTGCACGTAAACCTGCAGGGCGTCGCGAATCACGCGCTCCACCGCCGGGTCCAGCCCGGCCTCGAAAAATTCACGGGGCACGCCGATTTTCAATCCGCGGATGTCATGGGCCAGCGCCGCGCTGTAATCCGGCACGTCACGCGCGACGCTGGTGGAATCACGCGGATCGAAACCCGCCATCGCCTGCAGCAGCAGGGCGCAATCCTCGGCGCTGCGCGCCATGGGCCCCGCCTGGTCGAGACTGGAGGCAAACGCAATCATGCCGTAGCGCGACACCAGGCCATAGGTGGGTTTCAGGCCGGTGATGCCGCACAGCGCCGCCGGCTGGCGNNCCTCCCGTATCCGAGCCTAAAGCGCCCAGGCACATATCGGCGGCAACCGCCGCTGCCGAGCCGCCGCTGGATCCGCCCGGCACATACGCCAGATCCCAGGGGTTGCGGGTAATTTTATACCCCGAGTTTTCAGTGGACGAGCCCATGGCAAATTCGTCCATATTGGTCTTGCCCAGCATCACCATCTGCGCATCGCGCAGGCGCGTGACCACGGTGGCGTCGTAGGGGGCGATGAAATTGTCCAGCATGCGCGAACCGCAACTGGTGCGCACGCCGTTGGTACAAAAGATATCCTTGTGCGCCAGCGGAATTCCGCACAGCGGACCGCCGTGGCCGGCCTGGCGCGCCTGGTCGGCCGCAGCGGCCTGGGCCAGGGCCCCGTCCTTCGTAACCGTAACGAAACTATTGATTTTGCCGTCGTATCGCGCGATACGGTCCAGGTAAGCCTGCGTCAGTTCGACGCTGGAAAACCGCTTATCCCGCAGGCCCGCGGCCAGTTCAGAAAGTGACAAGTTATGCATAGATTGCTACAAGATCGGCGCTATTCAATGACTTTAGGCACAAGATACAGGCCATTTTCCACGCTGGGGGCGTGTTTCTGAAAATGATCCCGCTGGTTGGTTTCGGATATCACATCCTCGCGCAAACGCTGCACCGTGTCCAAGGGATGCGCCATGGGCACCACACGCGACGTATCGACCGCCGACATCTGCTCCACCAGCTGCAAAATATTGCTGAGGTTTCGGGCGTAGTCCGGAATCTTGTCTTCGTCGATTTGCAGACGGGCCAGGTGAGCGATTCTCACCACATCCTCGCGCGATAAAGACATACGATGGTCAGCTCCAAAAAAAACTAAACATTATCACAGCACCGGCCGTTACACTACGGCAAATAAATTGCATTGTCAGACTGAGATCAGGCATTTCGCCGTTCATGACATGTCTCGCCGTCGAGTTTGTGGCGCCGTCAGATAACCGTGAACGAGGTTTTAAGGTGTTTCGGCAACACGGTGGAGGCAAGCAAAGATCGCCTGGAATCCCCGGAAAGGCAAAAGAAATCCGGGGCGACCCTTGCAGCAGGCCCAAAGCTCGCTCATAATCCAGCCGATTGCCAAATTAGATTTTTAACTATCAAATCCGGGGCATATAAACAAAATGTTTTCAAAAGTCACAGGCGTCTTTTCGAACGATCTGTCGATCGATCTGGGTACCGCCAATACACTCATCTATGTTCGCGGTCAGGGAATTGTGCTGAACGAGCCCTCGGTGGTCGCCATTCGCCAGGAACGCGGTCCCGGCGGCCCGCGCAGTATCGCCGCCGTTGGCCACGAAGCCAAGCGCATGCTCGGCCGCACCCCCGGAAACATTGTGGCTATCCGTCCCATGAAAGACGGCGTGATCGCCGATTTCACCATTACCGAAAAGATGTTGCAAACCTTCATCAAGAAGGTCCACGAAGACAAATTCCGCTTTTTCCGCCCCAGCCCGCGCGTTCTGATTTGCGTTCCCTGCGGTTCGACCCAGGTGGAACGACGTGCCATTCGCGAATCCGCCGCTGGCGCCGGCGCCCGCGAAGTTTATCTGATCGAAGAACCCATGGCGGCCGCCATCGGCGCCGGTTTGCCGGTGTCCGAAGCCCGCGGCTCCATGGTCCTGGATATCGGTGGCGGCACCACGGAAGTGGCCATTATTTCCCTGGCGGGCATCGTGTATTCCGCCTCGGTGCGTATCGGTGGCGACCGCTTTGACGAAGCCATCATCAACTACATCCGCCGCAATTATGGCACTCTGATCGGCGAAGCCACGGCCGAGCACATCAAAAAGGAAATCGGCACCGCGTATCCGGGGGACGACGTCAAGGAAATCGAAATCAAGGGCCGCAACCTGGCCGAAGGCGTGCCGCGCAGTTTCATCATCAACAGCAATGAAATCCTGGAAGCCCTGCAGGATCCGCTGGCAGGCATCGTCAGCGCGGTCAAAACCGCCCTGGAACAGACGCCGCCGGAACTGGGTTCCGACGTGGCCGAACGCGGCATGGTGCTGACCGGTGGCGGCGCGCTGCTGCGCAACCTGGACAAATTGCTGTCGGAAGAGACCGGTTTACCGGTCGTCATCGCGGAAGACCCCCTGACCTGCGTCGCCCGGGGTGGCGGCCGGGCGCTGGAAATGATGGACGAGCATGGTGGCGAGATTTTTGCAATGGAATAGCGAAGTTATATAATTCCAGACCTCTTTACCGGACAGCATGGCCCCCCGGGCAGGACCGCGCCGGCGGGGTTTCCATGACGGAGGTTTCCCATCAAGCAGATTTTCGCCCAAGGCCCCACGATTACCGTGCGCTTGGTCGTCCTGGTCATCCTCTCCATCACCCTGATGACCATAGATCACCGCTCACAGCAGCTGCAGCCGGTACGTGCGGCGATCTCCCTGTTTGTCCTGCCGGTCCAGCACCTGGTTAATATTCCGGTCAACGCCGGTTACTGGGTAGGCGAAAGCCTGCAGTCCCGCTCGCAGCTGGAAGACGAAAATGGCCAGCTGAAGATGCAAAATACCCTACTGAAAACCCAGCTGCAGAAACTCAATTCCATCGAAGCGGAAAATCAGCGCCTGCGCGAGCTGCTGCATTCGTCGAAGCGGGTGGGGGAAAAAATTCAGATCGGCGAGGTGATCGCCGTGGACCTGGACCCGTTTTCCCGGCAACTGGTCATCAACAAGGGGCTGGATTTCAACGTGTACGAAGGCCAACCGATACTCGACGCCGATGGCGTCATGGGGCAAATCGTCCACGTGGCGGCGCTCAACAGCATCGCCATGCTGATCACCGACCCCAACCACGCCATTCCGGTCCAGGTCAACCGCAACGGCGTGCGCGCCATCGCCGTCGGCACCGGCAACCAGCAGCAGCTGGACCTGCCCAATATGCCCAACAACACCGACATCCAGGTGGGCGACCTGCTGATCACTTCCGGTCTGGGCGGCCGCTTCCCGCCGGGCTATCCGGTGGCCCGCATCACCCGCATCGACACCGACCCGGCGCAGCCCTATGCGCAGATTACGGCGGAGCCCACCGCGAAGCTGGATCGCAACCGCGAAGTGCTGATGGTCTGGCCGGAAAGCCGGCTCAATAAACCGGACCTGTCGGAACCGGTCGAACCCGCCGGCGAAGGCGCCGCCACCCCCACCCCGCCCGCACCGGAGACCACGCCGTGAGAACCAGCAGCGTCGTCGTCATTCTGCTTACCTTCGTTGCCGCCCTGGCGATCGCCATCGTGCCGCTGCCCGACTGGGCGGCGAAACTGCGCCCGGAGGCAGTGACCATGGTCCTGATCTACTGGTGCCTGGCGTTGCCCGAACGCATCGGCGTCGGCTTCGGCTGGCTGGCTGGCCTGGTGGTGGACGTGGCCAAGGGCGCCCTGCTGGGCCAGTATGCGCTGGCGCTGGCGACGGTGGCCTGGCTGGGACTGAAGCTGCATCAACGCATCCGCGTGTTTCCGCCCTGGCAGCAGGCCCTGAGCGTGCTGATCCTGGTGGGCCTGAGCCAGATCATCATTCTGTGGGTCAAAGGCATCATCGGCCAGTCGCCGCAGAGCTGGACCTACTGGCTGCCCACTCTGAGCAGCGCCCTGCTCTGGCCCTGGTTTTTCCAGCTGATGCGGGGCGTGAGATATTTCTACAAAGTTAACTAGCCGTTGCCATGCGCGTTCAAATCACCATCAAGGATCATCTCCGCGAAGGCAAGTTGTTCACCAACCGGGTGGTGATCTTCGCCGTCATCTGCATACTCAGCTCGCTGGTGCTGGTGAGCCGGGCGGCCTATCTGCAGATCATGAACCACGACCACTTCACCACCCTGTCGCAGGACAACCGCCTCAATATCGCGCCCATCGAACCGGTGCGCGGCCTGATCTATGACCGCAACGGCGTGGTGCTGGCGCAGAACGTACCGATCTACAATCTCAAAATCACTCCCGAACAGGTGGGCAACCTCAAAGCCACGCTGACGGCTTTGGGCAATCTGGTGGAAATCACCGACGCCGACCTGGAGCGCTTCAACAAACTGCGGCGCAGCAACCGGCCGTTCAAATCCATTCCCCTGCGCTTTCGCCTGACCGACCGCGAAGTGGCCAACTTCGCCGTCAATCGTCACCGCTTCCCCGGGGTCGACATCGAGCCGGAGCTGACCCGGCACTACCCGTTGGGCGAACTGATGGCCCATGCCGTGGGCTACGTGGGCCGCATCGACGAAGCCGAGTTTCAGAAAGTGGATCAGGTCAATTACGACGGCACCAGCCACATCGGCAAGACCGGCGTGGAAAAATACTACGAAGACATCCTGCACGGCCAGGTCGGCCACCAGGAAGTGGAAATCAACGCCGCCGGCCGCATCCTGCGCGTGGTCAACAAGTACCCGCCGACCCCGGGACAGAACCTGCACCTGAATCTTGACGTGCGCGTGCAGCGCGCCGCCAGCGAGATGTACAAGGAAAACAACGGCGCCCTGGTAGCGATGGATCCCTACAGCGGCGCGGTACTGGCCATGGTCAGCATGCCGTCGTTCGATCCCAACCTGTTCGTCAACGGCATAGACAGCAAGACTTACAAGGAAATGACAGCGTCGCCGGACCAGCCGCTGTACAACCGGGCCCTGCACGGCCAGTACCCGCCAGGCTCCACCATCAAGCCGTTTCTCGGTCTGGCCAGCCTGGAATTGACCTATCCGGGCAAGGGTGCCAATGTGTTCTGCCCCGGTTATTTCATGCTGCCCGGCGACAGTCACCGCTACCGCGACTGGAAGAAGGAAGGCCACGGCATCGTCGATCTGGACAAGGCCATCGTCGAATCCTGCGACGTGTTCTTTTACGAGCTGGCGGCGAACATGGGCATAGACCGCATCTCCGCCTTCCTCAAGCAGTTCGGTTTCGGCGCCCGCACCGGCATCGACGTGCCGACCGAGTTCACCGGCCTGCTGCCCAGCCGCGAGTGGAAACAGCGGGAACGCAACGCCGGCTGGTTCCTCGGTGAAACCGTCAACATCGGCATCGGCCAGGGCTATCTGCTGGTCACCCCCCTGCAGATGGCGGTGGCCGCGGCCACCATGGGCAACCGCGGCCTGCGCATCACGCCGCGCATGGTCAACAGCATTCAGGATCCGCTGAGCCACGAAACCCAGACCCTGGAACCGACCAAGGCCGGGCAGGTGGAAATCACCGACCCGGCCAGCTGGGAGAAAATCGTCACCGCCATGACCCGGGTGGTGCACTTCTATCGCGGCACCGCCAAGGGCATCAGCAACGGCCTGCAATACCACATCGCCGGTAAAACCGGCACCGCGCAGGTATTCGGCCTCAAACAGGACGAAACCTACAAGGAAAAAGACGTGGACAAGAAACTGCGCGACCACGCCCTGTTCATCGCCTTCGCGCCGGCCGGCGAACCGCGAATCGCGGTGGCGGCCATCGTCGAAAACGGCGGCCACGGCGGCTCGGTCGCCGCGCCGGTGGTGCGCAAAGCCATGGACACCTATCTGCTGGGCGAAGAACCCCTGGCCACCACCCTGTTACAGGAGCCCTGATGGATCTGAGCGCACTACTGCCCACCGGCAACCGGCAGACCAGCGACAATCTGCTGGACCGCTGGCATATCGACGGACCACTGCTGGCCGGACTGGTGGTCCTGTCTGCGGCCAGCCTGATGATACTCTACAGTTCCGGCGGCCAGGACATGTCGCTGATCTACCGCCAGGCGCTGCGCTTCGTCATGGCCTTCGCCATCATGATCGCCATCGCCCAGATCCAGCCACACCACCTGGAGCGCTGGTCGCCCTGGCTGTACGGCGTCGGCGTGGTGCTGCTGACCATGGTGCTGCTGGCCGGGGAAATCGGCAAAGGCGCGCAACGCTGGCTGGACCTGGGGCTGTTCCGCTTTCAGCCGTCGGAATTGATGAAGATCGCCATGCCGATGATGATCGCCTGGTTCTTCGCCGAACAGTCCCTGCCGCCGCGCACCTCCCGTATCGCCATCGCCGCGGCGCTGATCATGGTGCCGGTGCTGCTCATCGTCAAGCAACCGGACCTGGGCACGGCGATTCTGGTGGCGGCCGCCGGCTTCTTCGTGCTGCTGTTCGCCGGGCTGTACTGGCGCTGGCTGCTGCTGATGTTCGTCGCTGCCTGCGCCGCCATGCCGTTTCTCTGGAATCATCTGCACGACTACCAGAAGAAGCGGGTGCTGACCTTCTTCGATCCGGAAAACGATCCGCTGGGCGCGGGCTACCACATCATTCAATCGGAGATCGCCATCGGTTCCGGCGGCGTCTACGGCAAGGGCTGGCTCAACGGCACCCAGTCGCAGCTGGATTTCCTGCCGGAGCGCTCCACCGACTTCATCTTCTCCGCATTCGCGGAGGAATTCGGCTTCATCGGCGTGTGCCTGCTGGTGAGCATCTACCTGTTCGTGGTGCTGCGCGGCATGTACATCGCCGCCATGGCCCAGGATACCTTCACCCGCCTGCTGGCCGGCGCCCTGACCATGACGTTTTTCATCTACGTCTTTGTCAACATTGGCATGGTCACCGGCCTGGTGCCGGTGGTAGGCGTGCCGCTGCCTATGATCTCCTTCGGCGGCACATCGGTGGTAACATTGATGGCCGGATTCGGTATACTGATGTCCATTCATTCGCACCGCAAACTGCTACCGACCTGAGCGACCGACGCGCTCAGCCAGAACCGACGAGGGGGACGAATGCTGCCAAGAAGCCTTATTCTGCTGCTTACCCTGCTGGCCACCGCCTTCGCGGCGCCGGTGCAGTGCGCGCCGAAATCCGTATCGAAAGCGATGCGCCAGTTCGTCGACGAAATGGTGCGGGTACACAAATTCAAGCGCACCGCTCTCACCAAGCTGCTGCAGCAGGCCCAGGTGCAGGACAGCATCATCGAGGCGATGAACCGCCCGGCGGAGGGTAAACCCTGGTACGAATACCGGGAGATATTCATCACCCCCGCCCGGGTCAACGGCGGCCGGGAATTCTGGCAGCAGCACGCTGACGAGCTGCAGCGGGCGGAACAGGAGTACGGCGTACCAGCGCAGATTATCATCGCCATCATCGGCGTAGAAACCCGCTACGGCGACAATCAGGGAAATTACCGGGTGCTGGACGCCCTTACCACCCTGGCATTCCATTATCCCAAACGAGCACAGTTCTTCCGGCGCGAACTGCAGGAATTTCTGCTGCTGGCCCGCCAGGAAAAACTCGATCCGCTGACGGTCAAGGGCTCCTATGCCGGCGCCATGGGCGTGCCGCAATTCATGCCCAGCAGCTACCGGCGTTATGCCGTGGATTTTGACAAGGACGGCAAGCGTGACCTGTTGACCAGCACCAGCGATGTCATCGGCAGCGTCGCCAATTATTTCAACAAGCACAACTGGAGCAAGGGCGCCCCCATCATTACCCGCGCCCAGGCCGAAGCCGACAAGCACAAAAAACTGATCGACAAGGGGCCCAAGCCCAGTACCACCCTGTCGGCGCTAAGCAAGCAGGGAGTCCTGGTCAATGACCCGAATCTGCCGCCCACCACCCTGGGGGCGCTGATTCAGCTGGAAGACAGCAACGGTCCAGAGCACTGGGTCGGGCTGCAGAATTTTTACGTAATCACGCGTTACAATCACAGTCCGCTCTACGCCATGGCGGTATATCAGCTGAGCCAGCAGATACTCGCGCAACGGGAAGAAAGTGTTGTCACCAATTGATCCGGGCGGCCGCCGCCGGCGCCACCACCTGCTGCCGGCACTGTGGCCGCTGCTGCTTACTGCCTGCAGCCCCGGCCTGCCGCCGCGTCCCGCGGACCGGGCGGACAACGAAATCATCGACCAGGCGCCCGCGGCGCCGATCAATCTGGCGCTGATCAAGGAACCGGTACCCCGCTGGGAACCCCGCAGCGCCTACGGCAACGCCGAGGAATACATCGTCAACGGCCAGAGCTACCGGGTGCTGGCCAGCGCCCGCGGCTACCGCGAACGCGGCATCGCATCCTGGTACGGCACCAAGTTTCATGGCCGGCGCACCTCCAGTGGTGAGGTCTACAGCATGTACGAATATACCGCCGCGCATAAAACCCTGCCGTTGCCCACCTACGCCCGTGTCACCAACCTGCAAAACCGCCAGAGTATCATCGTCAAAATCAATGATCGGGGGCCGTTTCACGATAACCGACTGATCGACCTGTCCTACGCCGCCGCTGTGCGCCTGGGCGTGGACCGCAACGGCACCGCGCCGGTGGAAATTCAGGCCATCGACCCGGAAAATCCGCGCCCCGCGGAATCGCCCCAGATCCAGGCGCTGCCGGCCAGCGCGCCGCTGCTGTACCTGCAGGCGGGCGCCTTCAGCGTGGTAGAGAATGCACGGCGTTTGCGCGAACGCCTGCAGAAGGCCGGCTTTGACCGGGCGCAGATACGCCCGCCCCGCCCGGGCTCCGGTGAGTTTTTCCGGGTAATGATAGGGCCCATCGAAACCGTCGAAAAAACAGACAGTTACATTTCGCAATTGCAGGCCATGGGCATCACTGACGCCAGAGTGATCATCGATTAACCCCAATCGTTAAGCGACTTTATTCTTTTCACGTGGGATAGTCAGCCCAAGGATGATAAACTGTATTTGCTTATAATTTGCGCAGCATAGCTACCGGAGGCACCCGTTGATGTACAAGCTTCTCCCCGTCATCGCCCTAGGCCTTGGCCTGTCTTTCTGCTCCCTGACGCAGGCCGCCGACCCGTTCGCCGCGGCGCCACCACCGAAGATCAATGCCAAGGGTTACCTGCTGATGGACTATTACAGCCACCGGGCAATAGTCGAGAGCAACGCCGACCGGCGCATGGAACCGGCCAGCCTGACCAAGATGATGTCGGCCTACGTGATCACCGAGGAGCTGGACGCCCGCCACATCAATCTGGACGATGAAGTGACGATCAGCGAAAAAGCCTGGCGCATGGAAGGTTCGCGCACCTATGTGCGCCCCGGCGCCAAGGTCAACGTCGATACCCTGCTCAAGGGCGTCATCATCCAGTCGGGTAACGACGCCACCGTCGCCCTGGCTGAACACATCGCCGGCAGCGAAGAAGCATTCGTCGAGATGATGAACAAGCAGGCGGAAAAGCTCGGCATGCTCAGCACCCATTTCAGCAACAGCACCGGCCTGCCCGGCACCGAGCACTATTCCACCCCGCGCGACCTGGCGATCCTGGCCGAAGCCATCATTCGCGATCACCCGGGCAGCTACAGCCTGTACGCCACCAAGGAATACGAATACAACAACGTCAAACAGCGCAATCGTAACGACCTGCTGTGGCGCGACGAGGATGTGGACGGCCTGAAAACCGGGCACACGGATTCCGCCGGCTTCTGCCTGGTGGCATCGGCGCGCAAGAACAATATGCGCCTGGTCGCGGTGGTGCTGGGCACCAACAGTGAAAATGCGCGCGCCGAAGCCACCGAAGCCCTGCTCAACTACGGCTTCCGTTACTACGAAACCAAACGCCTGTATGAAGCCAACGAACCCATCACCGAGGTCGCCATCTGGAAGGGCGCGCGCAAGAATCTCAATCTGGGTCTGCGCGAGGATCTATACATCACCGTACCACGCGGGCAGTTCGACAAGCTGCAGACCGTGGTCGATACCGAAAAACGCATCATCGCCCCCACCATCGATGGCCAGTTGCTGGGTACGATGACGGTCAAACTGGGCAACAAGTCCTATGCGGAACGTGACCTGGTGGCGCTGGAAGAAGTAAAATCGGGCACCCTGTTCAACAGCCTGCTGGACGACATCCGCCTCTATTTCGAATAACAAACCCACTATGATTATGATCTACCTGAACGGCAGGTATCTGCCGCCGGAACAGGCCCTGGTACCGGTGCTGGATCGCGGCTTCGTCTTCGGCGACGGCGTGTACGAAGTGATTCCGGTCTATCACGGCATCCTGTTCCGTCTGCCCGAACACCTGCGCCGGCTGCAGGACAGCCTGGACGGGATCCGTCTGGCAAACCCGCACAGCGAAGCGCAGTGGACGCAGATCCTGCAGGACCTGGTGCTGCGCAACGGCGGCGGCAATCTGTCGCTGTACCTGCAGGTCACACGCGGCGTCGCGCCGCGTGATCACGCCATGCCGGCCAACACCCCGCCCACCGTCTACGCCATGTGCAATCCGCTGCTGACCCCGCCGGCCGCCGTGCTGCAGCAGGGCGTGGGCGCCATCAGCGTCGCCGACATCCGCTGGCAATACTGCCACATCAAGGCCATCGCCCTGCTGCCCAATATTCTGCTGCGCCAGCAGGCGCTGGACGCGGGCGCCGCCGAAGCCATACTGATCCGCGACGGCCTGGTGACCGAGGGCGCGGCCAGCAATATTTTCCTGGTCAAAAACGGCGTCCTGGCGACACCACCCAAGAGCCAGTACCTGCTGCCCGGCATCACCCGCGATCTGGTGGTGGAGCTGGCACGGGGCGCGGGCGTAGTCTGCGAGGAGCGCGCCATCGGCCAGGCGGAACTGACCAGCGCCGATGAATTGTGGATGACCAGCTCGACCAAGGAAATCCTGCCCATTACCGTGCTCGACGGTCGACCCGTGGGCACGGGCAAACCGGGGAACGTCTGGCAACGGGTTTATGCCGCCTATCAGCAGTTCAAGCAAGATCTGGCGAAACAAAGCGCATGAGTGATCCGCAGGACGAATCTCCGCTGCAGTTTCCCTGCAGCTTTCCCATCAAGGTCATGGGCCACAATGTCGAAGATTTCAGCCACCAGGTGCTGGCCATTGTCGGCCGCCACGTCCCCGGCCTGGAGGCGCAGGCGGTCAACAGCCGCGCCAGCGGCAAGGGCAACTATCTGGCGCTGACCATTACCATCGAAGCCCAGAGCCGGGCACAGCTGGACGCAATCTACCACGAGCTGAGCGCCTGTCCGCTGGTGCTGATGGCGCTGTAACGTGAACGCGCCGGTCATTTTCCGCGACCTGGGGCGGCAACCCTATCTGGAGATTTGGGATGCCATGCGCCGGTTCGCCGACGGCCGCGACGCCGCCAGCGACGATGAAATCTGGTTCGTCGAACATCCGCCGGTATTCACCCTGGGATTGAACGGCAAAGCCGAACATCTGCTGGCACCCGGCGACATCCCGGTGCTGCAGGTGGACCGCGGCGGCCAGGTAACCTACCATGGACCGGGGCAGCTGGTGGGCTATATCCTGATGGATCTGCGGCGGCGGCACTGGGGCGTGCGCCGCCTGGTCAGCGGCATCGAACAGGCGCTGGTAGCACTGCTGGCGGGTTATGACATCGTCGCGCACGCGCGCCCTGATGCCCCCGGAGTCTATGTCGGCGAAGAAAAAATCGCTGCCCTGGGCTTGCGGGTGCGACGCGGCGGCAGCTACCATGGGTTCAGTCTCAACCTGGCCATGAACCTGGAACCGTTTACACGGATCAATCCCTGCGGTTATGCGCAACTGGCGGTGACCCAGGTGAGCGCCTACCGGCCGGAAATCACCCGCACGCAAGTCATCGGCGATCTGACGTCCTGCCTGCTGCGCGCGCTGGAATATCAGACAAGCGGTGCAATTGTTCACCGCCAAGACAGCATCCCATGAGCAAAGACGACAAGAAAATTCAGCGCGGCCAGGACAAGGTGGCCCGCATTCCGGTCAAGGTGGAACCCACCACCACCCCCTTGCGCAAACCCAAATGGATACGCGCTAAACCCGCCGACGGCAGACAGGTGGCGCAGCTCAAGGCGGTGCTGCGGGAACACCGCCTGCATACGGTATGCGAGGAAGCTTCCTGCCCCAATCTGGGCGAATGTTTCAGTCACGGCACCGCCACCTTCATGGTCATGGGCCACATCTGCACGCGGCGCTGCCCGTTCTGCGATGTCGCCCATGGCAAACCCGAACCGCTGGACGCCGGCGAACCGGACAATCTGGGCCGCACCATTGCCGCCATGGGCCTGCGCTACGTGGTTATCACCTCCGTCGATCGCGATGACCTGCGCGACGGCGGCGGTGCGCACTTCGCCGCCTGCATCGCCGAGGTGCGTCGGCAGGCGCCGGGCATCAAGATCGAAATCCTGGTGCCGGATTTCCGCGGACGGGTGGAAACGGCGCTGGCGCAGCTGGTGGCGCAGCCGCCGGACGTATTCAATCACAATCTGGAAACGGTGCCGCGCCTGTACAAGCAGACACGGCCCGGCGCCGATTACCAGGGCTCGCTGCAGTTGCTGCGCGCGTTCAAGGAGCAGCTGCCCACGGTGCCGACCAAGTCCGGACTGATGGTAGGCATAGGCGAAACCCGTGAAGAAATCCTGGAAGTGATGAGCGACCTGCGGCAGCACGGCTGCGACATGCTGACCCTGGGCCAATACCTGCAGCCCAGCAAATTTCACCTGCCGGTACAGCGTTACCTGGCGCCGGAGGAATTCGCCGCTTTTGCCGACGACGCGCGCCGTCTGGGATTCAGCAATGTGGCCAGCGGACCCATGGTGCGGTCTTCCTATCACGCGGACCTGCAGGCCGCCGGGCAGAATATCGGCGACGCCTGAGCATCAGGGCAGGCGGCGCGCCGTCAGCATGCGGCTGCCGAGAATATTGGGCGAAATCCAGATCAACAGGTCGTCATAGCGATTGGCGGCCACCGAGCTGTAATCCCGGTAGACGAATACATTGTCGCCGTCGCTGTTTTCCAACTCGTCGGCCGACGTGGCGGTGCTGCCGTTCTTGCCGTGCGACACCACCACGGCCGGCACGCTGGCGGCCACCGTCACCCCGCCCGTCGCTTTGCTGAACACATTGATATCGCCCTGGGTACACAGGGCGAACGAGGCCTGCGCCGGTGCCGGACCGCAGCCCAGCGGCGGCGTCACCGTGCCGGCGGCAATGGCGTCGGCAAACACCGCGCTCACCCGATAGGTGAAATGATGATTCCAGGCATCGTATTCGCTGGTACCCAGGGTCAGCCACGGCCAGGTGCCGCTGACGCCGGTGCAGGCGTTGCCGGACAGGTTTTCGGTGCCGTCCGGCGGCACATTGGTATCCGGACACGGCAGGCGGCCGTTGATGACGGCGAAACCAAGCAGCACATCCTTGAATTCATCCAGCACCCGTTCGGTCTCCTGGCGCTGCGTCACTTCCATCTGCGTGGCCAGCGGCATCAGCATGCCGCCCAGCAGCAGGCCGATGATGACCAGCACCACCGCCATCTCTATCAGGGTAAAGCCGCCGGCGGGCGCAGCCACTGGGGCGATCAATGCCGCTTCAGTGCTCACCGCTCATCCCCGGACTGCAATTGCACATGCCGCAGGTGCAGCTGACGCAGCTGGCGCCGGCGGCCATGCCACCGGCGCTGGTGTTGAAGGGCAGCACCACATCGTTGTAGCCGCCACCACCGCCAACGGCGGTAAAACTGTAATCCGCCCAGGTGGCATTGTCGCCCTCCAGGTAGTCGCTCACCGCGCCCATGCCCGGTGACCGATCCTGTCCGGGCAGACGGCGTCCCGCCACCATGACCACGCCCTGCTGCGGCACGCCGTCAAGCTGCAGCTGGCTGATGATGCTGTTGTTATCGGCGCTGCCCTTGGGCGCGAAATTGGGATCGACGGCGACGAACACCTGATCCTTCCAGCCGCTCCACCACCACCAGTCGTTGGCGGTGGCGCCGGCTTCATAAAAACAGCGACCTGCCGCCGGAAAATTCTCCCAGCGCGGATTCAGCGCCGAGTTGTCACCGTTGCTGTTGCTCAGCCCCTGCAACGCGTCCACACTGCCGCTGCCCACGGCGTTGGCGATGCGACCATAGCACTGGGCGCTGTCATCATAATAATCCGGCGGGCTGGCGAGGGTGGATGCCCAGGGGAAAAGGCCGCTGTTGGCGCCGCCGTAACTCTGGTAGCACCCGACCACGCGCTGCGCCACCCATTCGTCCATGCGATGAAAAACATCGGTGTAGTCATCTGCGGTCACGGCCACCAGCACATCGTTGAACTTAGTCTCGCCATTGACCACCACCGCCGCCGCCTGCGTGAACACCGAGGCCAGCAGCGGCGGGATCGTCGGCAGCGGTACGCTGCCGGGACTGCCCGCCGGCGCGCCGGTCAGGGTACCCACGGCGTTGTTTACGCCGGCCAGGGCATCGAGGTAGGATGCCGGCTGATTGACCCCGTCCGCCGCATTGCCGCTGCCGCATTCGGTGCGCGCGCCGCTGGCGCTGCGATCCTGATTATTGATCGGCCGACCGGGAGCGAAGACGATGGCGATGGCCTGGCTGGCGCTGCTGCCACCGAGCACGGTGTTGCCATTGGCGTCGCGCACCACGAACAGTCCGTCGCTGTCGCTGCTCAGGTCGTACTTGGGATTGTATTTATAGGTGCCGGAGACCGCATACCACAGACATTCGCCGTCGCCATCCCGCAACGGTGGTAACTTCAAGGTGCGCCACGGCAGCCGGCCAATGGCACTCTGCCCCTTGCTGCCGCACACCGCCTCGGCGCTGCCGTCACCATCGAGATCGGGGCAGGGCAGAAAACCCACCGGCATGTCGCCGTACTGCTCCGGATAGAGCCGGGCGTAGGCCAGCAGCGCGTCCTTGGCCTCGGCCAGCACCTGCGCGGTTTTGCGCTCACGACCGGTTTCCAGCCGTGACGATTTCAGGGCACTTACCAGCAGGTAAGCCCCACCCAGCACCACTATGGTAAGAAAAATCAACAGGGCGGCACCCCCCTGGAAGGAGCGCGGCATAGGCAGCAGACTGCGCTTCAACATTTTATCTCCGTGTGGCCCGGCGCCACGTTGAGGCGCCGGCAATTGCCGCGCCGCTCCTCGTCTACCGTGGCCGAGGCTTCGGCCTGATCGAGGATGCGCCCCGTTTTGGGCTCGAAGGTCTGCCCCGGCTTTACCTTATAGCTCTTGCCGGCCAGTTCGAGGACCACCGCCTGCACGCTGGCGCGCGCCGGGTCTATCACTACCCCGTCCACGGTCTGGCGGCGATCGATGATGTCGCCATCGCCCAGCAGCACCACGTTGACGCCATCCGGCCGCCGCATGACCCCGCCGATGCGCAAACGCAGCGGCGCAGCGCCGGTCGACGGCCGGGTCACGGGACGGTTGTGCCCGCCGCCGCGCACCGCGTCCAGCCGCTGCCGCTCTTCGGGTGTGGTGAACAGCGTATCCAGCTTTTCGGCGAACGCGGCGGCGCAGGTGCACAGCAGCAGAAACAATACTATAAAGCGTGCGGGGGCGGTCATAAGACGGCTCCTATGGTATACCAGCGCAGATCACAGGTAACGCTGACGTTGGTGGCCTCCGCCTGATACACCAGCTTCTCCGTACGCCGCTCCAACTTGCAATAATCGATATCAAACAAGCCGCGCGCCTGCGTCTCCAGCCGATTGATGAAGGCGATGAAGTCGCCCTCATGCAGCAGATTGAGCTTGAGAAACATCGGGCTGTAGTTCACCGCCACCTCACTCGGTGTCCCACCGGCCTCCGGCAGCACCCGGCGCAGCGGATTCAACTGATAATCCATGAAGGGTATCTTGATGGCATCCGCCGCGGCGCGCGCCGCGTCTATCCACTGCAGACGATCCTCGGCGGCGATGACGCCAGCCCCGACCAGTTCACGATAGCGGTCGTAATACTGCTTGACGTAGTTGTAGTTTTCGCGGGCCGCCGCCAGCCGCTGCCGCGCCTGCTCCACTTTGAATTTGACCTGGTTTTCCCGCAATTGAAACTCCACCACCTGGGTCTGCAAGGCAAAGGCGGCGACGCCGCCAACGGCAACTATCAGCAGCAGAACCAGGAGCGGATTGCGCAGCAGCTGCCAGTCGACGCCCAGATCATAGTCAGTGTTCATGATACACCGCCCGCAATACGAACTCCGCCTGCAGCTCGGGTCGCCAGGCATTGTAGCGACCGTCTATCTGCCCACTGGACTCCTTGTCGATCGGCAGCCGCACCAGCTGCACATTTTTCAGTTCCGGTACTTTTTCCAACCGCGCCGTCAGGCGGCTGAGCATGTGAAAAATGTCGATATAACCCTTGCTGGCGGTGACCACCCGCCCGTGCAGCAACACCACTTCGTCGTCCTGACCCAACCCGGGCATGGGATAAACCTCGGTATAAAATTCGTTGCCGGTCGCCGCCGTTTGCGCCTGCAGCACCCGCGAGCCCTTTACCCACTCCATGGACATCACTTCGATGTTTTGATACTGCCGCAACTCCACGCTGATGCCGCCCAGCAGCAGATCCAGCCGCAGGCGACGCTGGCCAAGCTGGGTCGCCACCTCGACGCTGTCTTTAATGAATTGCGGCGACACATCCGTACTGACGGTGTTGTCGACAATAGCGAAATACTCCTGCTCGTACTGCCGACCCTGGGATTCCAGCGCCGTCACGCTCTGGTCCGAAACGTAAATCTGGCGCAGACCATGGCCCAGTACGCCAGCGAACAGCAGCGTCGCCAGCAACGCCGCCGTACGCAGCGCCGACTGCAGGCGGTACTGGCGAAAGAAGTACAGCTGCCGGCCGGTAGCGTAGTTGCCCGCCGGCAGGCCGGCGGCGGCGATGGCGCACAGCCGGCTTTTCATCGGTGCCTCGACCGCGGCGGACTCGCCCTGACGCTTCTGCCAGGACGCCGGCGTGATATAGTGCACCGGCCTGCTGCCCAGCGCCGGCGGCGCATCGCCGGCCAGCGGCAGACTGTCGCTGGCCAGCACCTGCACATGAATTTCCTGATCCGGCGGCACCAGGCGCAGATTGTTGATATAGCGCTCGGTCTTTTCCAGCTCGCGCGCCAGCGCCTGCCGGTAGTTGTCGGCATCGACCAGCTCCAACGGACACAAGCGGCTGAGCAGTACGTGGCCCGCATGCACCAGGGTCTGCCGCAAGCCGATATTTTCGTGGTAACTCACCAGCACGGTATAGTCGTGCCGCGGCGCGTTGCCTCTGGCGATTTTTGCTTCCAGGTAGGGGGCGCTGTAAATACCGGCCACCGGCACCCGGTACTGATACAGCTGATACAACCAGGTATCCAGCAACTGCCCGTTGGTCAGCGCGGACATTACCACGCTCTCCTCCATGCGCGCGGCCCGCACCCTGCCGGTGACGGTGGCCAGCCTGTAGCCGGCATTGCGAAAATGCTGACTCATGCGCCGCTGCAGAAAGCTGCGGCGCTCAGCCGCGGAAATTTTCGGAATCTGCTCCAATTTATACTCTTCCTCGATGACATCCACTACGACGACACTGTAGACCCCGGGGTTGAAAGCGACATAGTCGGCGAATTTCTGCTGACCATTGTCCGCCAGCAGGAAACGCTCGACCGGCTGAAACTCCGTGCCGTGGCGCAAATACACCTCCAGGGCCTCGGCACTGATGTAAAAAACGCGATTGACCCGGGTCAGCATCATTTACCCAGCCTCACGGCGACGTCGTAAATCGGCGGCAGCACCGCCAGGATCACCCAGCCCAGCACCATGGCCAGCACGATGGTCAACACCGGCTCGATGAAGATCTGCACTCGCTCGATGGTTTCCTTCACCTCGCGATTGTAAAAGTAGCTGACATTGGCCAGCGCCTGATCCAGCGCCCCGGTGCTTTCACCGACACGGATCATGCGCAGCACCAGCGGCGGAAACAACGACACATTGTCTATGCTTTCGCTGATGGACTTGCCCTCAGATATATGGCGGCGCATGTCGGCCAGCGCCCTGGCGATCACCCGGTTACCGACGATGCGCTCGATGATAGCGACGCAGTCAAGAATGGTGACCCCCGAGGCGTAGAGCAGGGAAAAGTAATTGGCGAAACGGGTGAGTATTATCTTGTTGAGCAGCGGTCCCAGCAGCCACAGCTGCAACTTGTAGCGGTCGAGTTCGGTACGGACATAGGCGTAGCGGCGTGCCGCGAAGCGCAGCGCCACGACCAGCAGCATGGGCACCAGCAGCAGAACATGCCACCAGGAAACGACGAAATCGGATACCATTATCAGCATCCTGGTATGCAAGGGCAGCACCTGCCCCATGTTCTGCAGAAAACTCACCAGCAGCGGCACCAGATACATGAGAATAAAGGTGATGGCGGCGAACACCACCGAGCCGACCAGCGCCGGATAGATCAACAGGCGTTTGGTTTGCGCGGCCAGCTCGTCCTGCCACTTGAGGGAATCGACGATATTGGCCAGCACCGCCGCCATTTGTCCGCTTTGTTCGCCGGCCTTGATCAGGCTGCAGAACATCTCATCGAACAGAAAGGGAAAATTGGCCAGCGCGTCGGACAAGGTCTGACCGCCCTCGATACTTTCGATCACCGCGGCGATAACTTCGCGAAAGCGGACGTTTTCCAGAGTATCGCGCAGATCCGCCAGTGCCTCGAGAATCGGCACCCCGGCGCGCAGCAGCTGCTCCAGATGGTAGCAGAAGGTGATCATCTCCACCCGGGTGATGCGCTTGCCGCTGAGCATCAGCATGCCGCCGCGCACCTGCTTACAGGCAATCAGATCCAGCTCCATGCGGCGCAGGCGCAGCTCGAGATCGGCGTCATTCACCGCCTGCATGCGCCCGCTGAGCCGGCGGCCGCGCGGATCTATCGCCTTGTAACGGTAAGTGAACATCGCCTAGGCCACCCGCGTCGTCAAGTCAACGACCCGCGCCACTTCCTCCAGCGTAGTGGCTCCCTGCAACACCCGCTCGATGGCATCGTCGGCGATGGTGGAGAATCCTGCGCCGCGCGCATGCGTTTCCAGCTCACGCCGCGACGCGTGGCGGACGATGAGGTCATCGAGATCATTGGTAAAACGCAACACCTCCATCACCGCCATGCGCCCGCTGTACCCCTGACCGTCGCAGGCCGGACAGCCACCGGCGCGATACAATTGACCATCGGTGGCCTGCGCCAGCGCCGCCCCCAGCAGGCGGCGCGCATCCGCGTCGGGTTCGCTGGCGATCTTGCAATGCGGGCAAAGCTTGCGCACCAGCCGCTGGGCGACGATACCGATGATATTGCCGGCCATGATGTCGGGCTGGATACCGATATCCAGCAGGCGCGGGATGGCGCCCAGGGCGGAATTAGTGTGCAGGGTGGAGAATACCTGATGGCCCGTCATGGCGGCGCGAAATGCCATTTCCGCCGTGTCCTGATCGCGCACCTCGCCCACCAGAATCACATCCGGATCCTGACGCATCATCGAGCGGATACCGTTGGCGAAATCCAGCTTCACCGCGGCATTCACCGACGACTGGCGGATCAGCGCCATGGGATATTCGACCGGATCCTCCAGGGTCATGATGTTGATGCTTTCGTCATTGATGTGATTGAGCATCGAATACAAGGTGGTGGTTTTACCGCTGCCGGTCGGGCCGGTAACCAGGATGATGCCTTCCGGCCGCGCCAGCAGCAGATGCAGGGCCGCCAGGGTCGCCGGGCTCACCCCCAGGCTGGACAGCGGCACGATGCCCTTTTTGCGGTCGAGAATGCGCAACACGATATTTTCACCGTGCGTAGTAGGCTGCGACGACACGCGAAAATCGATGGAGCGCCCGAAAAACGTGCGCGACACCCGACCGTCCTGCGGCGCCCGCGACTCGGCGATATTCATCGCCGAAATCACCTTGAGGCGCACCGCGATGCCGGACCAGTAGCCGATGTGCAGGGTGCGAATCTGGCGCAGGACGCCATCGATGCGATAGCGCACCCGCAGAAAACCGGATTCCGGTTCGAAGTGAATATCCGACGCGTCCCGCTTCACCGCATCGGCCAGCAGCGCGTCCACCAGGCGCACCAGCGGCTGGCTGTATTCGTCGGATTCCGCCTGAAAACTCTGATAGTCGATTTCACCGGTTTCGATTTCGCGGATGATGCCATTGACCGACAGATCGAAGCCGTAGAATTGATTGATGGCGTTGATGAGTTCGGCTTCGGCGGCGAGAATGGGCCGCAGGATGATATCATTGCCGATCAGGGCATTGAGCTGGTCGATGGCGACGATATTGAGGGTATCCACCATCGCAACGGTCAACTGGCGGTTGACCGCGTCGAAACCCAGCGGCAGCACGCGGTAGCGGCGCGCCACGTCCATCGGAATGAATTCCAGGGTGGCACTGTCAACCACGATATGGGTCAGATCAACGATTTCCTGCCCCAGCGATTCACCCAGGGCATCACGAATCACCGCTTCGCTGACAAAGCCCAGATTCGCCAGGATGCGTCCCAGCGGCTCGCCCTGCAGCTTTTGCTCGATCAGGGCGATTTGCAACTGGTCCTGGTTGATCAGCCCCTTGCTGATCAGCACCTCGCCCAGACGCTTGGCCTTATTCTCATCCATGAGCGCAGCTACTCCGCGGTCGTCAATTGCGCGATACGGCGCTCCACCGGATCACGGCGAAAACCGGCGTTGCCGCGGTCCGCGGCGACCTGCAGCGCACGCCGGTAAGCGCGCAGCGCCGCCGACCGCTCGCCCAGTCGGTCATTGGCCACGCCCAGGTTATATATGTAATCAGCGTTGTTGCCGTCCCGGCGCACCGCCTCGCTCAATGCCCCTTTGGCCTGCGCCCACTGCCCCTGGCTCATGTGCAGAGCGCCCAGGGCGAAATACAGGGCCGCCGATCCACCGTCGCGGGTAATGGCATCGTTCAGCAGCCGCAGCGCCGCCTGTGGATCTTTCTGCTGCAATGTTGCCACCAGGCCGGTCAACGCGATCACGTCGCCGCTGTCGGCACGCAGGATCTGCCGGTAATACTCGCTGGCCCGCTCGGCATCGCCCTGTTCACCGGCAATGACTGCCAGACCCAGCAGCGCGTCGCGCTGTTGCGGTTGCGCCCGCAGGGCTTCTTCGTAGGCGCCGACCGCGCTGGTGAAGTCGCGCTGTACATACGCGGCATAGGCACGGCGCAACAACGGCGCCAGCGGATCGCTGTCTTTTTTGATTACCGCGGGTGGCGGCGCCGTATCGCCGGCATTGGCAACAGCGCTGGCATCGACGCTGGCTGCCGTGGCGGGCGCGCCGGCGGTGGCTGACGGTGGCACGGCGGCGTCCGCCTCCACCGGGGCCGCTGTCGGCAGCGCCGCCGGCGTTGGTTTCTGCAAACTCGAAAGTGCCACCGATGGCGCACCGGCGCGCGTCTCGGCCGGCGCGGTCGCGGCCTTGAGCCCTGGCACGGTCCAGCGCACGGCCGGTGCGACACTCGCCTCCTCCGCACCGGCCAGCAGGTCGCGGCGGTGACTGATGGCAATCTGTTTATTCAGCCCGGCGATACGCAGACTGGCCGCGTGCTGCGACCGGGCATACTGGAAATAGCCATAGGTGCCCACCAGCAGGATGACCAGCAGAATCGACGCCAGCGCCAGGTACAGGCGCCACAGTCCGTCGCTCTGGTAGGGATCCACGGCCGACGGGTCGGCGATGTTGGCGGAATGCACGGGCGGCGCCTGGCCGCCGCCCGCCTCGCCGTCATCGTTAGCGGCATCCCCGGGCGCCAGATACACGCCATCGCTCAACATGGGAAGATCCGGCATCACCGGCCTGGCATTGTCCGCCGGCGGCGCCCAGGTCGGATGCTGACTTTTTTCCCGTTCGGCTTTTTTCAACGCGTCCAACAGCAGGCTCATAGCGACGTCCTGGTTATGTAGATAGCGGTTTCATCGTGCCGGTCTGGCCGCTGGCAAGTATTGCTGGATGTCCGCCAGGTTCGCCTGGCTGTCGCCATCCACCACCGTCGGCCGCAGAAAGATGACCAGCTCGGTCTTGCGCGACTCCTCGTCGCGATAGCTGAACAGATGGCCAATCAGCGGCAGACTGGCCAGAAACGGCACGCCGGATTTGGCTTTACCCACCTTGTTCTGCATCAAGCCGCCCAGCACCACCATATTGCCGTTGTTCACCTTGAGCAGCGACTCCATTTCCCGCACCTGAATTTCGGGAATCAGGTTGTCGTAGCCGCTGCCGCTGGCGTTCTGCGAGGCCAGGCGCGGCGCGGGATCGACCACGTAGCCGGTGATGCGGGAAATCGTCGGCCGCACATTCATAGTCACCACCGCATCCTCGGTGATCTGCGGCGTTACGCTCATCACCAGCCCGACTGGCACGGTGTGAATTTCACTGGTATAGGTATTGCCCCGGGCGCTGCCGTCGGCGTTGAAGGTTTCTTCGCGGTCGACGGTGAAATACACTTTTTCGTCCACCACCTTGAGTACCGCGGTTTGATTATTGAGCGCCATGATCTTGGGGCTGGACAGCACCTTGACGTCACCGAAGCTTTCCAGCATGCGCACGGCGGCGGAAATATTGCTGTTATTGCCGGCGGTATGGTTGTAACCGAGAAACAGAAACGGCGCGGTCTGCAGACTGCCGCCCAGCATGCTGGACACGACGCTGCCGCCATCGCCGGTGACGGTACCGCTTTGCGCCAGGCGCTGCCAGTCCACGCCCGACTGATAGCGGTCGCTGAGCTCGACCTCGACGATACTGGCCTCGATCAGCACCTGACGATGGGCGTTGTTCTGCACCTTGGTGATCAGTTCGCCTATCATGCGGTGCTGGCGCGCGGTGGCGCGCACGGTGATGATGCCGCTCATCGGATTGGCGATCACATCGTCGGCCGCGTCCTTGATCTTGCCGCCGGCATCGCGATCGGTGACGATGGCCTGGATGCTGTTGACCAGGCTGTCCCAGAATTTGGCGTCCGATATGTTGCTGACCGTAGTACGGGAGTTGTTGCCGGCCTGGCCGGCGGTGTTGTTGTTGCCCGTGGCGCCGCTGACGGTACCACCGGCGGTAGCGATTTCCGTGGCCACGCTCATGGTGCTGCGGGATTCACGCGCCATGTTCACGTAGTCCACCCGGTAGGAATCAAGATAGGGCGTATCGGGGCGGATGATCATGCCCGCCTCCAGCAGCTGATAGCGTATCGCCACCTGTTCGGCAATGCGCTCGAGAATTCTGCTCATCGGCTGCTGCACCGCGTTGAGCGTCACCCGGCCCTTGATCGCCGGATGCACATCGATATTGCGTCCGGCGTCCCGCGCCAGGGCGAACAGCAGATCTTTGACTTCGACGTTGCTGACCACCACCGTATACAACTCCTCCGTCGCGGCGGCGGCCGGCGGCGGCAATACCGGCGCCTGCAGCACCGGCGCGGGTATGTCGTCTGGCGCCGCGCGCAGATGACCGCTGGACAGCGGCGGCGGCGACGTCGCCGCGCAGGCGGCAAGCGCCAGCGCGCCCGCCGCGGCCAGCAGGTGCCGCACACGGGTGGCCGCTAGCCTGACGTTAGTTCGCCTGTTGCCGCACACTGCGCAGAGTCCTCACGATAGGTTGGCCAGCGGCGAGCGCGGGCGGCAGGGAACGCAATTCCGCCGCCGCCTGCCGCCAGTCGGTAAATTCGCGATACAGCACCAGATAGCGGCCGGTGGCGGTTTGCTGCACGAAAATATCGTCCGTCACGCCTGCCGTTGCCGCTTGCCGCAGAAAGTCCTCGACTCGCGGCGCGGCATCCGCCTCCGCCGTCAACAGTTGAATACTGAAGTCGGCATCGGCTGGGTGCCGCAGCCGCGTTGCCGCGGCCTGCTGGCGCGCGGTGAGCAACGGCAAGCTGGCCGCATCCGCGCCGGTGGCCGGCGCCAGCAGCGCGTAGACCGGCGCCAGCCAGGCCAGGGTTCGTTCCGTTCCCAGCTGTTGCCAGCCGGCGGTCATCGCCGCCAACAGCAGCAACCCGCCAGCGACAAGGTAGGACACGGCACTGTGCGCGGTGGCCGGCGGCAGACTGTCACGCACCGCCGCCCGCACATGGCTGCGGGTGATACGCCGGGTATTGCCGGCGTAGGCGGCCAGCAGCACTTTGTCGGTAATGACATTGATGCGCCGCATCAGGCCATGGGAAGCATGGGCGATGCCGTTGATCGCCGGCCGGGTAAAGTAGTTCGGCCCCTGAAATCCGGCGCGGCGCAGACGGTGCTGAATATAGCGATTGACGTCGTCACGACTGAGCGGCGTCAGGTAGAAACTGTGGACGATACGATCACGCAGCTGGCGGATATTGTAGTGCAGCAGCTTCTGATCCAGCTCGGGCTGGCCGAACAGCACAATCTGCAACAATTTGCTGTGCGCGGTTTCCAGATTGCTCAACAGGCGCAGTTCTTCCAGCGAGGCCAGCGACATGGTCTGCGCCTCCTCCACCAGCAGCAGCACCCGCCGTCCGGCACGGTGGCGACGGATAAGTTCTTCCTTTATATAGTTGACGCAGCGCACCCGCTGCAGCGGGCCCTCATGGCGCAAGCCCAATTCGGCGAAGATCGCCGCCAGCAGCTGCTCCGGGCCCAGGCCGGGATTGTCGAGATAAACGCTGTCGGTATCCGACGGCAGGATGGCCGCAAGCATGCGGCACAGCATGGTCTTGCCGCTGCCGACTTCCCCGACCACCTTGATCAGGCCGTCGCCGCGCGCAACGGCGTAGCGCAGGGAATTGAGGATCGCTCCCCGGTTCCCACCCTGATAAAAGTTGGCCGTATCCGGCGTCAATGCGAACGGATACTGGCGTAGGCCGAAATATTCACAATACATAGGCACGCTTTGCTGGTTGAAAACACTGGCCCGCACCTGCACAACAGGGCTGCCGGCGGTAACTATGCAAAAACGATGCCCTAATAAAAATATTCGGAATAAGAGGCAGTTAGCGGTTCAACCAATTACCGCGTGGGAATGAAAAGGAATGAAGAGGAGATGCCTTCAGGTATTTAACTGCAAGGAGCCGACCAGCTCACTGACATTGTTCATACCATGCTTCTGAAGATACGCCGCGATTCCCTGATTAATTTTCGGGCAAACCAGGGGATCGTAGAACAGCGCAGTGCCAATACCGACGGTCGCCGCTCCGGCAATCAAAAACTCCAGAGCATCTTCCGCCGTCGTGATACCGCCCTGGCCGATGATAGGAATATTGTGCCGCTTGCACACCTGATAGACCTGATGCACTTTGAGCAGGGCGATGGGTTTGATCGCCGGACCAGACAGACCACCCTGGTTGTTGCCGATGACCGGACGCCGCCGATGGATATCCACCGCCATGCCCATCAGGGTGTTGATGACGGCAAATCCGTCGGTACCCGCGTCAATACATCGACGGGCATTATCCGCGATGTCCGTCTGGTTGGGGGATAATTTGGTGATCAGCGGCTTGCGCGTGGCACGACGACAGGCCTCCACCACTCGCGCCGACATGGCGGGGTCATTACCAAACACCACGCCGCCTTCCTTGACGTTGGGACAGGAAATATTGATCTCGATGGCATCGATGGGCGAATCGTCGAAGATGCGGGTGACTTCCTCGTACTCCTCGACGGTGGAACCGGAGACATTGGCGATGAACCGGGTTTCGGAAAAATCCAGGGTGGGCAGGATGCCGTCCACCACCTGACGGGCGCCGGGATTCTGCAGACCGATGGAGTTGAGCATGCCCTGGGGCGTTTCGCACACCCGGTGCGGGGCGTTGCCCAGGCGCGGATTGAGCGTCGTGCCCTTGAGGCAGACCGCACCGACATGGCGATTGCTGAACCCCTGTACCCGGGTGTATTCCTCGCCGAATCCGACGCAGCCGGACAGCAGCACCAAGGGAGAATTCAGCGACATGCCGCAGAATTGCAGCGCCAGACTCGGGGAAGGGATTTCCGTCACGCTCATGATTCCTGTTACCATCGGCCAGAGATTCTACCACGGCGGCGGCCAGCGGCATGTTCCATATCGCCTTGTACCAACCGGAAATACCTCCCAACACCGGCAACATCATCCGCCTGTGCGCCAATACCGGCGCCCAGCTGCACCTGATCCACCCCGCGGGCTTTTCCATGGATGACAAGCAATTGCGGCGCGCCGGTCTGGACTACCATGAATACGCCAGCGTGCGCCAGCACGCGGACTATACGAGCTTCAGCCAGGCGCTTGCCGGCCGGCGCCTGTTTGCCCTGTCGACCAAGGGCACGCGCGCCTATCATGACGTGGCCTACGCCGCTGATGATATCTTTCTGTTTGGACCGGAAAGCCGGGGCCTGCCGGCGGAGGTGCGTCAGGCGCTGCCGGCGTCGCAGGTACTCTACCTGCCGATGCGCAGCGGCAGCCGCAGCCTCAACCTGGCCAACTGCGCGGCCGTGGTGCTTTACGAGGCGCTGCGTCAGACCGGTTTCGCCTTCTAGATTTCCGCCTTGATCTCGCGCAGCAGCAAATCACGCACCGCCTGCTGCGGCGGCTTGCCGTCGAACAACACGGTGTGCACCTGCTGGCAAATGGGCATGTCCACTGCCAGGCGCCGCGCCAGCAGCAGCACTTCGCGCGCGGTCTGCACGCCCTCCACCACCTGGCCGATGCGCGCCTGCGCGCTGGCCATGTCCGCGCCGCGGCCAATGGCCAGGCCGAAGCGGCGATTACGCGATTGATCGTCGGTACAGGTGAGCACCAGATCACCCAGGCCGGTCAGCCCCATGAATGTCTCCATCTTGCCGCCCAGCGCCATGCCCAGGCGGGAAATTTCCATCAGGCCGCGGGTGATCAGGGCGGCGCGGGCATTGGCGCCAAATCCCAGACCGTCGGCGACACCGGCGGCAATGGCCAGCACGTTCTTCACCGCGCCGCCCACTTGCACGCCGATCACATCCTGGGCGGTATAGGCGCGAAACGATTCATTATGAAATGCCGCCGCCAGCGCATAGGCCTCGGTCTCGACGGTGGAGGCGATGGTCACGGCGGTGGGCAAGCCGCTGGCCACTTCACGGGCGAAGGTGGGACCGGAAATCACGGTCGCGGGGCAGCGCTCGCCCAGTTCCTCCGCCAGCACCTGATGCAGCAGTTTCTGGCTGCCGTGCTCCAAACCCTTGGTCGCCCAGCACAGCCGCGGCGCCGTGCTCAACAGCGGCGCGACAGCGCGCAGCGTCTGCCGAAAGCCGCCGCTGGGCACCGCAATCAGCAGGGTGGTGGCGCCGCTCAGCGCCGCCGGCAGATCGGCAACCACGCGCAGGCCGGCGGGAAATATATGATCGGGCAGATAGCGGGTATTGCAGCGTTCGGCCTCCATGGCGCGGGCCGCCTGCGGGTCGCGACTCCAGAGGACGGTGGCATGGCCGTTGCGCGCCAGCAGGATCGCCAGGGCGGTGCCCCAGGAACCGGCGCCCAATACGGCAAATTTCTCCCCCTTGCTCATGACATGACCTTGCGGGCTGGTTAGTGTACGGGGTTGGCAGCAGCCTGCTTCTGCTTTTCCTGGTTTTGTTTTTCCTGCAGCTGCTGCACATGCTGCTGGTACAGCGCATCGAAATTCACCGGCGCCAGGATCAGCTGCGGAAAGCCGCCGCGCAATACCAGATCGGACACCGCTTCGCGCGCGTACGGAAACAGAATATTGGGGCAGAAACTGCCCAGCGCATGCGCCAGCTCCTGCTCCTGCAGCCCGGCAATATTGAAAATGCCCGCCTGCTGCACCTCGGCCAGGTAGGCGGTGCGCTCCTTGACTTTGGCGGTGACGGTAACGCTCAGCACCACCTCATGCACGCCGTCGGCCAGGCGCTGGCCGTTGGTGGCCAGATCGACGCTGACCGAAGGCTCCCACTTCTCGGTGAACACCTGGGGTGAGTTCGGCGTTTCGAAGGAGATATCGCGGGTATAGATTTTCTGAATAGCAAATTGTCGGTTGCCGTCGTTTGCCGGGGTGCTGCTGTCGCTCATGATCCAGTTCCATTTATCAAGTTTGAGAAAAAATGCCGGCGCCGGCGCGGCAGCCTATAAATGCTGTTCTACCCACGAGACCAGGTTGGCCAGATCCATGGCACCGGCGATACGTGCCTGTTCCCCGCCGCTGCGAAACAAGGCCAGCGTGGGTATACTGCGAATGCCGTAAGCGGCGGCGGCCGCCTGCTCGCTATCGGTATCGAGCTTCAATAAACGCAAACGCGGCTCCAGGCGGGCCGCGGCTTGCTGAAAAATGGGAGCGAACATCTTGCACGGCCCGCACCAGGGCGCCCAGAA
>DKAS01000125.1 GCA_002448875.1 Proteobacteria bacterium UBA6920 | reverse complement strand
GGCGGCGACGAGTTCACGATCCTGCTGGAGGAGGTGAAGAGCGCCGATGAGATCACGCGCGTCGCGGACAAGCTGCTGCGCGCGCTCTCGGGTCCCGCGGACATCGCCGGGCACGAGCTGCATTTCTCGACGAGCATCGGCGTCACGATCTACCCGCTCGACGACCACGACGCGGACACGCTGCTGCGCAACGCCGACCTCGCGATGTATCACGCCAAGCAGGAAGGCCGCAACAACGTGCAGTTCTTCTCGCCCGACATGAGCGAGCGCACCGAGAAGCGCGTCGACCTGCTCAGCCGTCTGCGCGGCGCAATCGCGCGCAACGAGCTCGAGCTCTACTACCAGCCCCAGGTGGATGTGCGCAGCGGCGCGGTGATCGGCGTCGAGGCGCTGCTGCGATGGCACGACCGCGAGCGCGGCCTCGTCGAGCCGGCGCAGTTCGTGCCGCTCGCCGAGGAGACCGGCCTGATCCTGCCGATCGGCGAGTGGGTGCTGCGCGAGGCCTGCCCGCAGGCCAGGCGCTGGCAGGACGCGGGGCTGGGGCCGATCACGATGGCGGTCAACCTGTCGCCGCGCCAGTTCCGCCAGAAGAACCTGGTGCAGATGGTCTCGTCGATCCTCGCCGACACCGGCCTGCCGGCGAAGGATCTCGAGCTGGAGATCACCGAGAGCCTGGTCATCGACAACATCGACGCGGTGGTCGCCAAGATGAGCGAGCTCACCGCGCTGGGCATCCATTTCTCGGTCGATGACTTCGGCACCGGCTACTCCTCCCTGAGCTACCTCAAGAGTTACCCGGTGTCGACCCTGAAAATCGATTACTCCTTCATCAATGAAATCACCCAGAACGCCGACGATGCGGCCATTACCCGTGCGGTAATCGCCATGGCCCACAACCTGCGCATCAAAGTCGTCGCCGAAGGCGTGGAAACCCCGGAGCAGTGCGAATTTCTCGCCGAATGCCAGTGCGATGAAGTGCAGGGTTTTTACATCAGCCGGCCGGTTGCCGCCCGCGAGCTGCAAACACTGCTGCTGCGTCTGCATGGCCAGCGCCCCTCCGTGCAGGGCACCTCACGTCGCCATAGCGCTTGAATTATCCCGTTGAATATGCCAGCATTTTCCGCAGGCCGGCGGCGTTGCCGGTTTAAGTATCCAGTAGAACTGTCGATAGATACAGACACCCCCACGACCGCGGAATGCACCCCATGTTTGCCAGAATGTTTTTATTCGCCGCCTGCGCCGGCCTGTACGCCAGCGGCGCCGTTGCCGGCTTCGACATCAATGTGAACGATCATGCCCTGCGCATGATTTACGATTACCGGGGCGATCCACGCCGCCAGGACCTGGTGAACGACGCCGGCCTGCTCTATGCGGAAAACGACAGAAACAATTCCAGCGTCGTCATCCATCTGGGGCTGGCCTCCGGCGCCGAAACTCTGCGCCTTGGCGTGCGCGGCATTCTCGCCAATCCCGATGGCGGGGATATCCTGGCGCTGGCGCTGGGTTTGCAGGGCCGGTTGTGGCTGACCAATATCGTCAGCTTCGGCGGTGAATTCTTCTATGCACCCAACATCACCAGCACCCTCGATGGCAGCGGCTACCGCGATCTTTCCGTGCGCTTCAACTTCCGCATCAACAAGAGTGATGACCTGTACATCGGCTATCGCAGCTGCGAAGTCAAACTCGATACGGTCAACGGCGCGGTGGAAATCGACGAAGGCCTGCACCTGGGCATCAAACTCGGATTCTGAGCGGCCGCGCCCGGAGCGGGCGGCGATTGATCAGCGGGTAAAATCCAGGAATGGCTTGACGCTCACGTACAGCACCAGCAGCGCCAGCAGCAGCAACAGCGCCATCCGTACGGGCTGTGCCCGCAACCTCCGCCAGAAAGTGGGTACCCCGCCCGCCTGCCGCAGCTGGCGATATTCCGCCCGTACGCGCAGCGCTCGCTGGCGCTGATAGTCCGCCAGCAATTGGCGCGCGCGCTCCACCTGCGCCGGATCCCGCAGCCAGATGGCATGCACGGAAAAACCCCAACGCCCGGCCGGAGTTTCATAAAAATCCATGCCCTGTTCCTGCAGCAGGGCGCGCACCTCGTCCGCTTCGTCCTCGGGCACACCACTGAGATTAAATAAGCGCTGACTCATAAGCCGGCATTATGCCATGCCGGCGCGCCACCCCCTCTTCCCAATTGACAAACCGTGCACCCCTCCCTGGCAATATTTCAACCCGCGGGTGTACAATATTTGAATATGCTGAGTACATTTTTTGCCTGTTCTCACCATACCCAGTGACTGCTGATGGATAATTAATTTTACTTAACTTATTGTTTTTGTAGGTAATTAATGAAACAAGCTCAGCTGGCATGGGATGTGTTATGCAAGCCATCGTACACAGGCAAAAAAAGGCCAGGTGATGATCAATTTGCGCTTACCGCGGACGACACGCGCCCCGGAACCCGGGGCGGGTAGCGCCGATGGCGGCACCGCGCAAAGAGACAGGCCACGACAATAAATTGGTAAAGCAAGGAGACGGTTATGTCCAAAGAACAACGCCTCAACAGTGAAGACCGCCACTTTTTTTCGCTGCTGGCGGAGATCATATTTTCCAACCCGTTCAGCCCCGAGCGCAGCAAGGTCGAAGCGCTGCTGGGCCGTACCTCCGCCAGCTATTTCCACCCGCAGGAACACCAGCTGGTCATGGTTATCCCGGCCCTGGAGTACCGCCTGGCGGCGCTGGCCGAACGCGGCATCACCAGCGTGGAACAAATCGCCGAGGCCGACAGACCGCTGCTGCAGTACGCCTTTCTCTATCTGGTCTATCACAATTTTACCGACCACTTCGACGATCTGATCCGGGCCCAGCTGAACCTGGGGATGGAACCGGCACGGGTACTGTTCTTTGATGACCTGGCGGGGGCGCTGCAACAGCGCGGTTTCAGCGATCGCGAGATCCTGCGTTATATGGAGCTGTTTTACCAGTTCCGGCGCGCGTATTTCTTCATCGCCCGCGCCCTGGTCGGTGACAGCCCGTCGATGCGCCGCCTGCGCCATGCCCTGTGGAACAACGTGTTTACCTGCGATGTGCGCCTGTACGGCGAACACCTGTGGGACCGCATGGAGGATTTTTCCACCCTCCTGCTCGGTGAAACCGGCACCGGCAAAGGCACCGCCGCCGCCGCCATCGGCCGCACCGGTCTGATTCCCTACGACCCGCGCAAGAGCAGCTTCAAATCCAGTTTCATGGAAAACTTCATCGCCATCAATCTGGCGGAGTTCCCCGAGAGCCTGATCGAATCCGAGCTTTTCGGTCACCGCAAGGGCGCGTTCACCGGCGCCATCGACAACCACCAGGGCTTGTTCGAACGCTGCAGCAGTCACGGCTCGCTGTTTCTCGATGAAATCGGCGATGTTTCCGTGCCGGTGCAGATCAAGCTGCTCAACGTGCTGCAGAACCGGGTGTTCAGCCCGGTAGGCAGCCACGAAACGCGGCGCTTCGAGGGCCGGGTGATCGCCGCCACCAACCATCCGCTGGGCGAGTTGATGGCCCAGGGCAGGTTCCGCGAGGATTTTTTCTATCGCCTGTCTTCCGACATCATCGAAGTGCCGCCACTGCGCGTGCGCCTGCAGGAATCGCCGGAAGAACTGACGCAGCTGGTCGCCCTGCAGGTACAGCGCATGACCGGCAACCAGGACGGGAGTTTTACCGAACACATCCAGCGCATTCTCAATCGCAGCGTGTCCGCGGAATATCACTGGCCGGGAAACGTGCGTGAACTGGAGCAGATGGTACGGCGCATCATCGTCAACGGCAACCAGCCCGTGGTCGATCGCCAGCCCACCGCCCGGGACGATGGCTGGCTCAAGAAGCTGCAACTTGGCCAGTTGTCCGCCGGCGAGGTACTGTCCGGCTACTGCTACCGCCTCTACCAGGAGCTGGGCACCTACGAAAACGTGGCGCAGAAAGCCGGCCTGGACCGGCGCACCGCCAAGAAATACATCGAAGGCGGCCGCCTGCTGTTCGCCCAGTAAAATGGCCGGTAATGGCGGCGGTCCTCTGCCATTGCATCACGACCGGGGCTGCGGTATAAAGTGACGCCGCAGCCCGGCTGCAAGGAAAGCCATGCCTTATTCCCTGTTGTTCGACCTGAACGCACCGCAGCTGGCCGGCGTCCTGCTGCTGTTCGTCTGGACCGGCTTTGTGCGTTCCGGCCTGGGCTTCGGCGGCGCCGCCCTGGGTCTGCCGCTGCTGCTGTTCATCGTTGACCAGCCCCTGGTCTGGCTGCCCATCATCGGCATCCACCTGTTGTTCTTCTCCGCCCTCACCCTGCGCACGCGCCTGGCGCTGGTGGACTGGCATTTTCTGGCACGCGCCAGCGTCTATGTGATTCCCGCCGCCCTGGCCGGCGTGTTCGGTCTGCTGAATATTCCCACCGGCATCCTGCTGCTGGTGATCTACAGCCTGGCGCTGTTCTACGGCATCGTCTGGTTCCTGCGCTGGGACATCCACAGCCGCGGTCGCTGGACGGACCGGATACTGCTGGTACTCGGCGGTTATGTGGCGGGCATGTCGCTGACCGGCGCGCCGCTGATGGTGGCGATATTCATGCGCAACGTCAGCAAGGAGAAACTGCGCAACACTCTGTTCGTCCTGTGGTTCGTTATCGTCAGCGTGAAAATGAGCACCTTCGTCGCTGTCGGCGTCAATCTGCACGCGCTGTCCGCGCTGCTGCTGCTGCCGGTCGCTGCCATCGGCCACGCCCTGGGACTCAAGGCGCACGACGTGATCCTGGAAAAGGACGCTCTGTTCAAACGAGTGGTGGGCGGCGTGCTGGCGCTGGTCAGTCTGCTGGGCCTGCTGCAAACCCTGCGCGTCCACGGCTGGCTGGCGCCCGGCTGAGCGGCGGGGCAGCCCCGCGCCGCCTCAGGCGCGTATATCGCGCAGCCTGGCGGCAGGCGGTGAAGCCGTGCTATCGCCATCATAGTAAAACAGGTGAATCCGGTTCGACCCCGCCTGCCTGGCTTTGTAGCAGGCATAGTCGGCAAAGGTCAACACCTGCTCCGCGGACGCCGATGTCTTGCCTATCATGGCGATACCTATGGAACAGGAGAACGCCAGCCTGTCGCCCGCATGCTGGTGACTGTAGTCGAGAACGCAGTTCTTGAAATCGCTGGCGACCTGCTTCGCCTGTTGCGGCGTGATACCGTACAGCAGCAGTACGAATTCATTGCCTTCCAGGTGGCAGAGTTCATCCGAACGACGGGTACGCAGTTTCAACAGGGCGGCCAGTTCACCCAGCATCTGCGCGGCGACACCGCCGTGGCTGTCCTGCAGCTGGCGATAGTTATCCAGATCCAGACGCAGCAGCGCGCACTGATCCTGCGCGCCGCGCCGCGCCCGTTCCACGAGATGGTCGATTTCCTGTTCGAAATGGTGGCGGTTGTATAAACCGGTGGCTGCATCATGATCGGCCAGGTGTTCCAGATTGTCGATCAGGCGTTTGTGTTCGGAAATATCGCGGATCACAAAGATATGGGTGCAGTGGCTGGCGATGTAGATGGTATTGAGCGCGACCTCCACCGGAAACCGCTCCCCCTCCCGGCGCAGCCCCACCAGTTCATGGGCGCCGGTGCCGGACACCAGTTTCTGCGGCTGGCAGACGCTGTCTTCCAGCAGTGAAAAAAAAGTGCGTCCGATCAACTGTTCCTGCGGGTGCTGAAAAATCTGCTCGGCGGCGCAATTGCAGGAAATGATTCTGTCATCGGCATCGGCAGTGATCACCCCCTCGGCGATCTGATCGACGATGGCGTGAATGCGCTGCTGCGCCTCCTTCAATTCCCGGTTGGCGGCCACCAGCTTGTGGGTGCGCTCGTCCACCCGCAATTCCAGCTCGTGGTTTTTCTCCCGCAACCGCTGGTTCACGTCGAACAGCCGTGCCGCCATATCGGTGAATGTCCGCGCCAGCACACCGACTTCGTCATTACGGTTGACCACGTGTTTCTCCATGGTGATATGCCGCTCGTACGACACATTGGAAACGACGCCGGTGAGGTAGCGTATAGGCTGAATCAACTTGCGGGTGAAATAGAAACTCCCGCCGCTGATGGCAGCCAGACTCAGCAGCAGCACCCCAATGATGCGCAAAACGCTGTGTTCCATGATCTGCCATACGCCGTCCTGATGGTATCCCACATAGACATCCGCCACATGCACGCCGTTGACCAGCACCGGCTGGACGATTTCCCGCACCTTGTGCTCCAGCGTGCGGCTTTGATCCGCCGCCGATCCACCGCCGGCATGCAGCGCGCCGTCACGACCGACCAGATAATGGCTGGAATGCGCCAGCACCTTGCCGGAAGTCTCCACCAGCGCGGCGTAGACGAACTTTTCCTCCGACACCAGCAGATCCATCCATGACCACAGGCGCTGGATATCCGCCTGCTCCAGCGCTTCGCCGCTCAGTCCGGCCAGCGTCCGGGCGACAATGGTGGTCTCTGCTGCCAGTGCCACCTCCTGCTGGTTATGGGCGTCGTCCAGCAACACATAGCCCATGGGCAGCAGCGTCAGACAGAAAACGCCAAGCAGGCTGGCGATCAAACGGGTTTGCAATCCGATATGCATATACGGCGGACACCCTCCAGAAGGGGCGGCTCAGACAAGGCCCGGCGGCTGGAACCGCGGAAAACACCATCCGGGCCTACTTTATGTCGCCCGCGGGCGAACACTTCTTTAAGGCAATCGCCGGCAGCATCGGCAGCGACTAACGTCGCCGCGGCCGCAGCCGGCTTTATGCGGCAAGGCTATATGCATATACGGGGCTGGTGCGGGGGGGACGGCGGCGATCAGGGCAACAGCAGGGTGGCCAGACCGAGGAAGATGAAGAACGCCAGACTGTCGGTGCTGGCGGTTAACAGCACGCTGGATCCCAGCGCCGGATCACGACCGAATTTTTCCAGCAGCACTGGCACCAGAAAGCCGACGATGGCGGCGATCATCAGGGTGATGATCATGGCGATAACGATCACCAGGCTGAGTTGCAGGCTGTGATAGAAAATCAGGGCCGCCAGCGCCACGATCAAACCCAGCGCCAGGCCGTTGAGCATGCCCACCTGGATTTCCTTGAACAACAGTTTGCGCAGATTGCCCTTGCCCACCTGACCACGGGCCATGCCGCGGATAATCAATGCCGTGGTCTGGTTGCCGGTATTGCCGCCGACGCTGGCGATCACCGGCATCAGCGCGGCCAGCGCCACCACGTGTAGAATGGTGTCGGCGAACATGCCGATGATGGTGGCGGCGACGAAACCGGTCAGCAGATTGACGATCAGCCAGGTACCGCGGTTACGGGCGCTGGCGACGATGGGCGCGAACAGGTCTTCCTGGCCGCGCACCCCCATCATGTTGATAACATCGTCGGAGGACTGGGCGCGGATGAAGTCCATCACCACGTCCACGGTCAGTCGCCCCAGCAGCTTGCCGCGCTCGTTGACCACCGGCGCCGACACCAGGTCGTAGCGTTCAAACGCGCCGGCGGCTTCGGCGGCGGGAGACTCTGGCTGGAAACGCACCACATCACGCGCCATGACATCCGCCACCCGCGCGCCCGGATCCTTCAGTAGAATGGTCTGCAGCGGCAGCACGCCGGTAAGCAGGCCACGGGCGTCAAGCACGAACATCTTGTCGTTATGGATAGGCAGATTTTCGCTCTGCCGCAGCAATTGCTGGGCCTGTGCCAGGGTCTGATTTTCACGCACCGTGACCATGTCGTTGCTCATCAGCGCGCCGACACAGTCCTCGGCATAGGAACCGGCGGATTGCAACCAGCGCTGGTCTTCCGAAGTCAGCGATTTGCTGCGCTCGGCCAGCGCCGCTTCGGGAAGGGAATCCTTGATATAGGAAAGATCGTCGGCATCGATGTAGGACAGCAGCTGCGCCACGTCGTCCTGCTCCATGCTGCCGATGAGAAACTCGCGTACGGGCGCCGACAGCTCGAGGAACACTTCCGCCGCCTGCGCTCCCTCCAGGTGCTGCCACACCAGTTTGCGCTCTTCCAGCGGCAGCAACTCAAGAATATGGGCGATGTCCGCATCATGCAGTTTGCGCAGCTTGCCGCGCAGCTCCACCGAATGCTGCCGGCGCACCAGGGTTTCCACCAGATCGGCGCGCGGTTGCTGCTGGCTGTGCACCAGGGTGCTGACCAGCCGCTGCTTGTCCAGCAGGCTCAATACCGCCTCGAGATGACGCTGCAGCAGATCCTGTGTGTTTTCCATCTGCATAGGTATCGGACCCGTTATCGATGGAAACCGTGACGTTCGTGCCACGGCCCGTTTACCCTATCCCATGGGCCCGGCGGGCCCACCCCGTTACGCGTGATCCATGGCCCCCGGGATCAGTCGCTGATTCTTGTGTCTTTATTGGCGGGAAAATAATAGCGGAAAAGCTGCTCACCACGCGAATCATTTTTCTGCGCGGTCAGCAGCGCCGATCTTAAAAAAAATTAACATCAGGCCGCATCACAGGCACCTTGGCAGCGTGGCCAGGACGCCTGCGTTCGGCCCGACGTCAGCCGGCGGCTGGCTGTGCTGCAGCTTGCTCTTCCGCGATCTCGCGACGCACTTGATCCATATCCAGTTCCTTCACCTGGCCGATCAATTGCTGCAGGGCGCTGGCGGGCAAGGCACCGGGCTGAGCGAAAACGATGATTTTTTCGCGGAACACCATCAGCGTCGGAATGGAGCGAATCTGGAAATAGGCCGCCAGATCCTGCTGCTCTTCGGTATTCACCTTCACGAAGGTGATATCAGGAGAAGCTTTGGCGGCGGCTTCGAAGGTGGGGGCGAACGAGCGGCAGGGACCGCACCAGGGCGCCCAGAAATCGACGATAACAATGTCATTCTTTTCAACGAGTTCGGAGAAATTTTCCTTTGTGGCTTCATGAACCATGGCGGCACCTGTTAATTTAGTTTTTCAGTGGTTTCTAATATACGGACTTTACCCATAAATTCAAGGGTAGTGCTCCCTGATCTGACGCATTTTTTACAATTTATCTTCCCATTTCCCAAGAAACTATTCCCTCCCGTGCGGCTATTCGCTAGAATGCGCCGTCGGCACACGTCGGTCTGTGCCCTTCCTCGCGGTATGGCATCCCAGTCCACCTCGATAGAAACTTAGTTCGTTCCCCCCTGGACCGTCTCAAAGCTCCGGCTTTGGGCAGGCGGTAACCCAAATCTGAAAAGGCGTTTTATGTCATTCAATTCCCTCGGCCTGTCGGCCGAACTGCTGCGTGCTGTAGCCGATCAGGGCTATAGCGACCCCACCCCCATTCAGGCCCAGGCCATCCCGCTGGTTTTACAGGGGCGCGACCTGCTGGCCGGCGCGCAAACCGGTACCGGCAAGACCGCCGGCTTTACCCTGCCGACTCTGCACTTGCTGAGTCAAAACAAAGCCACGGGCAAATTTCGCCCGCTGCGCGCCCTGGTGCTGACCCCTACCCGTGAACTGGCCGCCCAGGTGGCCGAGAACGTGGCAACCTATGGCAAATACCTGCCCTTGCGCTCGGCGGTGATGTTCGGCGGTGTCGGCATCAACCCGCAGATTCAGCAATTGCGCCGCGGCGTCGACCTGCTGGTCGCCACCCCCGGCCGTCTGCTGGACCATGTATCGCAGAATACGGTGGACCTGTCGCGGGTGGAAATCCTCATCCTCGACGAGGCGGACCGTATGCTGGACATGGGCTTCATCCGCGACATCCGCAAGATTCTCGACCTGCTGCCCAAGCGGCGGCAGAACCTGCTGTTCTCCGCCACCTTCTCCGACGATATCAAGAAGCTGGCCGAAAGCTTCCTGCACCAGCCCGCGCTGGTCGAGGTGGCGCGGCGCAATACCGCCTCCGAGCGCGTCTCGCAGGTAGTACATCCGGTGGACCGTAATCGCAAGCGCGAGCTGCTGTCTTACCTGATCGGCTCGCAGAACTGGAAGCAGGTGCTGGTGTTCACCCGCACCAAACACGGCGCCAACCGCCTGGCCGAACAACTGGAAAAAGACGGCATCACCGCCGCCGCCATCCACGGCAACAAGAGCCAGGGCGCCCGTACCCGGGCGCTGGCCGATTTCAAGAACAATGCCGTGCGCGTGCTGGTGGCCACGGACATCGCCGCCCGCGGTCTGGACATCGATCAGCTGCCGCATGTAGTGAACTACGAGCTGCCCAACGTGCCGGAAGACTATGTGCACCGTATCGGCCGCACCGGCCGCGCCGGCAACGAAGGCGAAGCCCTGTCGCTGGTTTGCGTCGACGAGCATGCCTTCCTGCGCGATATCGAAAAACTGCTGCGGCGGGAAATTCCCCGCAGCGTGGTCGCCGGCTATGAGCCGGATCCGACGATCAAACCGGAACCCATTATTCTGGGCCGCCGTGGTCAAGGCGGTGGCAATGCCGGTCGCAGCCAGGGCAATGGCGGTCGTAACGCGGGCGACGGTGGGCGCAGCCAGGGCCATGGCGGCCGTAACACGGGCAATGGCGGTCGCGGCCAGGGTAGTGGCGGCCGTAACGAGAACAATGGCGGTCGCAGCCAGGGCAATGGCGGTCGCAGCCAGGGCAACGGCCAGCGCCCGCAGGGCGGGCGTGGGTCACGCTCAGGGGGCGGTCGTCCCGGGCAAGGGGCGGCGCGTCCGCAACATCACCATTCGGGCAATCGTTCCCGCTAAGGCAATGCACGCTCCGACCGCGCCGCATTCCCGGTTGCGAGGCGACCGGTGCTGAAATTCACCCGCCTGAGCCTGCGGCGCGGCGTGCGCGAGTTGCTGCACGACGTGGACTGCGTGATCCACGCCGGGCAGCGGGTGGGCATCACCGGCGCCAATGGCGTGGGTAAATCCAGCCTGTTCGCCCTGATTCGTGGCGAATTGCAGGCCGACGGCGGCAGCTTTTCGCTGCCGCCGGCCACCACCATCGCTCATGTCGCCCAGGAAACGCCGGCGGTCGATCAAACCGCGCTGGACTACGTCATCGACGGTGACCGCGAACTGCGGCAATTGCAGGCCAGGATTCAACGAGCGGAAGACGCCGATGACGGCGAGGCGCTGGCCCAGTTGTATCTGGACCTGGACACCATCGACGGCTACACCGCCACCAGCCGCGCCGGCAAGCTGTTGCACGGCCTGGGTTTCAGCAGCGCACAGGAGCTGCAGGCGGTAAGGCAATTTTCCGGGGGCTGGCGTATGCGCCTGAACCTGGCGCAGGCGCTGATGTGCCGCTCCGATCTGCTGCTGCTCGACGANNGGCACCCTGCTGCTGATCTCCCACGACCGGGATTTTCTCGACCGCGTCACCACCCATATCGCCCACATCGAGCAGGGCGCGCTCAGTCTGTACACCGGCAACTATTCCGCTTTCGAAATACGGCGTGCGGAAAAACTGGCGGGCCAGCAGGCCGCTTACGAAAAGCAGCAGCGGCAAATCGCCCACATGCAGTCCTTCGTCGACCGCTTTCGCGCCCAGGCCACCCGCGCCCGCCAGGCGCAGAGCCGGGTCAAGGCGCTGGAGCGCCTGACGCCGCTGAGCGCCGCCCATGTGGATTCACCGTTCACCTTCGGCTTCCGCACGCCGGATCGTCTGCCCGACCAGTTGCTGCACCTGGAAGAGGTCAGCGTCGGTTACGGCGACAAGAACATTCTGCGGGCGGTCACGCTGAATATTCTGACCGGTAGCCGCATCGGCCTGCTGGGTTATAACGGTGCCGGCAAGTCCACCCTGATCAAACTGCTGGCCGGTGAACTGCAGGCCAGTGCCGGCCAGCGCACCGAAGCCAAGGACATTAAAATAGGCTATTTCGCCCAGCATCAGCTGGAGCAACTGGACCACCAGGCCAGCCCCCTGTTGCATCTGCAACGCCTGGACCCGCGCGCCACGGAAAAAGACCTGCGCAATTTCCTCGGCAGTTTCGCCTTCCAGGGAGACATGGCCACCTCCCCCATCGGTCCCTTGTCCGGCGGGGAAAAGGCGCGCCTGGTGCTGGCCATCATCGTCTATCAGAAACCCAATCTGCTGCTGCTGGACGAACCCACCAACCACCTGGACCTGGAAATGCGCCATGCTTTGAACATGGCGCTGCAGGATTACAGCGGCGCCATGCTGGTGGTGTCCCACGACCGGCACCTGCTGCGCACCGTCACCGACTCCCTGCTGCTGGTGGCCGCCGGCCGGGTAGCGCCGTTCGACGGCGACCTGGACGACTACCGGCGCTGGATCCGGGAACAGGACAAGGAAAACACGGCCGGCAAACAGGACAAAGCCCCCGGCGGGCGCAAACAGCAGCGGCAGGCCGATGCCGCGCAGCGGCAGCAAAGCCAGCAGCTGCGCGGCAAGCTGCAGAAACTCGAACAGCAGATGGCGAAGCAGCAGGAGGAGAATGGCCGGCTGCAGACGCAACTGGCGGAGCAAAGCCTGTACGATGGCAGTCAGCAGCAACGTCTGCAGGATCTACTGACTCAGCAAAACGACGGTCAGCGGCGGCTGGCGCAACTGGAAGAACAATGGCTGGAATCCAGCGAGCTGCTGGAACGACTGGACGACGCCGCCAACCCGCCCGCCTCCTGACGCGCGGCGGCGCCGTGCTTCACCACATCAGATCGTCGGGCACCTGATAATCGGCGTAAGGATCGTCGTCAGCGTCAGCGCTGGGCCCGGCGTCGGTATTCCACAGGACGATGGCCGGCGCGTGGCGTTCGCTGATCTTGCGCGCCGCTGCCGCCGGCACCAGTTCGTAGCGCTCTTCACAACGGATGATCGCCACCTGCCCGCGGGTCAGCTGGCTCTGCAGGGCCTTGTCGACGTAGATACGTCGCACCTTGCCGTCATCGGAGAAATTGAAGGCGATGTCGCCCTCGCTCACCGTGATCCGGCAGCCAGCGACGATCTGCTGCACCTGCGCCAGCAGCGCGCGCTGCCCGGCTTCCGTCTGCCGCTGCTGGTTCAGTTCGCGGTCGCGAGCCACTTTCTCCGCCTGGGCCTGTTGCGCCAGCGCCTTGCCGCCATCGTCGGCGGCGGTGCTCTTGCCCTGCTTCAACTGCTGGTGCTTCTCGCGTTTGACCTGCTTGGCTTTCTTGTCGTCCACCAGGCCGGCTTTTTTCATTTGGTCGAATAAAGAATTTCCCATGGTCTTGCCCTTGTCAATCGCGCCGCCGCCCGGGCGGCGTGTTTACAGCGGTATGCTGAGCAGGCGCGCGGCGCGCAGTTGCATGCCATCACCGCCGTCGTTCCAGATTATGCGCGCCACCCGGCCGATGATGTTCGCGATCGGCACCGGGCCGAACTGCCGGCTGTCGGTGCTGTTGTCGCGATTATCGCCGAGCACAAAGTAGCTGTCAGCGGCCAGCGTGGTCTGCAGATCCTGGGGCGGCCGTCGGTTGTCCAGGTGGATGCGGTGGCGCTGGTCGGCGAAAGTCTCCCAATAGTCGGTGAAAACCGCCTGCCGGTTGGCGGCGGGCCCGATCAGCTGCAGCGGCACTTGCACGCTGTTGATATACAAGGCCTTGCCCTGATAGAGGATACTGTCACCCGGCAGGCCGATCAGCCGGCACACGCTCACGGCCCGCGGTTCACCGGGTACCCGCAGGGCAATGATATCACCGCGCTGCAAACCCGCCGCGCCGCCGAAAGCGATTTTCTGCACCAGCACATAATCACTGGGCAGCAGCGTCGGCATCATCAACGGCGAAGCCAGGGGTACCAGGTCAAGCGCCAGCAGGCGCAGCGAACCCAACACCAGTACCGGCACCAGACACAGCACTGCCAGCCCCCAGCCGCGGGAATACCAGGGACCGGCAAACCAGCGATCGGAGTAACGGGCGATGCGCCGGGTATCGATAAGACCCGCCAGCAGCAACAGCCAGCGCAGGGGAAAGAGGCTGAAAGCGTATGGCCAGACATCGCTGGCAATCGCCGCGTAGGTGGCCGCCAGCACCGCCACTTCGGCCGCCAGATACAATCCGGCGCGCCGCCCCCGGCCCAGATACAGCATGCCCAGACAGGGTGTCAGCAGCGCCAGCAGCGTCGCCGACCAGAGATGGCGGCTGCGGGATTTGGCCTTGGTATCGGCTGGCATAACGAGGTTCCAAAAAAGTACCGGTAAATTTAGCAAATACCCCCGGCGAATTAAAGCACCACCTGTCCGCACTGCGTTTCCGCCCCCTGCCAGGGGGCGGAACATTGACCAAGTAACGATGCCTGGTCAATGACAGGAGCAATTGCTGCTATACTCGCGCAGTTCCCCACCGTAACCGTCCCGACGAGGCGCGATACCCCTGTGTTCAATCCCTACAGCGTGATCCTGTATGCATTTCTCTGCGCCGGTCTGGGAGTGAGCTTCTGGGGCTGGCGGGTGTTTGCGCGCAGCCGGCGCCGCCGTGCCTGGCCCCGGGTCAGCGCTACGGTGGTGGCATTGCACCCGGCGCAGATCGGCGTGGCGCCGCGCATGGAATACGTGTATCAGGTCGCGGGCAACGATTACCGACAGGAACTGACGCTGGCCGACGACATGCCGTCGCGGGAAACCCTGGAGCGTTTCGCCGCCGCCTATCAACCGGGAACGACACTGACGGTGCACTGCGATCCGCAGCACCCCGCCCGCGCTACCCTGGATCCCGGCGGCAGCGACTGGCTGCTGCTGGCCACCGGCGTGCTGACGACGCTGTTCGCCATTCTGTTCATCATTTTCGGAAGTTAGCAGTCCCTGCGCTGATGCCTTGCCGGCCGCGCGCCTCAGCGGCTGGCCAGCTGCACCGCGCCGTCGCTGAGGCGGCGCAGCTCCCGGCGCAGGAATTCCACCCGCTCGCGATTGGCCCCCAGATCGCTGTGACCCACGCGCGACGCGGAACGGACGTGCAGGATGCCGGTCGCCGCGTCCGCCCGGATCTCCACATCATCGATGAAACGCCACCAGGCAGTGGTGTACTCCGCGTGCAGATACGTGCCATCATCGGTTACCACCCGGCCGCCGGTGACACCGACGACCTGCCGCAACAGCGCCCAGGCCTGGGGTGGCGGCAGGCGGCCGGCCTGCAGTGGTGCCACCATCGCCGCCGCGGCTGCCCCGTCATGGGATTCACTGCACACGCAATTGGGTTGCGGTCCACAGGCCAGGAGTTTGCCCTGCTGCAGGCCCAGGATCGGCGCCTGGCGGGACATCAGCGACAGCACCGCCAGGCCGCCCAGCGGCAGCAACAGCACGACAAGTACCAGCAAGAAAAATTTCATGGCCATAACCTCGAGGATCGAACGGCGCCTAGGCCGGTAACCAGCGCTGGGGCTCCACCTGCACTTGGGTCGCGGTATCGGCCAGCCACACCAGCCCGTCTTGAACAGTGCATTGCAGTTGCATGCTGCGCTGCGTCAGTGACGCCAACTGCCGGCTTTGCGCCTGCGGCACATTATAAACCGCAAGATTACCCAGGCCGGCAAGCCGGCCGGCGTTCTGCCGCCACCAGCTTTCCGCCGCCGTACCGCCGTAGGCATAGATCACCACCTGGCGCGCGCGGCCACAGGCCCGGCGCACCCGCTTTTCCTCCGGCTGGCCCAGGTCTATCCACAGATCGATGGCGCCGGTCAGATCCCGCGCCCAGAGATCCGGCTCATCGGTGGCGCTGATGCCGCGGCCGAATTGCAGAAACTCGCCGGCGTTAAGGGCAAACGCCAGCAGCCGCAGCAGCATGCGTTCATCGGTTTCCGAGGGATGCTGGGCCAGGGTCAGCGCATGGGTCTGGTAATAGTTGCGATCCAGATCGGCGATCTGCAGTTCGGCCTTGAATACTGTCGCTTTCAGCGCCACCAGATAGGCTTCCGCGGAGAATAAGGGAAGCGCAGTATAACAGAACACCGCCGGCGCCAGCCGCCGTTATTGCTGGTATACCCAGCGCAGCACCGCATCCTGCATTTTCTCGCTGGCCCGGGTATGGGCCAGGGGATCGTTATGCAGCAGCACCACCACATACCGCTTGCCGGAGGCCGCGTCCACGTAGCCCGCCATGGACTGTACGAAATCCAGCAGGCCGGTCTTGATGTGGCCATGGGCGGCCAGGGGCTCGCCGGCGAACCGCCGAGCCATGGAACCGTCATTGCCGGTCACCGGCAGGGACGCGACGAACTCCGCCATATAAGGCTGGTTAAACACGTACAGCAGCAGGCGCCCGAGCAGCGCGGCGCTGACCCGCGTATCCCGCGACAGGCCGGCGCCGTTATCCAGCTTCAGGCCGGGATCGTCCAGGTGACGGGAAGCCAGCCAGGCCTTGACCGCGGCCAGACCCTTGGCGGTGGTGCCCGGCGGCCCGCCGTCCACCGCGCCCAGGGTGAGCAGCACCTGTTGCGTCATGACATTATTGCTGTATTTATTGATCAGGCGGATGGCCTCGCCCAGGGTGATGGACGGCTCGTCGACCACCACCGTGCTGCGCGCCGGCACCGTGCCATTGCGCACCCGCCCGGACACCGTGCCCCCCAGCTGCCCCCACAAGGGCAGGAAAAAGTGCTGAAAATGATCGCTGGTTTCCATGACCCGGCGGTACAGGGTGCGCTTGCCGCAATCGCGCGCAAAGCGGCCGCTAAAAATCACCTGCAGGCGGTCGGCGACAGTTTTCACGTCCAGGTTCACGCCTTTTTCCCAGGCGCCGCAGTTGCCGTCGACCAGACGCACATTGTTGACGATCTGCATCTTCGGCGAATCGGGAAACGGCGTAATCTGCACTGGCGCGCCGTTATCGTGACCGTTGGCCGCGAAATGAAATTCGGTGGCCTGAAATCCGATCAGCACCGCATTAGGACCCACGTTGTAGCTGCGATATGGCTGGTCGTCGAACGCGCCATAGTCGATCTTGTCCGGCTGGAAATAGCTGTCATCGAAAAACACGTCGCCGTCGATCTGGCGGATGCCATAGATAGCAACCCGGTTGAGCAGCAGCCAGAAACGCTCCGGGGTCATGTAGGGATCGCCGTTGCCGTGAAAATACACATTGCCCTTGAGCTTGTCGCCGTCCAGCGTGCCGTCGAAGGACACCGTGGTCGACCAGCGGAAGCCCTCGCCCAGCACATCCAGCGCCGCCGCGGTGGTCAGCAGCTTGGCCACCGACGCCGGGCTGAGAAACTGGTCGGCGTGCAGCGCTGCCAGCGGCTGCGCCGCTGTCACTTCCTGGATGTACAGCCCCACACCCTGGTCATTGAAACCGTTGTCCTTGATGGCCGTCGCCAGCGCCGGCGGCAGCTCCGCCGCCTGCGCCACGCCCGCCGACGCGGTCAGCAGGAGAAGAACCATCGCGAAATTCAGGCATATTTGCATCATAGTCCACGAGTTTCCAACAACCGTATGGATCAAAACCACCGGCTTCCCCGGCAGCCCGCCCCTTCCCAGAGAACGGCACGGGGGAGAAGTCAACAAGAACCACCCCGCGCCCATAACATCGGGCCAAACCCGAAATCCTGCACCCCCTGCCGACCCTCGTCGGTCCGGCGTGCGGGCCAAACGCGCAAGGAGTGACTCACATCACAAATTAACAATTTCCGTTACCGTACTATCGCTTTTGGGCCGATAACCCTCCGTAATTTAATCGAGTAGCGCGCTCCCGGCAATGGCGCAGTGCCCACTGGGCTTGTCGCAAGCGCCCGTCATCGCAAGGAAAATTCCAACCATCGTGCTGCCCCGGAGATCCTCCATGTCTGCTCGCGCTTTCCTCCTCAGCCTGGCGTTCCTGTTCCTGGCCGCCTGTGGCGGTGGCTCCGGCGGCGGTTCCGCCGGCGCTCCCGGCAGCGCCACCAACCCCAGCCTGCTGACCGTAAATCAGGCGGCGGACGACACGATCAAGAGCAAGGCGGACGTCTACTACCAGTTCACCACGCTGGAAACCACCACCACCTACACCATCACCCTGGCCCAGCAAAGCGGCAAGCTGAGCTGGACGCTGTATGAAGACAGCGCCTACAGTAAGAAAGTCCACGCCTGCGGCCCCGGTACCGCCGAGGTCGCCTGCACCACCGCCGCGGCGCTGGCCGCCAATACCCGCTACTATCTGGTGGTAAGCGAGGGCAGCTACGTCAATCAAACCTACAATGTGCTGATCACCGCCAACCTCATCAAGGAAGGCAGCTACAGCTCGCCGGTGCCGGTCACGGTGGGCAGCCCCTACGTCGGCATGGCACTGCCGGACACCACCCAGGACACCGGTCCCTACTATGCCGACAGCAGCTACTACAAATTCACCACCGGTGCCAGCGCCGATGTCTACACCATCAGCGTCAGCGGCGCCAGTGGCGACGTCAAATGGGCGTTATATACCGGCCTGAATCGCGGCGGTGCCGTTCTGGCCTGCGATACGATCTGGGGCATAGGCGACGAGTCCTGCGTGACGCCGACGCTCAGCCCCAATACAAGCTATTATCTGCAGGTAATGAACTACAGCGCCGAGGGCACGCTGTTTACCCTCAGCATCACCGCCGGCGGCACGCCGGCCGCACCGCCAAGCAGTGAAAGCACGCTGGCGACGCCCGTGGCCCTGACCATAGGCACGCCCCACACCGGTTCGCTGGCGCCGGCCGGCACCAGTTACTACAGCTTCACCCCTAATAATACCGCGCTGCACGCGGTGAGCCTGCAGCGCCTGCCCGGTAAATTACAGATCGATGTCTATTATGACGCGGCCTACAGCAACCTGATCGAATCCAATACCAGCAACGCCAGCTTCGATGACAGCACCCTGCTGCTCAATAGCGGCCATTTCGTCGCCGGTGTCACCTATTATCTGGCGGTCAGCGACCTGACCGGCACGGGTGGCCAGTTCATCATTACTCTGCTGGAAAACCAGCTGCGCAACCCCGACAGCGAAGGCACCCGTATCGCGCCCGTCGCCCTCACTCTGGGTGTCCAGCACAACGGCAGCGTCGGCGCGTCGGACACCAGCTACTATGAATTCAGCGCCAGCGAGGCCAAACCCTATCGAGTCAGCGTCACCGGCCCCGCGGGCGATGTCGCCTGGAGCACCTACGTGGACGGCTGGCAGACCGCCAAAGACAGCTGCAACGCCAACGGCGTTGGCGGCGATGAAATCTGCATTACTCAAACCTATGATGCCGGCCACACCTACCACCTGGCGATCAGCAACGCCACGGCGGCGAAGGACGCCTACGGCGTGCTGGTGGAAATCGTCAACGGCCAGGGCGAAGGCACCCTCAACACGCCCATCACCCTGAGCCTGACCACGCTCCACGGCGGCAGTGTCGCCGCCAACGGCATCAGCTACTACCAATTCACCACCGGCGCCGACCCCGCCGCCCATGTGATCAGTGCAACCAATATTGTGTCGGATGTCTATTGGAATCTCTATGACCCGGCCATCGGCACCGCCACGCCCCTGGCTTTCAGCAGCAGCTACAACAACAACGCCGACGAAATCTACTCCAGCGGCCTGCTGCAGGCCAATCACACCTACCTGCTGGAGGTGTGGCAGAACAGCAATACCATCGATAGCTTCAATATATTGGTGGACGGCGGCGTGCCGCTCACCGCCCTGACGCTGGACACGCCGCTGGCGGTGACGCCGGTGACCGGTCAGGTGAAGGATTATTATTCCTTTACCACGGATGGCAGCAATACCACCTACACCATCACCATGACGGACATCACTGTCGGTGATACTGCCTGGTACCTCTACTCCGCCGTCGCGGGCGTAGATGATCCCGGGCTCGCGGTGAATGGCTGTAACTCATTCCCCAGTTTCTCTGCTAATGAGAGTTGTGAAATTACGGGACTGACCTTCAACACTACCTATTTCCTGCGTGTCGTCAATCCCGCCGTTTCCAACTACACCATGGCGATAAATACCGGCAGTTTTAACCAAGGCAGCGCCGGGTCGCCTATAGACCTGGGAACCTTGCCGGTGACAAACTACAACGGAAAAGTAGGAAACAGCGGGACTGGTGGCAGCAGCGGGGTTAGCTACTACCAATTCACCGCCACCGGTGGCAATCCCGCCACGTTCACCTACAGCACAACCACCGGCGTCTATTTCAGACTCTATTCCGACTCGAGCTTTACGAATCAGAAGTACTACTGGTATGCCGCCGCCGGCAGCGGCAGTTTCGATACCGGTGTTGCTCACCCTGACGGGTTTACACCCGCGTACACCTTGTCGGCGGGAACTTACTACGTCAGGGTAGAAGAAAGTGACGGCGCCGCCGGCACCTTCACCCTCGACATCACCTCACCCTGATCAGGCGCCGGCGGCACCGCCGCCGGCCACCTTCACGCCGCCGCCAGCCGGCGCTGCAGACGCCGCAGAAACGGCGCCTGCCCCGGACTGATCTTGATCGCGGCGGTGGCCAGATCGCACCACGCGGCCGCGTCCACTTCCGGAAATTCCTGGCGCTGGCCGGAATGGGGCGGCCACTCCATGGAGAAATGATTGCTGACCGCGGCGGCGGCATCCACGTCACCGCGCAGCGCCCAGGCGCGGACGATTTTGCCGCTGGGCTGTTTCACTTCACCCAGATCGATGAACTCACCGTCGACCGCAAAGCCGGTCTCCTCAGCGAATTCCCGCCGGGCCGTGGTCAACGGCTCCTCGCCCGCCTCCGCCAGGCCTTTGGGTATGGACCAGGCGCCCCGATCCTTGCCTTCCCACAGGGGACCGCCGGGATGCACCAGCAGCACCTCCAGCGCAGCGTCGCGCACGCGAAACAAGAGAATTCCCAGGCTGTAAGGGCGCATGAAATCAATTCCTCGGTACGGCCGTGCCAAGCGCTTTAAGTTTCGCCGTTCGCCAAATGTAAACAATTCGGGCAACGCATGCAAAATCCACGCTCCTTCGCAGCTACCCGCCAAAACCGCAAACCGGCGGCCACCCTGCCTGCAACTGGTGTTCGTCTGCGCAGACGGGCGCAGGCCCCTGTCACCGGCCGGCACCGCCATGCTATGGTTACCGGGCATCGTTTGCAGGCGGTACTCGGTGCTCGCAGTTCACAAGCATTATTTTTTTACTCAAAACTCGAACAACGGGGAGACCGCATTATGAATTTGCATGCCATGGCAGCACGCTGCGTCGCCGTCACCATTGTGCTGGGGGGAATGGCCAGTCAGGCGCTGGCGGACAGCATCCTGGTGGCGCAACCCAAAGGCGCCGTAATTTCCGTCATTGAAAGAGGCAGCTCCGCCTGCGGCAACGTAAGCTGGCAAGACATCCGCCAACCGGGCACCATCACCCTGTCGGGCGAAACCATCGAAATCAAGGAAGCCAAGCTGCCCCTGAGCAAGGAGCAATGGGAAGCCCTGCTCAGCAAAGTGGCCGGCGAGCAGAGCGAAATCACCCTGGTCAACGGCTGGGACAAAGGCCCCGCCGGCCTGGCCGCATCGCTGCGCATCGCCTACGATATCCGCTCCCAGGGCGGCACCGCCTGGGTATTGAACGGACGTCTGGGCACTAATAAAGTGCTGAACACCTGCACCGGCAACTATCACCTCACCGGCAGCCCGCAAACGGTCTATCTCACGGAAGACCAGCTGTGGAAGGAACTCGACAACGGACGATTCATGGATGCCCGCGGCAAGGACGCGCAGACACCGCCGAACTATACCTGGGTGGTCGGCACGCCTGCCAACGGCAAAGCCGTAGACATCGCCATGTTCGTCAAGGATGACAAGGTGGACCCCAGCGCCTACAGCTGCGCCGTGTTCCGCGGCTTCAGCGTCGTCGGCTGCGACTCCCTGCATAAGTCTTTTCTGGCGGTGGAAGCGGCCCGCTTCGCCAATTGCGATACCCAGCCCAAACTCATGCCCTACTGGGGCCTGGCGGGTTCCAGCCGCTCGGCCAAGGTGACGCAGAAACTCTGGGGCAGTGAATTCGCCCTGAACGGCGGCCGCAGCGGCGACTGGCCGAAAACCAACTGACGACAGGCGGGGCGCCCCGGGCCAGGGCCCGGGCGCCCTGTTCCCCGCTGGATTTTCGGACGTTCACGGACGTTCAGGACAGCAACCCCCTATTCCCGTATATTTCTAACAGCATCCACCCCAATGATTTCCCCACCAAGAAACGTTCAGGACAGTCACCAAAACCTTCGCCGCGCGCCAGGAAAGAAATATATTTATTTGTTTTTATTATAATTTTAACTTCGGCCGGCCCGTGCCACGGGCCCAAGGGCGCCGCCGCCACGAACCGTTACCATCAAACCCATCCTATCCCCACTGTTTTACCCGTGTATAACCTGAGCTGGACCGATGCCCTTGCCCGTCTGCCCGAGGACGTCTACCCACGGGCGGCACCTAGACCGTTTAAAACGCCCATACGCCCGCTGCAATTCAACCCGGCGACCCATCCCCCTGCGGGGCCTGCCGCGCTCTCCCGAAGCCGATTCCCGGTCGCAGCGGCGAGATGGGTTCAGCAGTCAGTCCCTCCCCGGACAGACCGCCCCCCCCGGGGCTTTGCTCTATGGCGGCATCAACATCAGTTGCGCGTCCTGAAGATCAGCCGCGCCACGCCTTGGCGCGCAGATACTGCTGCGGCCAGGTCAGATCCACGCCGAGGGCGCGGGCGGCATGCAACGGCCAGTAAGGATCGCGCAGGAATTCCCGGCCCAGGGAGACCGCGTCGGCGGCGCCGTCGGCGATAATCTTTTCCGCCTGCCGAGGCTCGGTAATCAGCCCCACCGCGCCGGTGGCCAGACCGGTCTGCCGGCGCAGTTCCGCCGCGAACGAAACCTGATAGCCCGGCGCCACCGGGATCTTCGCATCCGCCGTCAGGCCGCCGCTGGAACAATCGATGAAATCGATACCGATATTTTTCAATTCCACGGCCAGGCGCAGTGACTGTTCCAAATCCCAGCCGCCGTCCACCCAGTCGGTCACCGACAGACGCACGAACACCGGTCTGTCCGCCGGCCACACGGCGCGCACCGCCGCCGCCACGGCCAGCGGCAGGCGGCTACGGTTGGCGAAACTGCCGCCGTAGTCATCGCGGCGCTGATTGCTCAGCGGCGACAGAAACTCATGCAACAAGTAGCCGTGCGCCATGTGGATTTCCACCACGTCGAAACCGGCGCTCAGGGCATGTTGCGCCGCCGTAGCGAATTGCTGCACCACTGCGGCGATGTCCGCCGTGCCCAGCGCCCGCGGCGCGGTGTAGCCCGGCGCGAACGCCAGCGCGCTGGGCCCCAGGGTCGGCCAACCACCCTGCGCCGCAGTGAGAAACTTGCCACCCTGCCAGGGCAGATCAGTGGAGGCCTTGCGTCCCGCATGATTGAGCTGCACCCCCGCCGCCGCCCCCTGCGCGCGGATGAAACGCGCCACCGGCGCCAGGGCCGCCGCCTGCGCCTGCGTCCACAACCCCAGGCAACCGGGCGTGATGCGGCCGGCGGCGCACACGCCGGTGGCTTCCACCATCACCAGCCCCGCGCCGCCGCTGGCGCGGCTGCCGAGATGTACCAGATGCCAGTCATTGGCGACGCCGTCGACCGCCGAGTACTGGCACATGGGAGAAAGAAAAATACGATTGCGCAGTTGCAGCTGGCGCAGCTGCAGAGGGGAAAACAGTGCGGACATAGTCGGACCCTTCGCTGGGTTGAATACTCACCGGTGAAATCTTCTTGACGAGATCTCCCGAACTCTACTACAAAGGTAGCGTACTCTGCCATGCGCCGGTAGCGGACGGCGCCGCTGTGCGACAACCGTTTGCGCCCTGCGGCTGGGGACCGTTTAGCGCCGATCCACAGTCAGAACCCGCGGCAATGGCTGAAATCCATGGCCGCCCGCCAACTGCGAAAACACACCTGCGGGAAAATCAATCCGACACGGAGGTGCATCGTGATTAGAATCATCGTGTTTGGCAATTCCGCCGCCGGGAAAACCACCCTGGCCGGAGAACTCCGCGCGAAACACGGCCTCGCCCATCTTGACCTGGATACGCTCGCCTGGGAGAACACCACACCGCCGACGAGAAAGCCCCTGGAGCAAAGCCTGCGCGCCATGCGGACGTTTCTCGACACCCAGGCGAACTGGGTGATCGAGGGATGTTACTCCGATCTCATTCGTCTAGTGCTCGCGGAAGCGACCGAAATCGTGTTTCTCAACCCGGGGATCGATGCCTGCGTGGAAAATTGCCGCAACCGCCCCTGGGAACCGCACAAATACGCGTCGCCGGAACAACAGAACCGGAATCTGGCGATGTTGCTCGCCTGGATCAGGGAATACGAAACGCGAACTGATGAATTCTCTCTGCGGTCGCACCGTGATCTGTTCACGGCGTTTCGCGGCAAGAAGACCGAGATAAAGCAAAATCCGCCCAAGGTCTGACCGAACAGATCAGGGTGGAAACCGCCGCCCCGGCTGGCGCGTCGAATCGGCAAGTACCGGCTTGCTTCCCGGCGCGGCGCCGCCCGGACTACGGCCAGATCCCCCGTTCCAGCGTCACTTTCACCACCCGTTCGATGGCCACTACCAGGGCGGCGGTACGCAGGCTGATCTGCGCCGGGTCTTCACTGGGCGCCGCCTGGGCGCGCAGGCTCTGCCAGCGCTGATAGGTGTCGTCCACCGCCCGGTGCATCATGCGGCGCAGCTTTTGAATCACCTCGTCCAGTTCCCAGGATTCGTTCTGGTTGTTCTGCACCCATTCGAAATAACTGACGGTAACGCCACCGGCATTGGCCAGGATATCGGGAATCACCACTACCCCGCGCTGATTGAGTATGGCATCGGCCTGCAGGGTGATCGGCGCATTGCCACCCTCGACCACCACCCGGGTCTTGATACGCTCGGCATTGTCGGCAGTGATCTGAAAACTGGTGGCCGCGGGCACCAGGATATCGCAGTCTATTTCCAGTAATTCGGCATTGCTGACATTGATGGTACCCGGTGTGCCCACCAGGGTGCCGGTCTGCTTTTTATGGGCACGCGCCGCATCCAGATCCAGACCCTCGGGATTGACGATGCCGCCCTGGCTGTCGCTGATGCCGATGATCTTCGCTCCGGCGCCGGTGAAGGCCGAGGCTGCCACCGCGCCCACGTCGCCGAAGCCCTGGATCACCACCCGCGCGCCCGCCAGCGACAGCAGATCAGCGACGATGCCGTTACCCAGCATGTGTTCGGTGGCGAACAACACGCCCAGCCCGGTGGCCTGAGCGCGACCGGCGGAACCGCCCAGGTCCGGCGGTTTGCCGGTGACCACCGCGCGGTTGTTACGGCCGGCATGCAGGATATCGTAGGTATCGTAGATCCAGGCCATGGTTTGCGCATTGGTGTAGAGATCGGGCGCGGGAATATCGATATAGGGGCCGATGAACGGACTGATCTCGGAAGTGAAGCGGCGGGTGATGCGCCGCAACTCGCTCTCGCTCAATTCCTTCGGATTGCACACCACGCCGCCCTTGGCGCCGCCGAAGGGCACACCCACCAGCGCGCACTTCCAGGTCATCAGCGCGGCCAGGGACTGCACCTCGTCCAGGGTAACCGCGGGATGAAAACGAATGCCGCCCTTGCCCGGCCCCAGCACCCGGTTATGTACCACCCGGTGGCCGTGGTAGGTGCGCACGCTGCCATCGTCCATTTCGATGGGAAAACACACAGTCAGCGAGCGCTTGGGAACGTTGAGAAAATCGATGAGACCGGCCTTCATCGAAGCGATGAATCGCGTCGCCTGCGCGAACTGCTGCTGGGTAACGGCGATATGGCTGAGTTCCTCGTGGTTCTCCACGCCCAGGGGTTTGCCACTTGCTGGATTCTGATCCACCATGCGAGCTCCTGTGAAGGCCGATGACCGGCGTTACCTGTATTTAAATCCCGTGCGCCGGAATTTGCAATCGCCCGGTGCGCGGGTGCATGCGGAAATTCCCGCTCAGTAAAGCGGTGGCTGCGCATCGGCAGCGGCGAGCTTGCGATGCAACCAATCCAGCGTATAGTCCCAGGCCTGCCGTCCCGGCGCCAGCTGGCGAAAATTGAAGATATGCACCGCACCGGGCAGTACGAGTAAATCGGCCTCCTTGCCCAGTTCCCGCAGCCGCTGCCATAGCACCCGGGATTCGCCCACCGGCGCCGACTGATCCTGTTCGCCATGCACCAGCAACACCGGCGCACTGATGCCTGCCAGGGAGTTGAGCGGGGAAGCGCGCCGTAGAATTTCGGTGAATTCCTCCTCGCTGCGCGCGCCGGACTCGCTGCGGAATTGGCGGCGCATCAGTGTATAGACCCAGGCTTCGATGAAGTTGCGTTTTGGCCGGGAAAACCAGGCATTAAAATCCGCCACCGGATAATATGCCGCCACCGCCCTGACCTGTTGCGGCGCGGTGGCCGCGATCAGCAGACTGAGCATGGCACCCTGAGAAAATCCCAGCAGGGCGATGCGCCCGCCGTCCACCCGCGGATTACGGCGTACCGCAAGCAAGGCCTGCAGGGCGTCCTGTGGTTCGCGCCAGGCGAACAAGGTGCGCCGCCATTGACCGTCGATGCGTCGCTGATAATCGACGGCCACGGCGAGAAAACCATGTTGCGCCAGATCCCAGATCACACCCTGCATCTCGACTATGGTTTTACCGCCGTGCGGATGGACAATGACGGTGGCAAACGGCCCTGCTCCGGCAGGCTCCGCCCACGACAGATGCAGGCGCAGATCACCGGCGGTCTGCTCTTCGACGCGGCTATTCACCGCCGACGGTTCGGCGTCGGGATGCAGAAGGAAATAGTTGGGCGTCTGGCAGGCCGTAACCGGCAGCAGGCAGCAGGCGATGAGGCAATGTCTCCATGCGAACATAAGCGGTCACCGTAATCGCGGCCTGTCTGTCACCCGCGCCCCGGCACGGACCAGTAATTGCCGTGCTTTAAATAATACGCCCCGACTATCCCCGCGGGGCACGTTGAATTGATGGCGGCGGCACAGTTCGGCCATTTTTTCGCCAATCAATTGCCAGTGACGCTCGAACAATCATTACCTTAAAGATTTGACCAACTCCGGCCTCTGGCAACGGCCCCGACGATTGACTAAAATCGACGGCATTCGAACGCGACAAGAAAAACTAAAACACAGCATTTTCTATTCGCCTGGTTGTCGACGGCGGCCAGTTCACCGGATTGCTTCAGCGCTACCCAAGTTTCATGACAAGATGGAGACGAAGACATTATGAACTGGCCCGATAACGCCGATGGCGACGCTTTGCGTCAGCTGGCAGCGGAAAATTTCGATTTCTCGCGGCAATATCCCGTGGAGTTCAAGATCGACTTCAGCGCCTGGCCGCCGCCTCCGGCCGCCATCGCCGCCCTGGGCGCCGCCTATCCCGCTGCCACCCGCATCGAACCCGGCAGCGACGCCGCCGCGGGCGACAAAGGTTACCTGTCACTGCGGATCAATGATACCATTACCTACGAGTTGATCGCGGGCGTGCAGAGCGAAGTCACCCGGCTGATGAAGCAATATGGCGGCTGGTGTTATTCCTGGGGTGTCGTCACGGACTGACACCGACGCGGCGCGCGCCATTTCTGATCGACGCATCCCCAACCCGCGAGCACACACCGATGACGCAAATCAATATCATGGCGCTGCGCCATTCCGCGTTTTACAGCCCATTGTTGCTGGCAGTGGCCGGTGGATTTCTCGAGGCCGAGGGCCTGCAACCCCGTTACAGCCTGCCCGCCGCCGGCCAGCGCATTCCCGATCTCATCACCCGCGGCAAGTGCCATGTCGCCCAGTCCGCGGTCGCCACCGGCTTCGCCGGCCTGGAACAGGGGGTACGCGACAACATCGTGCACTTCGCCCAGATCAACGCCCGCGACGGTTTTTTCATCGCCGGCAGACAGGCGGAAGAGGATTTTCGCTGGTCCAATCTGTGCGGCAAGCTGGTGCTGGTGGATCACCTGTTTCAGCCCCTGGCCACGCTTAAATATGGCTTGCACAAGCAGGGCGTGGATTTCTCCCAGCTGCGGGTAGTCGACGCCGGCGACGTCAACAGCATGATCCTGGCGTTTCGCGCCGGCCAGGGCGATTACATCCATTTACAGGGTCCAGCGCCGCAGCAATTGCAACAGGACGGCGTCGGCCATGTGCTGGCCGCGGTCGGCGATCTTCTGGGCGATATCGCTTTTTCCAGCCTGTGCTGCCACCGCAACTGGCTGCAGACGGAAATGGCACGCGCCTTCATGCGCGCCTATCGCAAGGCGCAGACCTATGTGTTGGCGGCACCGGCAGCGGAAATCGCCGCCCGCGAATACGAGGCGGGGTTTTTTCCCGGCATCGATCTGGCGGTGCTGACCCGTACCATCGCCGCCTATCAGCAACTGGGTTGCTGGCGGGAAAGCCCCGCCATCCCGCGCGACGCCTACGAGAACCTGTTGGATGTGTTTCTGTTCAACGGCCTGATCAGCCGGCGTTATCCCTACGAAACTCTAGTGGCGGAACCGCCGGCCTGAAGCGCCGGCGTCTGCTCAGTGGAGGACTATTTGCAAGCCGCCCGTCGCCACCCCGGCGGTGCGAGCTGCGGCGGACAGCGCCTGCGCCTGTTTCTGCATCAGGCGTACGATGGCGTAGACGCCGACATGGCGATTGGGTGACAGGTGCTGGTCCAGACCCAGGCGCTGAAAAAACTCATCGACATCCAGCGCGGAGATTTCCTGCGCGGTCTTGCCTTCGCACAATTGAATCAGCAGCGCCAGCACGCCTTTGATGATGCTGGTATCGCAATCACCGTGGTAGGCAATGCCGCCGCGCGCCGCATCCTGCCAGTAAGCCTGCACCCAGACCTGGCTCATGCACTCCTTCACTTTGTTGGCGTCGGTGCGGGCCTCCGGCGGCATGGCCGGCAGCGATTCGCCGATTTCGATCAGAAACTGGTAGCGCTGATCCCAATCGCCCAGCAGTTCGAAAATGTCGGCCAGTTCGTCCAGGGTTTTCATCAGGCTGTCCGTTCCTTGCCGCCAACACTGAACGAGGCGCCGCAGCCGCAGGTGTCCGCCACATTGGGATTGCGGAACTCGAAGCCCTGATTGAGCATATTGTTACGGACGAAATGCAGTTCCATGCCGTCCAGCTGCGGCAGGCTCTGCGCCGCCACCACGACTTTCACGCCGTGACTCTCGAATACCAGGTCATCGGCGCCGACCGCATCGGCATAGTCGACCACATAGCTGTAGCCGGTGCAACCGGACAGTTTGGTGCCCAGACGCAAACCGATGCCGCTGCCGCGCTTGCCCAGCATGGCGTTGATGTGCTGCGCCGCCTCCGGTGTCAGGGTAATTGCCATTGTTTACCTCGCTTGCTGCTCAAAACATTCCCAATTCCAGGCGCGCGATATCGGACATCCGCTCGCGCGTCCAGGGCGGATCCCAGACCAGATTGACGCTGACCGCGCCGACGCCGTCGACGCCGCGCGCCGCCTCCTCCACCCGGCCGGGCATGATGTGCGCCACCGGGCAGCCGACCGTAGTCAAGGTCATATCGATTTCAACATTGCCCTCGGCGTCGATGGCAATGCGATAGACCAGGCCGAGATCGAAAATATTGACGGGGATTTCCGGGTCGTAGACCGTGCGCAAAGCCGCCACCACGCCCTGGTCCAGACCGGGCACGGCGGAAGTGATATGGGCCGGCGCGGCGCCGACCGGGGTGTCCGTCGGGGATTGTTGTAGATTGTTGCTCACCATGTTTTCTCCGCTTGCCAGCTAGTTCGCCATCGACGACATGGCGCGATCCAGCGCGCTGTCTATGGCGCGCAGCGCATGTGCGCGCACCGGTTGCAATTCGCAGTCATCGACGACACTGGCGATAAAGCCCTGACACAGCAGCTTTTTCGCCATACCGATGTCGATGCCACGCGAGCGCAGGTAGAACACCTGATCCGCGTCCAACTGGCCAACAGTGGCACCATGACTGCATTTGACGTCATCGGCGAAAATCTGCAGCTGCGGCTTGCTGTCCACCTCTGCGTTCTCGCTCAACAGCATATTGTCATTGCGCATGACGGCTTCGCTGCGCTGCGCGTCCGGCGCCACCCGCACCAGGCCGTCGAACACCATGCGACCCGCGCCCAGCAGCAGGCTACGGAAATTCTCACTGCTGGTGCAGCCGGGCGCGTTGTGCCGCACCTGGGTATGAATATCGGAAAGCTGGCCGTGATCGACGAAACTGAAACCCGCCAGTTGATTGCGCGCGCCCTCGCCGTCGAGATCCACCTGAATATCGCTGCGCAGCCAGCTGCCGCCTAGATGCATGCTCAGGCCGCGATAACTGCTGTTGCCCTGCTGCCGCAACTGGATACTGGACAGATGAAAGGCCTCATTGCCTTCCTCCAGCAAACGGTAGTGGTCCAGGGAGGCACCTGCCGCCAGATCGATCTGCGCCACCACGTTCTGAAAATAAAAAGAACGGCCGCTGTGCCCGAAACGTTCTATCCATGTCAGCCGGGCGCCGGCCGCGAGGGAAACCATGATGCGTGGAACGCTGGTCACCGCCTGATCGCCGGCCACGGCATGATGGATGATCTCGATCGGTTTATCGACGTGCACGCCGTCAGCGACGTGAATATAGATGCCATCGCTGGACAACAGGGTATGCATGGCGGTAAACGCATTGACCGTCGGCGCGGGAAAATCGCGCAACGCGCCGTCCAGCACTTGCGGCTGGCTGCGCGCCAGTGCCGCCAGGCCGTGCACCGTCACCCCCGCGGGCAAGGCCTGCAGATGCGAGGCGGCGGCGTCGAAAAAGCCGTTGACGAACACCAGGCGATAGCTGTCCAGTTCCGGCAACGCCTGCGGCGCAGCGACAGCCTGGTCGTGGGGCGCGGCCGCCACGAAATTCAGCGCCAGCAGCCTGTCCACCGGCGTATAGCGCCAGACTTCCTGCTTGCGGTCGGGAAATCCCTGTTGCAACAGATGGGCGCGGGCCGCGGCGCGCATCGCCTCCAGGCCGGTGGAATCCACCGTCCACGGTCGCGATGCCGTGTCTTCCAGCATGCCCAGATAGCGCTGCAGGGAAGGATGGGCGGTTTTCATGCCGCGACCTCGCCGGCCAGCCAGGCGTAGCCCTTGCTTTCCAGCTCGCGAGCCAGGGACTTGTCGCCGGAGCGCACGATGCGGCCGCCGGCCAGCACATGCACGAAATCCGGCTCGATATAGTCCAGCAGACGCTGGTAATGCGTGACGATGATCATCGAACGGCCGGGATCGCGCAGTTTGTTGACGCCGTCGGAAACGATACGCAGGGCGTCGATGTCCAGACCGGAGTCGGTCTCGTCGAGAATCGCCAGGCGCGGCTGCAGCAGCGCCATCTGAAAAATTTCGTTGCGTTTCTTTTCACCACCGGAAAAACCGGCGTTGACGCTGCGCTTGAGCAGGGCCGGATCGAGGTTGACTTTTTTCGCCGTTTCGCCCACCAGTTTCATAAACGCCACCGCGTCCAGGGGCGCCTGACCGCGCGCCTGCATCACCCGGCTCAGCGCTTCCTTGAGAAACACCATATTGTTGACGCCGGGCAGTTCCACCGGATACTGCATGGCGAGGAACAGGCCCAGATGGGCCCGCTCTTCCACCGACAGCGGCAGCAGATCGCGACCGAGAAAATTGATTTGTCCGCCGGTGACGCTGTATCCGTCACGGCCGCTCAGCACATTGGCCAGCGTGCTCTTGCCGGCGCCATTGGGCCCCATGATGGCGTGAATTTCGCCGGCGCCGATTTCCAGGTTGAGACCTTTGAGTATGGGAGTGCCATCGACCGTGGCGTGTAAATCGTGAATTTTCAGCATTGTCTTGTCCTGTAACAGTTAACCTACGGCGCCTTCGAGGGTCACATTGAGCAGCTTCTGTGCTTCGGCCGCGAATTCCATCGGCAATTCCTTGAACACTTCCTTGCAGAAACCGTTGACGATCATCGCCACCGCGTCTTCCGTCGACAGGCCACGCTGGCGGCAGTAGAACAGCTGGTCCTCACCGATCTTGGAGGTGGTAGCCTCGTGTTCGACCTTGGCGCTGGGGTGGCGCACTTCCACATAGGGATAGGTGTGGGCGCTGCAACGATCGCCGATCAACAGCGAATCACACTGGGTATGATTGCGCGCGTTCACCGCCTTGGGGCCGATGCGCACCAGACCGCGATAGGCATTGCTGCCTTGAGCGGCGGAAATCCCCTTGGAGACGATGGTGCTGCGGGTGTTGCGCCCCAGATGAATCATCTTGGTACCGGTATCCGCCTGCTGTTTGCCGCGGGTCACCGCCACCGAATAGAATTCGCCGACCGAATCGTTACCGCGCAGGATGCAACTGGGATACTTCCAGGTGATGGCCGAACCG